>DATJRT010000078.1:0-12203 GCA_035504495.1 Occallatibacter sp.
CATCTATCTGCACGGCTCAATCTAATCCTGATCCGGGGTGGGCTTCTCCGGGCGGCTGTTCGCGGCGCGGATCTCCCGCGCCAGGCGCGCGTGCAGGCGTTCGCTGTAGCCGGCAGGCAGTTCGAAGACCCGATCGTCAGCAGTCAGAATAAGAATGTTCCGTGTCGAGTCGAGAATGGCGGAGCAGATTTCGCAGTTCTCCAGATGTTTCTGCACCAGATCTCTTGTTTCCGGCGGCAGGGAGTCGTCGAGGAATTCGGAGATGTAGTCCCAGACATGTTTGCATTCCAGTATCACGAGAACCACCTCCTTCTCTTCGGACTCGCTAGCTTCAGTTTAGGCGCAAGCTCCTTTTGCAGCATGATACGGGCCCGATGCAGTCTTACCTTTACCGAAGAGATACTGATGGCCAGCGTACCAGCCGTCTCTTCAATGCTGAGTTCTTCAATGTCGCGCATCACCAGCACTTCCCGGTAAATCGGTGCAAGATGTTCGATGGCGCTCTGAAGGAGCGCTCGCACTTCGCGCCGCTCCAGAGCTTCGGAGGGAATCTCCCGCCAGTCCCGCAGCAGCGCGGGCGAAACCTTGCCTCCCTTCTCGGGAGGCTCATCGAGCGACTCCATCCGCACCGTGCTCTGGCGCCGCAGGCGTCTTCGCGCCTCGTTGAGAGTGATGCTGATCAGCCAGGTGCTGAACTTCGACTCTCCGCGAAAACCCGAAAGATTGCGAAAGGCCTTCAGAAACGCCTCCTGCGCCACATCTTCCGCTTCGGTCTCGTTTTTGACGAAGGACATCGCCATGCGGTAAACGCTGAGCTCGTAGGGCTGGATGAGCTTGTGATACAGCTCTCTGTCGCCCGCCAAAATGGCCGCAATCATCTGTGCCTCGTCCCGCTCCAGAGACCTTGCATCCGCCAGGCTCACACCTCCTTCCTCCAGCGCCGCGCGATTGCAGCATCCAGCGAAAAGAAACCCGCTCCGAAGATCAGAACCAGCAGCGAAGCGAAAAGAAAAGTGTACGGGTCTGCACCATAGAACTTGCCCGGATCCGAAACGACGGAGAACAGCGCCTGATGATCGGCGGTCCAGTAGGCAACGAACATGTTGGTCGCCAGCAGAAAGCCCCTCAGCCGTGAAGCCAGTCCGGCGATCAGGAGCAGTCCGCCAACAAACTCCAGCCCCGCAACGAAGTGGGCATTGAATGATGGAAGCGGAATGTCCAGGCTCCTGAAAAACTCAGTAATCTGGGCCAAATGATGCAGCTTGCCCCACCCCGTTTGCGCAAATTGCCATCCCCAGTACAACCGTACCGCCAGCAGAAACGGCGCTTGCAGGGACGTCCCCGCAGTGCAGAAGCTCGTATACATCTGCACAGGCCAGCTTACCGGCTTGTTGTGCTTCCGGACAGGAATAGCTGTTACAGAGTTCATGGCATGACCGCCTGGCAAAAGTTTGACTGCACCTCATTGGAGCCACAAGGGCATGAATCGTTACAGATGCAGCCATAGCTCTCATCAGCTGTCAGGCAAACAGCCGTTTGGGGAGTTTCCCGCAATGTGCACGGCATCCCACCCGTCCCCCCGCCCTTTCGGTTCGATTTTCCGCGTCACCATGTAACCCTGTGTTCCGCTGGGGCTCCTATAGGCGTAACAGGCCGTATACCGACGGAACGAGCGGCCTGGGTGGGAATTCCTGCTTATCCCGTGTCGGAATTCCGAGTCAGCAACGCCCAGCCCGGAAGAGGGCGCGGCCTAACCGAAGGAAGGTACTCGTCATGAAGACAAGCGCCGTACATCATCTCGCTATCGCTGCCGCTGTTGCCGGCCTTCTCGGCGGAACATCGGCTCGCCTCAACGCACAGAACGCTCAGAACGGTGGCACCTCGCCGGCAAGCGCCTCGGCCAGTGCGCGAGTTTTGGTGCTGGCGCATGGCCAGACCGCAGGCACCGCCAAGCACTCCTGCAAGGGCAAGAACGACTGCAAAGGCCAGGGTGGCTGCAAGAGCAGCGACAACGGCTGCAAAGGTAAGAACAGCTGCAAGGGCAAGGGCGGCTGCGCAACCGATGGATCGAAACCCTCGCTCATCTAAGCGCCGCATGTCGTGCTGGAGGCTTCGCTCCGGCGGGCTTCCAGCCGCACCTCTTTATTACCAGGAGTTCTCTATGCCGGCCAATCGCTTCAATGCCTTCACGAATTACGGTGTGGGAATCGGTCTGCGCATCCCGCACTACGATCACATCTTCTCGCGCAAACCTGAAGTCGACTGGTTTGAGATCATCTCCGAAAACTACATGGTGGATGGCGGCCGGCCGCTGACGATTCTTGACCGCATTCTCGATCAGTACAAAGTCGTCCAGCACGGAGTCTCGATGTACTTCGGCTCGGCGCAGCCGCTGAACCGCGAACATCTCAGGAGACTGAAGGAACTAACTCGGCGCACGAAAACGCCGTGGGTCTCGGATCATCTTTGCTGGGGCAGTGTAGATGGCACTTATACACACGATCTGCTGCCTCTGCCTTATACCTTCGAAGCAATCCGCACGACGGCAGAGCGCATCCGCGAAGTACAGGATTCCCTTGAAATTCCGGTTGCGGTCGAAAATGTGAGCAGCTACGCCGAGTTCCACGAGTCGCAGATGACCGAGTGGGAGTTTCTCAACGAGGTAGTTCACGCGGCCGACTGCGGCATATTGCTCGACGTCAACAACATCTACGTATCCTCGCAGAATCACGGCTTCAATCCCATGGACTACGTCAACGCCGTCGATGCCAGGCGCGTTGCGCAGATTCACATCGCCGGCCACTCCAAATTCGAGAAGTACACCCTCGACACGCACGATCATCCGGTGCTCGACCCAGTCTGGACGCTCTATGCGCGTGCCATTGAGCGTACCGGCCCCACCGCCACGCTGCTGGAATGGGACGATAACATTCCCTCCTTTGAAGAAGTCCATGCCGAGGCGCTCAAGGCGAACCAGTTCCTGCTGCAGTCCCATGCCGGAGAGGAAAAGGTTTTGGACAGCGAGGAGGTAGCGGCTTGAGCCTCCTCGAACTGCAGCGCCGCATGGCCGCCGATGTGCGCCGGCCCCTGACACCGGACTTCGACATGCAAACAGTTGCTGAAGACGGGCAGTCAACGGCGACGATGGCTTCCCGCTACATCAAGCCCAGCGGGACGCTCACCTCATCTGAACGCCTCGAAATCTACAACCGTCAGTATTGGTTTCGAATCATCGACGCGGTCTCCGAGGATTATCCCGCGCTGAGCGCCATTGTCGGCCCGGACCGCTTCGACGCGCTGATCCGTGCCTATCTCGCCGAAAATCCCTCCACATCCTTCACTTTGCGAAATCTCGGCAAGCGCCTGCCTTGCTGGATCGCCCGGCATCCGGAGTTCACGGGCAGACGACACGATCTCGCGGTGGATGCAGCTCGCGTGGAGTGGGCCTATGTCGAGGCTTTCGATGGGGCGAGTCTGCCTCCCCTTACGGAGTCAGGTGCGCTGCGGGTCTCGCCTGCGACCGTGCTTACACTCCAGCCTCACCTCCAGTTGCTCCACCTGCGCTATCCCGTCGACGATCTCGTCATCGCCGTCCACCACGGGATGCCCGATGCTGATATCGTCAGCAACGCGGCGACGATGCGCAGACAGCCGGCGCTGGCACGGCTTCCGGCAATGCCGCGCGCCGATATCTGGCTCGCCATTCATCGTTACGACGATTCGGTATATCACAGCCGCCTGACAGCCGGGCAGTTCCGCCTGCTTTCCGCTTTGCGCGACGGCCATACAGTGGACTCGGCGATTCGCAACGCGTTCGCGCCCCAGGAAGAGGCTGCCACGATTCAGGAGGTCTTCGCGCACGCATCTCAGCTAAGCTGGATTGTTGCGCCAGAGAAGTCAGCGTAAGCGGCCGGCCGTCGCACGGAAATAAATGATGGAGGGAACGTGAGATCCCCGGCTCAATCTCAGGGGCGCGGTCCGGCGCTCGCCTTCCTGTTGCTGCGGCTCACGCTTGGGGTCAACATCTGCATGCATGGGGTATCCCGAATCGCCGCGGGGTCAGCGACATTTGCCAACTCGCTCATCCCCATGTTTCAAAAGACGCCGCTACCTGTCTGGAGCGTCCATGTATTCGGACTCGCGCTCCCGTGGGCAGAGGCGATTCTGGGGTTTCTGCTCCTCCTCGGCCTCTGCACCCGGCTTGCGCTGGTCATAGGCTCGCTGCTCATCCTGGTCCTCACGTTCGGCACGGCCTTGCGGCAGGACTGGAGCACCGCAGGCGTACAACTGATCTATGCTGCTGTGTACGCTGCCCTGTTGGCGTTCGATCACTGGAACGACTATTCCCTCGACCGGTTGTTGTCAAGCTTACCGAGCCGCGTTTCCCCTTGAGTAACCGGTTCGCAACCTTCCGGCAGCAGGCTCCATCTGAAATGGGGTCCCGGCAGCAGAGAATAGAGTCTCTTGCGGAGAAGGTTGCGCAATTTTCAAGAATAATCAGCACGGATCGCAGGGACTGGAAGCCGGAGCTGCGGGCGTGCATAGGCAGTTTCGACGTCCCAAAACACACGAAAGAAGGTTCGATGAACACGCGCGATGCCCAGCGGTATGTGCGACTGGCGGGATGGCTGATCCTGATTTCGATTTTTGCCGGGGGATTCGGCGAGTCCTGGGTGCCGGGGAGGCTGCTGGCGGGCCATGATGTTGCAGAGACCGCACACCGAGTGGCGGCGTCGGTTAGGCTGCTCCGCGCCGGGTTTGCTTCCTACCTGCTTGAGGCCATGTGCGACCTGTCGCTGACGGCGATTTTCTACGTGTTGCTGCGGCCGGTGAGTCGGACGCTTTCCATGATTGCCCTGTGCTTTGGGATCTTTGGGACGACCATCTTCGCCGTGGGCGAGATCTTCTATTTCTCCGCGGCGCTGCCGGCGACGGATGCGGCACTGGCCGGGGCATTGGGGCCGGATGCGCGCGTGTGGCTTCCGTATCTTTGCCTGACCGTGTATGGATACGTCTTTAGCTTCTTCACCGCGATGTATGGCATACCGACGATGATCCGAGGCTATCTGATCTATCGATCGGGTTATCTGCCGCGCATACTTGGCGTGGTGGTCGTACTGGGTGGCGCGGGATTCGTGGCCAAGAACTTTGCCGCGCTGCTGGCGCCAAAATATGACTCGATGCTATATCTGTTGCCAACATTCGTGGCCGGTGTCTTTCAGTTGCTCTGGTTCCTCATAAAGGGCATAGACACTGCGGGCTGGGAGCGACGAGTGAGCGCGACGGGGAATTAGGTCGGGCCGGTTGGATGCGACCAGGCAACGATCAAACCGTTCCACAGGGATCAACAGAGCTGGGATCGCGGCTCTGTCCATGTTCAATTCAACGCAGTTAGTGGCCACGATTTTCAACAGGCTTCAATGAATCGTCTTATCTGCTTTGGGAGCAGAGGTGTTGATCTCTGTTGAACCTTGTTGAAGTGGAGTGTTTTCAGTCGCGCCAAGGGCTCGCAGGAAACCAAGAATTCCAGGCCGAGGCGGTCATCAGCGACCCTCGCCTGGGCTTGGCCAGTCGCTAGCTGGGGCCAATCGCAATGTCCGTGTTGCCGGTCTTCCATCCGGAATGCTGCTCATCGATGAGTTCTTTGGCGATGACGCGCTCGATAAAGGACGACTGGCTGGATCCGGCTCTGGCTCGTAATCTCTGGCTTCTGCTTGCGGCGGTGGGGTTCGTGCTCCTGATTGCCAGAAGCAATATCGCGAATCTGCTTCTGGTGCGCGGCTCCGCCCGGCAACAGGAGCTGGCGGTGCGCGCCGCGCTGGGCGCGACGCCGCGCGTCCTCCTGACGCAGCTCCTGACGGAGAGCATTACGCTCTCGCTGATCGGAGGCGCGCTCGGGGTTGTGCTCGGCCGGAGCCTGATGAAGGCGAGCCTGACGCTCCTTCCGAATCTCAATAATGCGGTCGAGAATCTGGTCCGCTTCAATGTCCCCGTTCTGTGCTTTGCAGTCGCCCTCACCGTGCTGGGCGGGCTGCTGTTTGGGTGCGCGCCAGCGCTGCACGCTGCGCGGATCAATTTGAGCGACAGTCTGAAACAGGGATCGCGCTCGGTGACCGGCCGCGACCGGATGCACCTGCAGAATCTGCTGGTCACGGCAGAGTTCGCGCTTGCGCTCACGCTGCTCGGCGGCGAAGACGGTCTTAGGAGCGCTGACCTGATCGACTGTCTCGCGGATGGTTCTGGCGAAGTGCCTGATTGGCTAGCCTGAAACTGCCTCCAGAGGCTAAGGAGCCAGTCGGCGCAGCCATTGCGCCATGAGCTCGGCGCGGCTGTGCGCGCCAAAGTTGCGAAGCACCGCTACAACATACTGATGCGTCGTTGCCGGAGTGAGGCCCAGAGCCCGAGCGATCTCCCGCTCAGAATCCCCGGTGAGAAGCAGGCGCAGCACGTCACGTTCCCGCGGGCTGAGCGGCCGAAGAGCATTCAGCAATCCGTGCAGCTGCAGCAGCTCTCGGTGCAGCAGGGCGCTGCCATGCAGGAAAAACGCGAGCAGATCGCGCTCCCGCGCGCCGAAGCCCCGCCCGTTCTCGCGGTCGAAGATCAGATAGGACTCGGCGCTCGGCGCCGTCGCCGAGACACACATCAGACGGTGACCGATACCCAGCGGCGTCAGCACCTCCTGGTAGATCCGATCTTTCGCCCAGTCGCGGTCGCTTACCAGCTCTTCGCGCAAATGGCAGCGATTCTGCCCGAAGCGGATCGCCAGCGCTACCGTATGCGGATCCATGTAGTTGTGCCGCACAGCGTCCATGGCCACTTCATGGGCGCGCTGCCACGCTTCGGTGGGATAGAGAGTCACGCAGGTGCGCGGCTGC
This sequence comes from Occallatibacter sp., assembly GCA_035504495.1. Taxonomy (GTDB): domain Bacteria; phylum Acidobacteriota; class Terriglobia; order Terriglobales; family Acidobacteriaceae; genus Telmatobacter. The sequence continues at coordinate 6,876 of DATJRT010000078.1, forward strand.
CAGCCCAGTAAAGGATCGGAGGGCCGGCTCTGCTCCCAGTTCTTCTCGCGGAACGCGCCGACCCACGTGGCATTGACCGCGCCGACCAGCCCGCCCAGTGCGTGGAGACAATACTCAAGCGCCTCCTGCGGGGACGAGGCTGGAAACTCCGCCAGTTCGTTCCACAGCCGGATGATCGAGTCCTGGTCGCGCCAGGAGAGGTGGGGCCTCGCACCCGATCGATTCACAGGCATACCGGCTCCGGGATCAGGACGCACGACAACAACAGCAAAGCGACGCGGGCACCTTCGGAAGAGACAACAGAGCGATAGGACCGACTCAACAGAGAGGTCATTCTCAGGAATCCTGCGGGTGAAACGGAGGGCTAGTCATGCGGCGCCGCGCGGGGACACGGCCTGCAGGAGACGCGACCTGGGTCGGCCGGAGCAGACAAGGATCAGCGGACCGGGGCCCTGGCTGTGGGGGCACACCCGAAAATCCGGAAACCGCTCCGAAACAGACGGCTGCGGCCTGCCTCCGCAAGTGAACATTGGGCAAGCGGCTCTACGCCAGCTCTATGGACTCAGAACCAAATACCAACGTGAATTCTACCCCTACTGATTAGTGGAATTGCGCGCTCCTGCCTCGGGGTGCAAAATCTTTCCCGCAGACTTAGTCCGGTCCCCTTCCTTCCTCCTCAACCGTTCGCGCAGTTCGACCCAGTGCCACGTGAGCTGTGGCTGCAATTCTTCATCCTTCCGTTGTTCCCCGGTTGCTTCAGGGCCCCCGCCGTCCATCTTGGTTTCTGGTTGCGAGGTTTCGGTCAATGCGCACTTCTGGTTGTCTGGTCCGCCGTCCTGTTTCGCCTTCCCTTCATTTCCTGATCCCTTCCAGTGCCCGCAGGCAAGGGCGCTGGTTGTGTTCGTTCGCAGCCGTGGCCGGCTTGTTGTACCTAAGCGCGGTCGGGGCCCTGGCGCAGACCACCTACACGGTGAATGTCCTGACCGACACCAATCCCGGGGGCGGGGGCAGCGGCTCGGGGACGACCGGCGACCTGCGCTATGCCATTACCCAGGCCGACACGACCGGCGGCGCGAACACCATCAGCTTCTCCGCGAGTCTCATCGGAACCATCACACTCACGGCCGATCTTCCGGCGCTCGAGGACAATGGCCTGACCATCGACGGCACCGGCGCCAGCATCACCATCAGCGGCAATAACACGTACCGCTGCTTTTTCATCGGCGCTTGGTCCCCGGGGACGAGCACCCAGGTTGCCGAGAGCGTGACGATTGCGAATCTCACGTTCTCCGGTTGCGCGGCCCAGGGCGGCGCGGGCGGTTCAGCCTCCTCCCCGGGCGGCGGCGGGGCTGGACTTGGCGGAGCCATCTTCGTAGCCAATCTCGTTACCGTCACAGCCTCAAACGTCAGCTTTTCCGGGGATAACGCAGCGGGCGGTGCGACGGGCTCAAACGTGAATTCTACTGGTAGCGCCGGCGGTGGAGGCATGGGCGGAAACGGCGGGGGCGGAGGTGCCATAGGCGGCGGCGGCGGGCTGGGCGTAGGAGCCAACGGGGGCCCGGGTTACCCTTTGGGAAATGGCTCACCCGGGATTGCCATCGGTGCGGCCGCGGGGGGAGGGGTTGCAAGTGACGTTGGAGATGACGGTTTTTATTGCGCCGTAAGCTCCGGCGGCGCCGACGGCGGCGGCGGAGCCGCCTCCGCAGGGGGGACCGGGCCTATAGGGCTGGATTGCGGCGGCGCCGGCGGCGGCGTGGGTGGGGGCAATCTCAACACTGACACTGCCGGCGCAGGCGGCTTTGGCGGGGGCGGTGGCGGCGGCGGTGGGGCCGCCTCGGGCGGCTTTGGCGGGGGCGGCGGTGGGGCCGGCTTTGGCGTCGGCGGTGAGGGCGGCTTTGGCGGGGGCGGAGGGGCCGGCTCTCCCGGCTACTACGGGCCGGGCGGGGGCGGATTTGGCGGCGGAAACGCATCGAGTTCCCTCGGCGGCGGCGGCTTGGGCGCGGGCGGCGCGGTGTTCGTCCAGCAGGGCGGAATGCTTACGTTTGAAGGCCCGCTCTCTGAAACGGGCGACACCGTAGCCGCCGGCACGGGCGCCAACAATGGCCTGGCCCTCGGCAGCGCCATCTTTATCCAGGGCAATGACACCATCACGTTCGCGCCGGGCCTGAACCAGACGCAAACCATCTCCGGCGTAATTGCCGACCAGACCGGCTCGGGCGGTACGGGCAACAACGCCGGCGCGGGCGGGCTGACGATGAACGGCGCGGGCACGCTGGTGCTCTCCGGCGTCAATACCTATACCGGCCCCACCAACGTGGAAAACGGTACGCTCGAGGTCAACGGCTCGCTTTCGGCAACAACCACGGTCTACGTGGGCTGCGGGGCGACTCTGGCCGGCTCGGGCACGATCAACGGCAATGTGGCACTCTGCCCCACGGCCACGCTCGCCATCAGCAGCGGGCTGACGGTGAAGGGCGTGGTCTATGAGATGGAGGCCAGCGCCGGGACTCCGCAGTCCGCGATGATCGATGCCGCCTTCGCCACACCTTTGACGGTGACGGTCACGGCGAATGCCGCGGGCCTTGCCGGTCAGGTGGTGACCTTCACCACGCCCGCCTCGGGCGCGACGGCGGCGCTTTCGAACTCCGAAACCTGCACGACGGACTCCACGGGATCCTGCTCGGTGACCGCCACGGCCAACGGAATTGTGGGCAGCTACGACGTGACGGCGACGGTGGCGAATCTGGGCAGCGTGACGTTCTCGCTCACCAACACATTGCCGAATTATGTAGTGAACACCACCGCAGACAACACCACCGGCTCGTGCACGCCGCTGGCCTCGACCACGAGCAACACGACGGACACAAGCTGCACTCTGCGCGCGGCGCTGGCCGCGGCCGGAACCGCGGGCGCAGCGAATATCTACTTCGATACGGCAGGGACAAAGGTCTTCGCCACGGCGCAGACCATCACGCTGGCCAACGGAACCCTCGGCATTCCGTTGAGCACTGCGATCTATGGTGCGACCACGGGCAGCGGGGCCACGCTCACGAATCTGGTGACGGTGAGTGGTAACGATGCCAGCACGGTGTTCACTGTTAATGGTGAAGCGACGGGCGCTTCGATCGCCAACCTCACCATCGCGGATGGCAACAATGGAAATGGGGGCGGCGGCATTACCGTCTTTGTCAATGGCGCGCTGACGGTGACCGGCAGCACTTTCACAGGTAATACAGCTCCCACGGACATTGGCGGGATCGGCGGTGCAATCTGGAGCGCCGGGACGCTGACAGTATCCGACAGTACGTTCTCCGGCAACACTGCGAACGGTTTTGGCGGGGCCATTTCCGTCGGCGGGGGCAGCGCAACGGTCACCAACTGCACTTTCTCCGGCAACGTTTCAGGAGATGGTCAATTTGGCGGCGCGATATCGAACACGGGGGGGGCTCTGGTCGTGAGCGGCAGCACGTTCTCCGGCAATTCAGCGGCCGCTGGAGGTGCTATCTTCAGCTCAACTTCGCTCACGATCAATAACAGCATCCTGAGCGGGGATACAGGGGGAGAGATTTCCGGCGCCTACTCGGGCTCCGGGAACGTTGTCGGCAATGCCACCGGGCTTGCCACGCTCGGTAATTACGGCGGCCCCACACACACCATGATTCCGCTGCCGGGCAGCAACGCCATCTGCGGAGGCGTTGCCGGGGACGTCCCCAATGGCGTTACCGCCGACCAGCGCGGCGAGCCCTACGACAGCTCGAACTATACGGGATACACCTCGGGAGCCCCATGCGTCGATGCCGGCGCGGTGCAGACCAACTACGCCATGAGCTTCACCACGCCGCCGCCCTCAACCGGCACCGTTCCCGGCACCGCGATGACCCCGGCACCCGCAGTGACGCTGACGGAAAGCGGTGCGGTGTTCATGGCGAGTTCGGTGAGCATCAGCGTAACGGACGCCAACGCCGACCTGACCACCACCCCGGCGACCGCCTCGACCACCAATGGAGTTGCGACCTTCAGCAGCCTCCTGTTCAACGGCGCCACCACCGGCGACACGCTCATGGCGACGCTGCCCCTGAATTCCTCGGCTGTGACTCCTCCCAGCGCTTCTGCGCAGAGCGCCGGCTTCAACGTGGGCACGGCCACTGCCACGATCACCTGGCCGACGGCCTCGGCCATCACCTATGGGCAGCCGCTGTCGGATTCCATGCTGACCGACGGTTCGGCAACCTTCAACAACACAAACGTCCCCGGCACCTTCAGCTTTACGACGTCCAGTATGGTACCGGCGGCCGGAACGCAGTCTGAAAGCGTGACCTTCACGCCTACGAGCACCACTGAGTACGCGCCGGTGACCGGCATGGTCAGCGTGCTGGTCAACAAGGCACCCACGATGGTGTCGATTGCACCCACGGCATCGCCGATCACCTCAGGCCAGACGCTTGCTTCCTCCACAATCTCGGGCGGTACGGCTGTCTCGACGATCACCAATGCGACGGTGTCGGGCGCCTTCGCATTCACCACTCCATCCACGGCGCCAACCGCGACCGGTCTCCAAAGCGTAAGCTTTACGCCCGCAGATACCAACGACTACCTCGGAACCACGACCTCGATCTCTGTTACGGTGAACTCGGCCAGGGCGCCCGTTGCCAGCATTTCTCCCACTCGGATCGACTTCGGGACTCTCTATCTCGGCAGTATTGTCACAAAGACGGTGACGATTACGAATACCGGCAACATCGCCATGTCGATCAGCGATCCGCGCATCGCTATCGTTTCGGGCGGCGACTCCAGCGAGTTCATCACCTTCAACCTCTGCCCTAAGTCCCTGGCCGTGGGCAAGAGTTGCATCATGACCGTCACCTTCCTCGCCGGTCCCTTCTACAACCAGCAGACGGCCAAGCTCGAGATCTATGACAATGCCGCCGGCAGCCCGCAGGCCGTTCCTCTGACCGCGACCGTGATCGACCCCGTGGGCCGATTCAGCGCGGGTAGTCTCAATTTCGGAGAGGTGAACGTGGGCAAGAGCAGCAGCGGCGAAACCATCACACTGACGAGTGTGGGCGGCACGGCTCTTTCGATCCAAAATGTGTCAGTCGTCGGCACAAATCCTGGAGACTTCAGGGAAACGGATACGTGCGCGGCCGTTACGCTGAACCCGAAGCAAACCTGCTCGATTACCGTTTCCTTCGTGCCGTCCGCCAAAGGCACGCGATCCGCACTCCTCGAGATCACAGACAACGCCCGCAACAGCCCACAAACGATCCCTCTGTCGGGTTCCGGCAAGCAGACAACCAGCGGGGTTGTCTCGCTGCTAAACTCAACCGC
>DATJRT010000079.1:0-10399 GCA_035504495.1 Occallatibacter sp.
GCCTTTGGTCATGCGGAGCGCCACGCGGCCTTCACTCACTCCCCGCCAAAATCGCGGTAGCGATCGAGCACGTCGTGCTGGGAGATGACCCCGTCCAGCTCGCGCAGGTTGGCGCGGTTGACCACCGGCACCAGCGGCCAGCGGTCCACATAGCGCAGCGCCATATCGAGGGGATGGTCCGGGTGCAGGTAGGGAATCTGCCCGCCGCCGGCCAGGATCGATTCGAGCGCCTGGCTGCCCTTGCCCTGTTCGACCAGCGTTTTCAACTCCTCGCGGGTGACGCTGCTCCATCCGCTGGGCTTGAGGCGCACCAGCAGCACGTCGTCGGCTTCTTCCTGGTCGGCCAGCTTGGCCGCGCGCTCCACGGCATCTCCGGCGTCGAGCACCAGCTTGGCCGGCGGGCGCATGGCGTCTTCCACGCGCAGGATGCTCTCTTCCCGCTGCTCTTCCATCGAGGGCAGCTCCAGCCCGTCCTGGCGGCTGAGGGTGTCGAAGATGGCCACGGGCTGAAAGGTGCGCGAGATGACATAGGCCACGGTGTTGGCCACGATCACGGGCACGATGATGGAGTAATTTCCGCTTACCTCCAGCACCATGAAGACGGAGGTCATGGGCGCGCGCAGGAAGCCGGCGAAGAGCACGCCCATGCCCACCAGCGCGTAGGTGCCGGGCGACCATGCCAGATGGGGCAGCAGCGCGTGCTCCGCACCGCCCACCGCCGCGCCCAGCATGGCGCCGATGAACAGCGTGGGCGCGAACATGCCGCCCGGGGTGCCGCTCACGAAGGAGAGCATGGTGGCCACGATCTTGAGCAGCGCCAGGATGGCCAGGAACTGCCAGGTGAACTGCCCGTGCATGGCCTCATCGATGTACTCGTAGCCGGCGCCCATCACCTGGGGCGCGCCGAGCACGGCGATAATCCCGGTGAGCAAGCCGGCGAGGGCCGGCTGCGCATACTGCGTCCACGGCCGCAGCTTGTGGCACAGGGGCCGCAGGGTGGAGATTCCGCTGGCGAAGGCCACTGAAGCCAGCCCGCCGACAATGCCGAGGATGGCGTAGGCAATCAGCTCGGAGGGCCGGCGCAGCTCAACCGGCGGAATGCGGAAGAGCGGCTCGGAGCCGAGAAACCAGCGCATCACCACGACGCTGGACACCGCGGAAAGCACGACCGACCCGAGAATGCCCGCGGTCCAGCGGCCGATGACTTCCTCGATAACGAACAGCACCGCGGAGATGGGGGCGTTGAACGCGGCTGCGAGGCCGGCCGCCGCGCCCACCGGCGCCAGCAGGCGCATGTGATCGCGCTTGAGGCGCATGCGCCTGCCCAGCGCCGAAGCCAGGCATGCGCCGATCTGCAAGGAGGGGTCTTCCGGGCCCAGCGAGTGGCCTGACCCGATGGCCAGCGCCGAAGTGATGAATTTGCCTACGGCCGTGCGCAGGGGAATATAGCCGTTGTAAATGTAAAGCGCCGCCTTGGTCTGGTTGACGCCGCTGCCGCGCGAGAGGGGAAAGAAGCGGATGACGAGGACAGCGATCACCAAGCCGGCGAGCGTGGGCGCCAGAATCAGCCGCCAGGGATTGAGCTCGGCGCCGGAGCCGAGAAGATAAATCCGGCACCAGTCGATGGCGAAGCGGAAGCAGACCACGGCCAGGCCGGCGAAAATGCCGATAAAGACGGAAAGGATGAGGAAGAAACGGTCCTCGCGGAAGAGCGAATGAAGGACCGTGGCCGCGCCGGGCGCACTCCCGGCTCCCAGTTCAACTGCCGAGGCCGGCGACGGCGCGGAGGACGGGGCGAGCGGCGCAGAATCGGTGCGGGTGGTCGCCCCCTCTTCGATCGAAATTCGTGGCTGCGAGTGGAATGGCGGGTTCAGTTCAGTTCTCCAGTTTTCGGGGTCAGCTTTCGATGTCAGTTTTTCGAGTTCAGTTATCGAATTCAGTTTTCGATGTCAGTTCTCGAATTCAGTTTTCCTGGTGCTGGCCGGCGATCAGCAACAGCGCCTGATCGGCGCCCGTGGCCGGCCCGCAGGTTGCGCCGGCGGCGTGCTCGATGGCGAAAGCCAGGTTCATGGCCGTGTTTACAAGGTCGGGATTGTCGCGCAGAGCCTTCTCGGTGACCTGCGGCTTCAAAGCGGCCCACTGGCCGGCAAGCTGCTGCCACGCGGCGATGGGCGAACCCGCAGCGGGTTTCTTTCCGGGCATGGGCGCGGAGGCGGCGCCGGCCTGGCATGTCTTCAGCCGGTCGCCCGCCGTGGCGAACGCGTCCATCACGATCTGGCCGCGCTCGCGATCGGGAATCTGCGGCCGGAAGGGATCCATCCGGATCGCGGCCTCCGTGGTTTTGAGCAGCTCCGCGCTGGATGCGTCGGCGGGCGCTGCCGCCACGGCTTCCTCGAGGAAGTGCTCGGCCTCAGCGTACTGGCCCATTTCGAACGCGGCCCTGCCGGCGCCGGCCTCGGCCGCGGGGTTTTTCTTCTCCAGCTTGAGGCTGGCGCGAAAGGCAGCCAGGGCGCGGCCGTCATCGCCGACACGCAGGAACAGGTCACCGAGGAGCGCCTGCTGGGCGGCGTTTTCGCCTACGTTGGCCTCGAGTGCAATCAGTTCGGATTCGGCCTGCGTGCGCGCGTCGATGCGCAACAGGTAATCGATCAGCTCCAGGCGCGCCTTGCGGCGCTCGATCTCCTGATCGCCCGGCCAGGTGGCGTAAATTGCGTTGTGGTAAAAGCGCAGCGCGCGATCGGTCTCGCCCTTGCTCACTGCGATCCGCGCCAGCTCCAGGTTCACCACGCCGTTCTCCGGCTGGCGTCCCCAGAGGTTGATGAGGTAGGCGTAGGCTTCGTCGGTCCGCCCCAGGCCCAGGAGCGCCTGCGCCAGGCTCAACTGATAGGCTCCGTTATCGCGGTCGTAGAGGAGCGCGGTACGAAAATCGGTGATGGCCACTTTGTAGTGGTCCGCATTGAGGTCGTCGACGCCGCGGCCGGCCCAGCGCACGGCAAGCGACGCCTGCTGCGCGTGATAGAGGCGCGATAACCCGCCCACGGCGAGAAAAAGCACGATCGTCAAACCGGTGAGCAGGGCCACGGTCACCGGTTCCCGTCTCAAATACGGCGAAAGCGATTGAAACGAAAGCCATTGAAACGAAAGGTCGATCCGTTTTGGCTCCGGGATCATTCCTTCTCCTCAGGCGCTGCGAAAAAGGCCCTCTCCACCATGATAAACGCGGTGAACCCGCACACCTCACGGCCCCGAAGGCCATCCCTGTGATTCGATGCGGGATGATTGGCGTCCCGTAGACGGCTTTGGGTTGCAATCAAGGGGAAGGCAGGACTTGCGCGCAATCTGGAGCTTGGATTCCTGCCGGCTTCAGTCGAGCCTGGTGCTCATTGCGGCGGTTCCATGTTATAGAGAAACCACGCCCGCAGCTCAATGTACGGTCCGTGGAACTCCCTGGGCAGAGGCGGATAGCTGGATCCCGTGAGCGCGCCCCAGGCAGCGCGATCGAGAGCTACGTCGCCGGAGCGGCCTTCGAGCACCACGCTTCCATCCATCAGGCGTCCGTTGGGCAGCACCTTGAAGCGGATCATCACCTGCCCCTGCTTGCTGATGGGGGGATTGGCCTCATCGGGAATCAACGGATCCCAGGTGCGCTTGGTCTCGTAGTACCAGGCGGCCAGCCAGGAGCTGAAGTCCACGCCGTTCGTGGGGGAGAGAATCTGTACGCCCCCGGTGCCCGCGCCCGGATGCATGGGCAAACCGCCGCCCATGGGAACCTGGGCCGATTCGCTGCCCCGGCTGCGCATCGCGTTCTGCATGTCGCGCTGCAACTGGTCGGCGGGATTCCCGTTATCCATGGCAAAGTTGGGCCGCGCGGGAACGGCAGCCGGGCGCGGCGCCTCAATCTGCGATTGCGACTGCGGATTGGGCGGAATGGGCTGCGCGGGCTGCGGCTTGGGCTCGACCGGCGCCTGCTGCTGCGGCGGAGGCGGAGGCGCGGGAGCCTGCTGCGCTTCGCTCTCCCGCTTCAGCTCCTCCAGCGTTTGTTTGTCGATCTGAGGTTGATGGAGCAGAGGCTTGACCGGCCTGGGCCGGGGCACAAACGGCGTATCGAGGTAAGTAAATTCCTTGTTGTCCTGGATACTATTGGTGGCGATGACCGGACGCATCTTAAGAACGTATCTGGGGATGAGGAAAAGAGCGAACAGCAGCGCAATGTGAATGAGGATGGCCCAGAGAACGCCTTCGCGCAGGCGCGCCCAGCGCCGCTCATCCTCGAGCTCGCCGATCAGCTCCAGTAACTCGTGGGTCTCATAGTCGATCCAGCGCGAGCCGCGCACCACGGTCCCGCTGCCGCCGACGCCGTTGCCGGTGGAGGCAGGGATCTCCTCGGCCACGGCGACTTCGCGGCCTGCCTCGGAATCCGTCCCGGCCGGGCTCCCGGGTCCGTTTGCGGGCTCGTTTACGTCAACTGGCGCTATGCGGGTGGGCATTCGTTTCTTCAGGAGCCTCTGGGGAACGCTCGCCGCGCCGGCTCCGTATCGGCATCCTTCCTGTCTATTCTCTCATCCCTCTCAAAAATTGTGGGCAATGCCGTGGCTCGTACAATGAGTCTGATTGAATGGACGGTTGAGGCGCCGGAAGGGGACGCGGCTTGAAGCAATTTTTTCTGCATGTTGCGGCGTATTGGAAGCTCGTTCTTCTGCCCGCGCTGGTCAAGCTGGGATTCTGGGGGGCGGGCGCCATTGCGGTCCTCGATTCTTCGTCCATCCCCGTTCCCATCGATGCCTTTCTGGCCGTCGCCATCTGGAACGACAAAGCGCATTTCTGGGCCTATGTGGTTCTGGCCGCGGCGGGCTCGGCCATCGGCGGTTTGCTGCCTTACGCCCTGGGACGCGCCGGCGGCGAACTGTTTCTGCTCAAGCGCATCAACCGCGAACGCTTTGAGGCCATCCGCGACCGCTTCGAGCGCCAGGAATTCCTGGCCGTCATGATCCCCTCGATGCTGCCTCCTCCGGCGCCGTGGAAGGTTTTCATCTTCGCCTCGGGCGTATTCGAGATGCGCATCCCCTACTTTCTTCTGGCGGTCTTCGCGGGCCGGGCCATCCGCTGGTCTGTGCTGGCGCTGCTGGTGATCAAACTAGGGCCCGGCGCGGCGGAGGTGGTGGCGCACCACGCCGTGGCGGCGGCCGTCATCGTCGGCGTGCTGGCCGCGGCTGGATTTACGTGGTGGTGGATGCGCTGGAAGCGCGCGAACAAGCGGCTTCAGGGCTGAGGCTGCCGCTTAATCCAGGAGCTTTTCTATCTCCGCGAGATCGAACCGGCACGCGCTTGGGGGAAACGCAAAGGGCTCCGCCGGCAGCGGTTCGAGGGCTCCGTTGGCGTAACGCAGATGGCGCCCCTCTTTGGGATCGATGACAAGGATCGTGCGGATGCCCATCTTCCCGTAATCGTCCAGCTTGGCCAGCAGACGGTTGACCGTGTCCTCCGGCGAGAGAATTTCGAAGACGGCGATGGGCGGGCGGGTAATCACTTGCTCAATGGGCAGATTCCGGTCGAGCACGGTCACGTCCGGTACGCGGAGGTTGCCGGTGGAGACCTGGACCCGCAGCTCGGGCCGGACCTTTACGCCCCACTCCGGACCGTGTTGCGCGAACCAGAGCTCCAATGCGTGCTGCCAGGAAGAATGGTCGTATTCACCCATGGGCCTCTCCTCGACCGCGCCGTTTACGTACTCGGCATCCGGCTCGTAGGAGGTGCTCAGGTAGACTTCGAGGGGCACGTGCGCTGCCTGCGTTGTAGCTGCCATCGTCCCTCCTTTCTGCTGAAGCAGCCGCGTGCCGGGCGGCGGCTTCCGAGGCCAGGGAATTCGTTACTTGCGCACCGGCGCGGTCTCCATCCGCCCGGCCTGCGCCCGATGAGCACGCATCTGGCGCACCAGCGCCGGCGCGCCGAACGCCACCGCGAGCAGGATTGCCGTCGACGCCAGATCGTTGCGGTAGAAGGGAATGGCCGCCGCGTAGCAGGCCCCGAGTCCGGCCAGCGTATGGGGATACATGCCGGTCCCGGCCCAGACGGCGTAGTTCGAAACCACGAAGAACGAGGTTGGCCCGAGCAGCGCCGCGGACCCACCGCGCAGCCAGGTGACCTTCCCGCTCAGCAGGATCCATCCCAGCGCCATGGCGGCCGCGTACCAGATCCAGGTGGTGACATAGCCCTGCCAATGAAACGGGTAATGATAGGCGTAGACGGTCAGGCAGTAGTCGGTGGCAATGAGCACCGCAAGGGGCGTGACCATCTCCCGCCAAGGCCGGCGCGCGCCGAAGTAAAGCAGGGCCGCGCCCACGGCGGTGAAGTTCATCCATTCGGGGTGCGGCAACACAAACACACGGCTCAAAACCGCAAGCAGCAGCAGCAGATACGCGATCATGCAGAACCTCGTTCTCTTCGAATTACCCGACCGCCCGGACAGCGGAAATCCCCGTCTTAAGCCTTCGGTGCTCTCTTCATTCTGCGTTTGACCGGGTCGGGGGTCAATGAAAACTATTCATGCCGGAAAAAACATTTTGATCCTGCGCAAATTATACCGGCTCCCCTTCCATCCACCTGCGGTTTACCGCTGCTCGCGCCCGGCCATGGCCTCTCCGGCATCGTCCCGGCCGTCTACGATGTAGACCCATCCGCTCAGCGGGCTCCCTGCGGCCGGATCCTGCGAAGGCAAGAACCGGTAATCGAAGCGCAGGTCAGAGAACTCGACCGTTGTCCAATGGCGGTCCGGCGGCAGATCGGGCGGTGCCATCCCCTTTACCGGCTCAGGACCCAGATCGCGCACCACCGCCCAGGAGCCCCAATCCAGGTACACACGGCCGAGAAAGGTCTGCTTCGCTGCTTCCACGGCGGGGGTATCGGCCGGCTTGTACATCACGTCCTTTTCGGGGTCGCTCTCAATTTCGCCGGTCCACGTATTTACCTCGGCGGTCTGGTAAAAATCATTGGTCTCGAGGATCGCGTGCCAATGGTAGGGATTCACCATGTACGGCTCCAGCGCCAAGCGCGTCACCGGTTCCGAAGCCACCTGCGCGTTTTCGACCAGCGCCATCCCCTGCGCATGCTCGTACCAGCGCCAGGCCCACAGGGCAACCATCCCCGCAAGGGCGAAGATGGCCCATCCCCGCCCGCGAAACGGCGTCTTCTTTGCGCCCATCTCGCGATCGGCCAGGCCCAGCACCCAGGGCACGAACAGAGCCAGCAAAAGCAAGGCCCAGAGCACCGGCTCGGCGATAAAAACGAAGCTGCCCGCATACCAGCGCGGATTGAAGGGAAAAAACGGCCGCACCCCGTAGTTGTTGGTCCAGTCGAGCATCAGGTGGCTCAGGGCGGCGACCAGCGCGGTGAGATAGAGCCAACCCCAGCGTACCGGCTGTACGGCCCGCGACGCGGGCGCCGGCTCAGGCGGCGGCGTGTCCGGCTCCCTGTGGTCAGTCTTTCGGCGCATGGGGTGGGAAGGTTCCTGCGCCGCGGGTTTTCGCCGATCCTTGTTCGCCCTCGCCCACCGGCTCAGCAGCCAAACCGCGCCCACGATCACGCCGGCCACTACCGGCGCGGCGATGAACGTGTGGGTGATGCCGCGATGGTGCTTCAGCTCCTCCACCGGCCCCGCAAATCCCCACAGAATGTCGAGGTCCGCGGCCTCAGCGGCCAGTACCGCGGCCAGGGTGGCGTACGCCGTCTTGCGGTTGAATCCCGCGCGCCCGATGCACGCGCCGGTGAGGAAGTGGGTGATGGGTTCCATGCTGGCGGACGATCCATTCTGAGCATGCCACATTGCCGCCGCCGCGGGAACCACCTTCCAGCGGAAGCGCGCCCGCCTGCGTTGGTCACAACCCTGTTTCGCCGCGGGCGCATTCTCATACAATCAAGGAGGAATTTGCACCGAGGAGAAGCATCGAATCCATGAGCCATCCCCTTTTTATCCGCATCGGCAGCGCGCGCATGCTGGCCGCCCTGTGCGTACTTTCTGCCTGCGCTCTTGCCGCGCAGACCCCCGCCGCCAGCGCCGCCTTTGGTCCGTCCAATCCCTTTTACGCGCCCAGCACCTTGCCCTTCCAGGCGCCACCCTTCGACAAGATCAAGGACAGCGACTACCAGCCCGCCATGGACGCGGGCATCGACCAGCTCCAGCAGGAGATCGACGCCATTGCCGACAATCCCGCTGCGCCCACTTTTGAGAACACCCTCGTCGCTCTGGAAAAATCAGGGCAGTTGCTCAACCGCGTCCAGCTCGTGTTCAACTGCGTCACCGCGGCCAATACCGATGACGAGCTCCAGAAAGTGGAGGACTACGAAGCCCCGCGCCTGGCGGCCGCGCAGGATGCGGTCTACCTGAACGCCAAGCTTTTTGCGCGCGTGAAGGCGGTGTATGAGCAGCGGGCCTCGCTCCATCTCGATCCCGAATCGCTGAAGCTGGTGGAGTGGGACTATATGGAGTTCGTCCGCTTTGGCGCCAACCTGCCGGAAGCCGACAAGGAAAAGCTGAAGAAGATCAATGAAGAGGACTCGTCGCTCGAGAACACCTTCATGACCAAACTGCTGGCCGCCACCAAGGACGGCGCCTTCACGACGACCGATTCCTCGGCGCTGGCGGGACTCAGCGGCGCGCAGATGGCCGCGGCCGCGCAGGCCGCGCAGGCACGCACGTCTTCCGCCGCGGGCGATCCGAGGGGTTGGCTCATTCCGCTGCAGAACACCACCCAGCAGCCCGACCTGGCCACGCTTACCGATCGCGCCACGCGCCAGGCCATTTTCGAGAACTCATGGAACCGCGCCGAACGCGGCGACGCGAACGACACCCGCTCGACCATCGCCCGCCTGGCGCAGTTGCGCGCGCAGAAGGCGGCGCTGCTGGGCTATCCCAATTACGCCGCGTGGGAGCTTACGGACCAGATGGCCAAGACCCCGGAGGCGGCGCTCGACTTCGTCAACGCGCTGGTGCCCGCGGCTACGGCCAAGGCGGCAAGCGAAGCCAAAGAGATCCAGGCGCTCATCGACGCGCAGCACGGCGGTTTCACGCTCGAGCCCTGGGACTGGGAGTTTTACTCCGAACAGGTGCGCAAAGCCAAATACGACCTGGACGAATCGGAGATCAAGCCCTACTTCGAGCTGAACAACGTGCTGCAAAATGGCGTCTTCTACGCCGCGCACCAGCTCTACGGCCTGACCTTCAAGGAGCGCCACGACATCCCCGTCTACCAGCCCGACGTGCGCGTTTTCGAGGTCTTCGACGCGGACGGAAAGCCGCTGGCGCTCTTCTACTGCGACTACTTCAAGCGGGATAACAAGAATGGCGGCGCCTGGATGAGCGAGTTCGTGCCGCAGTCCCGGCTGCTGGACACGCTCCCCGTCGTCTACAACGTGGCCAACCTGCCCAAGCCTGCCCCGGGCGAGCCCGCGCTCATTACCTTTACCGATGTCATCACCATGTTCCACGAGTTCGGCCATGCGCTTCACGGCATCTTCTCGAACCTCGAATATCCGACTCTGTCCGGAACCTCAGTCGCCCGCGATTTCGTCGAGTTCCCGTCGCAGTTCAACGAGCACTGGGCCAGCTATCCGGCCATCTTCCAGCACTACGCGAAGCACTACAAGACCGGCCAGCCCATGCCCGCCGACCTCGCCGCGAAGATCGAAAAGGCCCGCACATTTAATCAGGGATACGCCCTCACCGAACTCCTCGCCGCTGCCCAGCTCGACATGCAGTGGCACACGCTGCCTCCCGGCTCGCCCCTCGAAGACGTCGACGCCTTCGAGAAACAGGCCCTCGAAAAGAAACACATCGCCCTCCACGACGTTCCGCCGCGCTACCGCTCCAGCTACTTCTCTCACATCTGGCAGAACGGATATGCCGCCGGCTACTACGCCTACCTGTGGGCCGAGATGCTTGACGACGATGCCTACGAATGGTTCGCCGCCCACGGAGGCCTCACTCGCGCCAACGGCGACCGCTTTCGCCAGATGATTCTCTCGCGCGGAAACAGCGAAGACCTCGCGGTAATGTACAAGGCGTGGCTCGGAGCCGAACCGAGCGTTGAGCCCATGCTCAAATACCGCGGACTTGCCGCTTCGACAAATCCGCAGTGACGACGAGCTCTACGGCAGCGTCCCTCACGACTGCTTGGCACGCTGAAATGAATCATCGGCCCGGTTATCTCTACCCGGGGCGGCCACAAATGGAGCCGAGACGCTCGCCTGAACGGCGGCAACCGCTCTAACAAAGCGCCAAGCTTTTCCCAATCCCGATCTTAGGGACCGGAGGATTCGTGCCCGAACCGTGCCGGACGACTCTCTGTCCGACACATAAGTTGCCTAATTTCAGCACTTTGAGCCGACTACATCGAGCTTTAGTGAT
>DATJRT010000080.1:0-9254 GCA_035504495.1 Occallatibacter sp.
AAGGGCGTGAGCGGCTCGGAGGCAAACCACTCCGCCAGCTCGGCCACGTGCTCGCGGCTGGTGTAGTCGAAGTGCTGGCGGGCGGCGAAGATCTCCACCGCCTGCGCGCCCGCGCGGCCGGCAATCTCCAGCAGGCCGGGGTGCAGGCGATGGTTCAAAAAAAGATGCGTGGACAGAACGCGCAGCATGATTGGGAGTTTCTTCCGCTCCGGGCCCCATTTCAAGATTGAACCGGATGCTGCTTCCATTCTCTCATCCGGCGCGAAGTTTTGGGGAAGACGCGCGTCGCTGCCCCGCGGCGAGCAACAGCGGAACCGCTGCCAACAGGGGCGCAAGCAGATTCATCGGCGCAAGCAGCCCGGCCGTCGGTTTGCTTCAGCATTGGCTCCCCGACTGGCTTCCGGACTGGCTTCACGATCCGGCTCTCGCTTCCCTCTTTGCATTCGCCCCTGTTCGCACTCCGGGCCGCGCAAAAAAAGGGCGCAGGGCGCCATGGTTTTGCCATTACGCCCTGCGCTCCACTCGAGCAGTGCTGGGGAGGGAACGCAAAATATGCGGGCCGCCTTGCCCCTCTTGCGAGAGGCGCGCGGCCCTTCCCGGAGAGTCAACCTGGAGAGTCAACCTGGAGAGTCAACCCGGAAAATCAACCTGGAGAATCGAACTGGAGAGCCCACCTGATTGCGGAGCGCCGGCCATCCCACCCCGTTTTGATTCGCGTTCGCTTCGCGGGATCCCAAAGGCCAGACGTGAATGCTTGGATGAAGAAAGGCAAGGTTGGGTTGTCCGGCCGGAGCCAAATCCCCGGGGAGCCGCAAAATTTCGCTCGCTGCGCCGGGCACATCGCCCGGCGAAGGGGCTTGCCGGAGACCGGGCAGCAAGCGTGATGCGCAAACCACGGGGCCGCGGCTGCGTCTATGGCAGTGCCGTCCCTCCGCGCAGGATGACCACTCAGCCGGCGAATGTATCATGCTGAAGGAACCAGATTTGTCCCGATGCGCTGTCGCCTTCTCCAGAGGGCCAGGGTCCGGCTGATGCCCGGGAGGGCTCCGGGGCAAAAAGCCTTCGCATGAGGACCTGAACTGAGGAAAAAACTGATTACGGAGATGAGGATGCGAATGAAGTGGATGCAGGCCGTTCTTTTTGTGGTTGCAGTTGCCGCGCTGGGCGCGGCCTGCCCAGCGCAGACGAGTGCAGACGGCCAGGCACAGACCAATCCCGCAACCCCGGCGCAGGCAAAAGCCGCAGACGAGGCGGAATTCTCCATCGGCGGGAGCTTTTACGAGGCCTTGAACAAGTCCACCGCCGGCAACGGCACCGTGCAGACCACCACCAACTCGGCCGGCGGCATGCTCGAAGTGCGCTTCATTGACAAGCCGTTCCTGGGCGGAGAATTCACCTATTCCTACAATCCGGCCAATCAGACCATCGCCCCGGCTGCGAACTGTGCCACCTATTACGACTGCTTCACGATTCCTCCGTTAAAAGTGAAGGCCAGCGAGGTGGGTCTGGACTACGTGGTCTCGAAGAAGATCGGGCGCCTGCGGCCGTTTGCCGTGGGCGGCCTGGGGTTCTTCATCAGCTCGCCTGACAACTCCAAATATGAAGTGAATACGGTGGTGCGCCCGGCCTATATCTTCGGCGGCGGGCTGGATTGGGCGGCGCTTGGGCACATCGGCTTGCGCGTGCAGTTCCGCGACAACATCTACAAGGCGCCCAATCTTTCCTCCTTCAATGAGCCCACAGGACAATTCACCCATTCTGCGGAGCCGATGGCGGGCGTGTATTACAGCTTTTGAGCCCTCCCTGTTTCCGCCGCCGCCCGGGCAGCATCTTTGTGCAAGGGTGCGCGCACCCGGCCGGCGTGTGTCTTTGAGCGCAACCTGAGAATCGTCGCTCCAGATTCCGCCTGGTGCTAACATTTCTGGCAAACGGGAAATCCCTGCCGAGTGGCGAAAGGAGAGGCGGCCATGCTCCGCTGCTCCGGCTTCATTCTCTCCGCGTGCCTTGCGGCGGCAATCTTCGTCTCCCTGCCGGCGAGGGGAGTTTTTGCCCAGGAGTCGGTAAACGCCCGGCAGAGCGGCCCTGCGGGTCCCAGCGACGCGAAGGCGCGCAAGACCTTCAACTCCGCAATCGCGTGGCAGCACCAGGGCGCGAGGGCCATCGCCCTGGATACGTTTCTCAAAGCCAGCAAGCAGGACGGCGGGCATTGCGCCGAGTGCCTGAAGCGCGCTTACGACCTGGCGATGGGACTGGGCGATTATGCCAAGGCCGAGGAAGCGTCGCGCGACGGGCTGCCGTTGGTCGCGAGCGATGCACAACGCGCGGAGCTCCATTTCGACCTGGCCATGGCGCTGCAGGACGAGGGCGTGGCCGGGAAAAAGGATAAGTGCTTCAGCGCGAGCTGTGACGAGTTCAAGTCTGCGCTCGCGCTCGATCCCTCGGCTGCGGCCGCGCATTACGGCATGGGCGTCTCCCTCGCGCATCTTCACCAGGATGATGCGGCCCGCGCGGAATTCACCGATTTTGCAAAAGACGACAAGTCCGATGCGGACCTGCGCCAGCGCGCGGCTCTCTACGCGAGAAACCCGGATCTCGCGCGGGCGCGGATGGCTCCGCCGTTTGCCGTGACCACGCTCGACGGCCGGCAAATCTCTCTTGACGGCCTGGAAGGCAAGGTGGTGCTGATCGATTTCTGGGCCACCTGGTGCGGCCCCTGCCGCGAGGCGTTGCCCCATATCCGCGAGATTGCCCGCCGCTTCGAGGGGCAGCCGCTGGTGGTGCTCAGCGTGAGCCTTGACGACGACGAAAAGAAATGGCGGGACTTCGTGGCCAAAAACGGGATGACCTGGCTGCAATACCGCGATGGCGGATTCAACGGGCGCCTGGCCACGCTCTTCGGCGTGCGCGCCATTCCCGCCACCTTCACCATCGATGCGGACGGCGTGCTTGAAGACCAGCACGTGGGCGATGCCGACATCGAAGGCAAGCTGAAGAAGCTGATTGCGCGCGCGGTGGAAGCACAGAACGAAAAGGCTGCGCCGGCGGCGGCTCAAAAGACGGCGGGAGCGGGCAGCTGAACCCGCGTTCCCGTTCCGGTGCGCACCGCGGTGTGCCATTATGCGGGCCACGCCGCGGTCTTCGCGGTTGACAGGGCGGTTGTGCGCGCCGATACTGAGGCCGCTGCTCTTCCCCCCGGCAAAATCCACAAAAGGAGACAACGATGAGCTCTACTCCTGGGTTTTGGAGTCAAATCCGCGAACGTTTCAATCCCCGTGCACGCGCGAAGGTTGCGCCGCTGGGTGCGGGACAGAATCCTCCCCAAATTCTCAGCAAGAAAATGGTTGTTTGGAAGGATGCGCCGCACGGCAACGACAGCTCGGCGAGCGACGCGCCGCTTCGCAAGATCGTCGAGGAAGCTCTGCCGACCAAAGCAGAGGCAGGAGCAGCGGCGGTCAGCGAGTTCGTCAAAATCGCCAAGGGGCAGTTGCTGGACATCGCGGCATCAGGGGGGGCGGCCTCGATACCGGGTGCCGGAGCCGTGGCGGGCGCTACGTCGGCAATTTACAAAGGTGCCCAGGCGGTGGGGATTCACAAGGACGTGGAGAAACTGAAAGAGGCCTTCCCTTCGATCAGCGACGACCTGAAGCTATGCTCCCTCAGCCTGGCGCGTGCTCTCAAGAAACAGGAGAACGATAAACGCACGCTCGCTGCTGGGGACGTCTTGGGCGCCGTTACCAATGCGGCTCTGTCGGCGACGGTGGCTGCCGCGCCTGCCACAGCGGTCATCGGCGCCCTCAAGCTTGGGTTGGAAAAGAAGAAGGCGGTGGAGAATCTATGGGAAAAATATCAGTCCATGCAACAGGCCAACGCGTTCCTTTCCCGTGCTAACGGCAGCACGGACTCGGCAGATTATTTCCAGGCAGCGGAAGCCTGCCCCGAGGTAGGAGCTTACGTCCTGGCCACCTGCGACCCGGATGCGGTGGCTGCGAGCCTTGGCGGGCTTAGCCTGCCGCCCGCGAAAGTCGCGGGTGTCAAACAAGTCGCCACCGATTTCCTGAAAGACTCGCCAATAGAGGTTCGCACGGGAGAGCCGTCGCCGCCGCCGGGGATTTCCCCGAAACCATCGGCGCTTGTCGGGGGCGATTTTACGGGCGAGGTCATCGCTGCGGGGTCTGGCGCGCCCAAAGGCGCCGTGGAGCGCCCATCCCTTTTTAAAAGGAATCAGGTTGTGCCCTTCGACAATGCCAAGTCACTTTACGGCCGGGCGTCCGCCCCGGCGTCGGCGACCGCGTCGGTTCCCGTTCCCGCCGTCAATACGCCGGCCGGCTCGCCGCAGGTGCGCAGCAACCTCCCCGCGCTGGAGAGACTTCCCAGCGTGCAGCCCGTGCGGCTCAACAACTGGACCTCGCCGCCCTCGCCTTCCGCTCAGCCGTCCCCAAGGACCCCGATCCAACCGTCCGATGTGGTGCTGCTCAACAACTGGACCTCGCCGTCTGCGCCAGAGGCCTCGCCATCGGCTCAAGCCTATGCAAGGACACCCGTCCAGGCTCTGGTAGAAGGAGAATAGCCTGGGGCTCTTCCCGATCTGAGCGAAACAGCGCGCAGGAACCTAGCACATTACGGTGGTTTTCGACAAGACTTGCAATTTGTCCCCGATACCCCTACCATCCGCAATAGAAAACCGGCCTGCAAAGCAGGTGGGTGGTCAACGCCGGTTGAACCTACATTCATTGAACAGGGGCTCGACTCGAATATCGGTTCTGTGTGCCGTGTCCGCCAGTCCGGAATGCCTAATGAACCGCGGGGAGCTCCACCGTCCTAGGACGGGTTCACCGGCGCATTGCCCACGGCCCAGCGGGTCGGGTTTCTACTTCTTCCGCGCGGTCTTCTTCCGCGCCGGGATGCACGCGGCGCCTCGCGTATCCTTGATTTAAGTGCATCCGGTTCTCTTTCACATCGCGTCCATTCTCATTCCGTCGTACGGCGTGATGGCGGCCGCGGGCGCGCTGCTGGCGCTGCTCTCCGCCCAGTACACCGCGCGCGTTGCGGGCGTGCACCCGGCGCATGTGTGGAATCTGTGCGTGGTTTCCCTGTGCGCGGCCCTGGCCGCGGAGCGGCTGCTGCTGGTGGCCGCAAACTGGAGCGCGCTGCGCGGGCATCCCGCTTGGGTGCTGCGCCTGGCCATGGTGCATCATCCCTTGCTCGCGGTCACGGGTGCGGCCGGGGGATTGGCCGTTGCCGGCTGGTACGCCCGCCGCTACAGGTTGCCGCTGCGCGCCACCGCCGATGCGCTTGCCGCCCCGCTGGCTTTGGGGCTGGCCTTCGAACAGCTCGGCGCCTTGCTCGCGGGCTCGGGATACGGCTTGCCGGCCGGGCCGCAACTCAAGTGGGCCGTCACGTACTGGAGCCCGCAGGCCGCGCTCTGGAGCGGCACGCCCCTGGGAGTACCCGTGCATCCGGTGCAGGCCTACGCGGCGCTCGCTTATTTTCTCCTTGCCGCGTTCCTTTTCCTCTGGCTGCCCCGGCAGCGGCGCATGGGCGATGTGGCCGGGCTGTTCTTGATGGGCGCGGGCGCGGCGATCTACCTGACGGAGATCTGGCGCGACCCTGAAGGCCGCGGCTTGTTGCTGCACGGGGCGCTCGATGCGCCGCAGATTGCGGCCTTGCTGCTGGTGCTGGCGGGAGCGGCAGTGCTGCGGGAACCAAAGGCGCGGCCGGCGTGAGTTTCGCGCCTCCCGCCCTCGGCGCAAAATCAAAGGCGCGCCGCGGATGGGGCGTCCATTTTCGCGTGGAGCAGGAGCCAGTGGAGCGGCAGCCAGTGGAGCGGAAGCCAGCGGAGCCGGAGATTGAGTGAAGAGCGCACATTCACGGCGCCGGCGGAGGCGCGGGGACGCAGGCTCGATCGGTTTCTCGTCCAATGCCTGAGCGCGCCGGGTGCGGACGTGAGCCGGTCGCGCGTGCAACTGCTCCTCGAGCAGGGCGGCGTGCGCGTGAATGGCGCTGCCGCAAAAGCCGGCCTCAGGCTGCGCGGCGGCGAGCGGATTCGCGTGACCGGCGAGCCCCATCCTGCGCCGCTCAAAGCCACGCCGGAAGCCATTCCCCTGGACGTGGTGTATGAAGATGCCGATCTGGCGGTGGTCAACAAGCCGGCGGGGATGATGGTGCACGCGGGCTCGGGCGCGAGCCACGATGCGCGCAACAAGGGCACGCTGGTGAATGCGCTGCTGCACCGCTTCCGGGCGCTTTCTTCCACCGGCGGCGATCTCCGGCCCGGGATTGTGCACCGCCTGGACAAGCAGACCAGCGGGCTGATCGTGGTGGCCAAAAACGACCAGGCGCACGCGCTGCTGAGCGCGATGTTTGCCCAGCGGAAGGTTCATAAGACCTATATCGCGCTGGTGGAGGGCGAGGTGAAGCGCGGCCAGGGCGCCATCACCGCCGCGGTCAGCCGCGATCCCGTGCGGCGGACGCGCATGACCACGCGCACGAACGAAAATGCGCGCTCGGCCGTCTCTCACTATGAAGTCATCCGGCGGCTCTCCACCCGGTTCGGAAAGTTCACGCTGGTGCGGGTGCGCATTGAGACCGGACGCACCCATCAGATTCGCGTGCACATGGCGTCCATCGGGCATCCCGTGGTAGGCGACACGCTCTATGGCGCGGCAGGCCAGTTGACGGACCAGGATGTCCTGAGAGCCGCGTCCTCAAGGGCCAGGCGGCGCAAGGCGGAGCCCGAGCGCCTGAAGCTGGGGCGGAATTTTCTGCACGCGGCGCGGCTTGAGTTCGCGCAGCCGCGCACACTGAAGCTGATCGCGCTGGAAGCGCCGCTGCCTGCGGAGCTCCTGGAGCTCTTGAGCCGGCTGGAAGGCGTGGCCGGCGCATGAAGCGCGAGGGCTGCAAGCGCGGGCGCACGATTGTTAAAATGGGGACGTGATGACCAGAAAATCTCTCTGCCTTGCGCTGGCGGCATGCTTCGTGGCCGCCCAGGCGCCTTCCCAGCAGGCTGCGCCTCCGGCTGTGGCCCAGCCGGCGCCCAACGCCGCAGCGCCTGCGCCGCCGGCCGGCTCCGCCAGCGACACCGGCGCCTCCACCCTCAAGCTGGGCGTCAATGAAGTCAGCCTGATCTTCACCGTCACCGACAGCCACGGGCGTTACATTCCCAACCTGACGCAGAACGATTTCGCGCTGCTCGACGATCAGAGGGCGCCGGAGCGGGTCAACTCCTTCCACCAGCAGATCAATCTGCCCCTGCGCGTGGGACTGCTCATCGATACCAGCACCTCCATCCGCTCGCGCTTCCAGTTCGAGCAGCAGTCGGCCATCGAGTTTCTGCTGGAGGTCCTCAAGGCCAGGGGCGACCGCGCGTTTGTGATGGGCTTCGACGTGACCCCGACGGTTACCCAGGACTGGACCAACGACATGGATGGGCTGGAAGCAGGCGTGAACCAGCTGCGCCCCGGCGGCGGCACGGCCCTGTTTGACGCGGTCTACACCGCCTGCCGCGACAAGCTGCTCACCGAGCGCGGGCCGGAGCCGGTGCGCAAGGCCATGATCCTGATCTCCGACGGCGACGACAACCAGAGCCGCGTCTACCTGAGCGAAGCCATCAAGGAGTGCGAGCGCGCGGAGACCATCATTTATTCCATCAGCACCAACTGGACGCCCAGCCGCGGACCGGGCGACAAGGTGATGGAAGAGCTGGCCGACGAAACCGGCGGCGAGGCGTTTTTTCCCCCCAATGTGGAAGACATGGCCACCAGCTTCGAGAATATCGAGTCCGAGCTGCGCAGCCAGTATGCGCTCAACTACACGCCTGCCGATTTCAAGGCGGATGGCGCATTCCGGACCATCTATCTCTACTGTTACGACCGGCGCTATCGAGTGCACGCCCGCAAAGGGTACTTCGCTCCGCGAGAGTGAGCCCGAGCCGGCGTGAGTGAGCCCGAGCCGGCGTGAGTGAGCCCGAGCCCGCCTGATGTTTCGTTCCCTCCCCCGGGCGAAGGAGCGGACCGGCAGCCCGGATGAAACGCTCGCCAGCCGGAAAACACGATTGAGCAGCCCATTTCTTGAGGAGGCTGCCGTGTGGATGGATCTGGTGTTGCTGTCGGCGGCGTTATTGCCGTGGATTGCGGATCGATATAAAAAGCAGCGGGCGCACGCTTATCTAGAGGCCTATCTGGGGACAACTAGGAAGCCGCGGCGCGGGCAAGCAGCGCCAGCAGCCCGGCTTCGTCGAGGACAGGGATTTTAAGCTCCTGCGCCTTGTCTAGCTTTGAGCCCGCCTCTTCCCCGGCCACCACGTAATTCGTTTTCTTGCTCACCGAGCCGGAGACCTTGCCGCCGGCGGCTTCGATCTTCTGTTTGGCTTCTTCGCGCGTCAGGGTGGGAAGCGTGCCGGTGAGCACAAAGGTAAGCCCGGCGAGCTCCGCCGAGCGCTGCTTCTTCTCCGCGGTCATCTCCACGCCCGCGTCGGCAAGATGCCGCACCAGCGCACGATTCGCGGGCCGGGCGAAGAAGTCGAGAATGGCCTCGGAGATGCGCGGGCCCACTTCTTCCACGCGCTCCAGCTCCTCCGCCGATGCTGCCATGATCGCGTCGATAGACCCGAACTCCTGCGCCAGCAGCTCCGCCGTGCGCTCGCCCACGAAGCGGATGCCGAGGCCCATGAGCACGCGCGCCAGGCCGGCCTTCTTCGATCGTTCAATTTCAGCCAGCAGCGTGCGCGCGGATTTTTCCGCAAAGCGCTCGAGCCCGGCGATCTGCTCCTCGGTGAGCGCGTACAAATCGGCGACACTGTGGACCAGGCCGCGTTCGAACAGTTGCTCCACCGCGGCGTCGCCCAGGCCCTCGATGTTCATCACCCCGCGGCTGCCGAAGTGGAGCAGCGACTCGCGCAGCTTGGCGGGGCAGTCGGCGTTGACGCAGCGCCAGTCGGCTTCGCCTTCTTCGCGGACCACGGCGTTGCCGCATTCCGGGCATTTGGCCGGGAAAGAAAATTCGCGGTCGCCGCGCGGGTGTTCCTTGTCCTCCACCACTTCGACGACCTTGGGAATCACGTCGCCGCCGCGCTCAATCTTTACGTAATCCCCGATCTTTAATCCAAGACCAAGAATAAAATCGGCGTTGTGCAGCGTGGCGCGGCTCACGGTCACGCCGCCCACAAAAACCGGCGTGAGCATGGCCGTGGGCGTGAGCTTGCCGCTGCGGCCCACGGTAATCATGATGTCTTCGAGTTTGGTAATCGCCGACTGCGC
>DATJRT010000081.1:0-11035 GCA_035504495.1 Occallatibacter sp.
GCAGCCCATGGCCACGCGCATCCGCAAGGAAAGAGGCAAGTCGAGGCACGTCGGCCTTGAAATTGGGAGGAAGCTGAAAGAGCACCACGCCCATCCGCCCCGCTGCCTCCATCGGAGCCAGCGACCGCGCCAGGGCGGCGACGTCCTCTGCACAGTTCCTGAGCCGCAGCATGTGCGTAACCCGCTGCGGGGCTTTGAATGAAAAGCGAAAGCCTGGGTGGCTCGCGGCCAGCCAGCCCGCGACCGTGCTCGCCGCCGGCAACTGGCGGAAGGTATAGTTCACTTCCACTGAGTTCAATTGGCTCGCGTAGTGATCGAGGAACCTCTTTTGTGGAAGCGCCTGGGGATAGAATCCCGGCTTCCAGCTCGAATACGCCCAACCGGAAGTCCCAAGGAAGACCTTGTTCGGCATGTCCCCTGAAAATCCTCCTCCGGCTTTTGAGTTCGCGATACTTCGCGATGGCTGGCTTCTCCAGCGTTTGTTCGCGTTTCGCAGCCGCGGGCGACCGCATTGCTCCCATGGATTTGGAAAGAAAAAAACCTCGGCAACGCTCCAATCCGCCAGCGCTATTTCGCCAGCTCCGGCCTTTCCCTGGCCCTGAGCCAGAGCGCTTCCATCTGTTCGAGCGAGTGGCCTTTGGTTTCCGGCACCATCTTGGCCATGAACAGGGCCGCGAAAATGCCCATCACGCCGTAGATCCAGTATGCGAACCCATGCTTGAAGTGGTTCACCAGGAAGGGATTCTTATCGAGAATGGGGAAGGTCCAGCTGACGAGATAATTGGCGATCCACTGCGCCGCAACCGCCAGCGCCATGGCCTTGCCGCGAATCTTGTTGGGGAAGATCTCGCTCAAGAGCACCCACGTCACCGGCCCCCAGGAGACGGCAAAACCAGCGGTGTAGACCAGCATGCAGATCAGCGCCATCATACCCTTGCCGCCGAGCCAGAAGTCCGTGCCCAGGGCAATCATGCTCACTGCCATTACCAGCGCTCCGATAATCTGGAGCGGCCTGCGGCCGAAGCGATCCACGGTGACAATGGCAACCACGGTGAAGGTCAGATTGACCGCCCCGACAATGATGGTCTGGAAGAGCGAGGCATTGGTCGTCAGTCCCATGCCTTTGAAAATGTCCGTCGCATAATAAAGCACCACGTTGATGCCCACGAATTGCTGGAAGACGGACAGCATGACGCCGATGAAAATGACCAGCACGCCGAAGGAAAACATTTTGCCGGAGTGATGCTCGCTCAGCGAAGCGCGAATTTCGGAGATCTCCTTTTCCTGTTCCTCCGCCGTCACCAGCTTTGCCAGAACCGCGCGCGCGCCGCTCTCATTGCCCTTCAGCATCAGATAGCGCGGGGTTTCCGGCACAAAAAACAGCAGGAGCAGAAAAAGGCCCGCGGGGATGGCGCCGGAGAGAAACATGTAGCGCCAGCCGATGGAGTTGAGCCAGGCATCGCCGCTGCCTGCCTTGGAGATTCCGAAGTTGACAAAGTAAATCACCAGCATGCCGAAAATGATGGCGAACTGGTTCCACGCCACCAGGTTTCCTCGCACTTTAGGCGGCGCGATCTCCGCGATGTACATCGGCGACAACATGGACGCCAGGCCCACACCGATGCCGCCAAGAATGCGATACACAACGAAGTTCGCCATGTAGCCCGGCCCGCCGTGGCCGATGGGAGCAAAAGGAAACTCCGGAGCCGAGGCGCCCAACGCTGAAACCAGGAAAAGCAGGGCAGCAATCACCAATCCGCGCTTGCGGCCGACGTGGGTGCTCACCCAGCCGCCAACCAGGCCGCCCAGAATGCAGCCGATCAGCGCGCTCGAGACCACAAAGCCGAGCAGCGAATTCGCTTGATTGGCCTGGGCGGCATTGCTCAGGTCAGTAAACCGCGGATCGATGAAGTAGGCCCTCAGGCTGTCCACGGCGCCGTTGATGACGGCCGTGTCATATCCAAAGAGCAATCCCCCCAGCGTGGCGATCATAGTCAGCAGGACGACGTACGGATTCAATCGCGACATAAGCTCCTTTGCGCCAAATCGATTTAGGTCTTTGCCCTGTGCTCGCCAACCGCAAGGAATTGCATCTGGCGGAATGCCGCCGGTACGCCGTTCCCCATGGCCATTGTCCGGCCAGCTTTTCAACGAAGCCTCAATTCTAGTATCGCCGAGCAGCCGTTGGGAATGGCCGCTCCCGCACTCATGGGCATTGCCGCTCATCCCGTCAGATTGCGGTGGCGGCAGCCGTATGCCCCATGCCGATTTGAGGCACACAAAAAACAAGCAAGCGGCCCTACGAAAATCGGCCGCCGCGGTTTTGATCCGTTTGCTTGTGGGTGCTTCGCGCGGCTGCGGAATCCCGGCAGGTTTCCGCCAGTTGCCGCGCGTCTATCGGGAGTGTGGATACTACGCTCGATGAAGCTGCTCGTTCAGGTAGGCACGGTAGCTGCGCCCCAGCGCGACCTTGTGGCCGCTGTCCAGCACAACCACGGATTCGCCGCTTCCCTCCCTGCGCACTTCTTTCACGTACTTCAGGTTCACGATGAACGAGCGATGCACGCGCAGAAATCCGCGCGGATCGAGCCGGCTCTCCAGGCGCGCCATGGTTTCGCGCAGAAGATGGGTCTCCGTCGCCGTACAAAGCCGGACATAATTTCCTTCCGCGCCAATCCAGCGAATGTCCGTGACCGGAAGGAAAAGAATGCGGCCTCGAGACTTGAAGATGATCCGGTTGGTATAAGTGCCGGGCGCCTGGCTCGCGCCGTTGCCTGCGTTCGCTTCTTTTCGCCCCTCCTGCGCCTGCTCGCGCACCCGCTGAACGGCCGTACGCAACCGCTCGGGCGTGAAGGGCTTCAGCAGATAATCCACCGCATTCACTTCAAAGGCGCGCACCGCGTATTGGTCGTAAGCCGTGGTAAAAATCACACGCGGCGCCGGAGTCTCTGCCCGGCTGGAGAGCGCCGCAATCACATCGAATCCATCCATGCCCGGCATGTGAATATCCAGAAACAGGAGTTCCGGATGGGTCGCCCGCACCAGCTCGAGGGTTTCGAGTGCGGTTGCGCACTCGCCCACGACTTCAACGTCGCGGTCGTCGTTCAACAATTGGCGCAGTTTCTGCCGCGCCAGCACCTCGTCATCCGCTACCACCGCATGAATCATCACGCACCGAACCTCGTAAGGCTTTCCACCGTGCTGGTCGAAAGCTCGAAAGGAATCTGGATCGAGACCTGCACGCGGTTCCGCTCAATCTCCCGCATGGAAAACGCGCAGTTCTCTCCATAATGCAGGCGCAATCGGTTCTTGACGTTGGCCAGCCCGACCCCGTGACCGCTCCCATTCACTGGCTCTTCCTGGCCCGCCCTTAACCCCACGCCGGTGTTCGTAATCAAAGCCTTCAGCTGCGGCCCATCTTTTAAGACCTCGATGGCAAGATGCCCGTCGCGGTCCAGCTTCGATAGCCCATGGACGTACGCGTTCTCGACAATCGGCTGCAGAATCATCGCCGGAACCAGCGCATCGCGAACCTTGGGATCGACCTTGAGCGACCGCGTCACCCGTCCCGCGTAGCGCCGGTCCTGCATGGCGAGGTAGGTCTCGGTAAACTCAACCTCGTCGTGCAGAGGGATGAGCTGAACATCCCTTCGTTCCAGCGTCATACGCAGCAGGCTGCTCAGCTGTTCCAGCAGGCTGTCGGCGGCTTCGATGTCGCTGCGCATGAGGCTCGAGATGCTGTTCATGGTATTGAAAAGAAAATGCGGGTTCAGTTGCATGCGCAGCGCCGCGATCTTCGCGTTGGCCAGTTGCGCCTCAAGCTGGGCGGCAACCGTCTCTTTCTCGCGGAGCTGCTGGTAGTAGCCGATCCCGCGAAAGAAAAAGAATGCGCCCCAGAAGATGGCCATACTTTCGACCAGGTCGCCCTTGTAGTTGTATTCCACGCGACTCCAGTAGGGCATGGGCGCACGATTCACGGGGATCTTCGGGAACAGCGCAACCCAGATCGTTTCCTCCAGGAAGCATGTGATCAGGCTGACCGGGATGCCGATGGCCAGCACCCGGCCCACGCTCGCACTCTGGATGAAGGTCTGAAACCTCCGCCACATCACCCAGCAGATCACGCCCCAAAGAAAATATTGCGCGCCCCAGGAGGCAAACACCTCGGTGGCGCTGATGTCGTAGCCGGAGTGATAAATGTTGAGCCACTCCTGGGCCGCGAACAGCGTTCCCAGCAGAGTGAACGCGGCGACAAAAACAACCGGATGCATCAAGGCCGAGCTCCGGCGTGGCGCCTCCTCCCGCTTGAGCGGGGAAGCATCACTCGTCTTGTCCTGAATTGTCGCCATCGATCTTTGCTCTCAAAATAGGTTATCCGCCCTTGCGGAGCCCTTGAACTGTCATTCCATAGTCAAAGATGCATTCGGCCGGTACGCCCCCGCTTCCGGCACGTCAGGGCCATCCTTCGGCGGCGCAGGTCCGCCCGCCGCCCGCGGAGGGAACCCGTTGAAGGCGAAGCAACTTGAAGGCGTTCATGATCGCTGCGTCGCGCCATGACAATCCTCTTATCCCGGCATTCCCGGTAAAGAAGCTGAAAAGCAGGAGGAAATACACGACTGCTCGGCATTAGACGCGCGGAATGGGCGAACGTTATGGGTATCGAGCGGTTTCAAATCCTTCAGTCGCCACGCACCCTGCCGGCGCAGACCAGATTATGGGCCTTTTATCCCCTCGATGGCACAATTGGTCACAAAGCCGAAAAGCCGAATGTCGCATTTTCTGGCGAAGTGGGCAGGAGGCGCTCGGACGGCGGGCGTATGGTCGCGCGCTCGGTTCCGGCCAAGACAATGGGCGCCAGATCGCTCGTCTGGCGCCCATCGTCATGAAGCAACGCAATCCGGGTTAGAAGATGACCTTTCCTCCCAGAATCACGAACCTGTTTCCGGATAAGACACCCGAGGGGCTCGATTCGCTGCCAGAGGCGTTCTCCGCGTTGCTGGTAAAGTTGGTCGCGCCCACGAAGGCGTTTCCCGGGCCGAGGAACATCTGGTTGAGCGCGTTGTAAGCCGCCATGGAGAGCTGGATGCCAACCCGTTCCGTGATGGGAATTGTCTTGAGGATTGTCGCATCCAGATCGCTGAAGGGCTGGCCGCGCAGAAGGCTGCGGCTCGATCCCGGATAGGGATTGCCGACGCTCATTGCATAAGCCTGGTTGTTGATGATCCAGTGGGTAGTTGACGGGTTCACGGGCGTGCCCGGGCTATAGACTCCGCTGGAGCTGAAGCCATCGCTGTTGTAGACCACATATTCCGGCGGGCCCATGAGCGGGGCGCCCGAGGTCGGATCCTGTCCGCCGGTGTACGGATTCAAGTAAGCCACAGTGTTGATGGGCGCCTTTTTGTCGGAAAGCACCAGCCGGCAGGTGTCGACACCAATGACATCGGCGTTGAAGGCTCCGTCACAGAAGCTGGTGTCGCCGGTGTTGGTATCCAGGGTCACAGGCTGATACGGGGTATAGACCTGGCCGCTGCGATAGCGGTAGAGGCCGCTTAACTGGAAGCCATTGGCAACGCGGCCCAGCAGCTCATTCCCTTTGACGAACTTAGGCAGATCGTAAGTAAAGCCGATCCCGACGGTATTGGGGAAGTCGTTGCCGCCAAGTCCGCGCTCGCCGGCGCTGGGGTTAAGCGGGTCCTGCGGAAATGCGATCGTGCTGCCACCGGCGCCGGTGCTGCGGAATGCGTCCGTAGCGTTGTTAAGGTCCTTGCTGAAGGTATAGGAAACGGTCGAGGTCAGGCCGTGGTAGTTCTGCGTGGTCAGGTTCAGTTCCAGGGCGTCGTATTCGGCCCAGCCGCCGTTGCCAGTCTTTATCAGATTCGATTGGTTACAGTTGGGCCGTCCATAGCCATCGGCAGACGGGTCCGTGCAAAGCGACAGCCCGGAGTAAAAATTGGGAAATGCCGAGACCACCGGCAGCAGGTAAGGATTGGCGTCGAGCGACTGGAAGTCATCCGTTGTCTTTGAGCCGACGTAACGCACTTCTCCCACCGCGGATCCGCCGATTTGATGTTGAATGCCGAGGGTCCAGGTTTGCACATAGGGCGTGCGGAAATTGGTTGGGACGGTGTCCTCGACGTCCTGGCCCGGATCGCCGCCCGTGGGCAAGGAGGACAGATTGAGGGCGCGGAAGTCTGTGTTGAGGATAGAGCCGTTGGAGGGGATGCAGGCATTGGCGCCGCAAAGAAAAGCGCCCAGGTTGGTTACCGGCGCTCCGTCGGAGACGAGCAGAATGATGTTATAAAACGAGGGGTTCGCGTTGATGGCGTAACCGGCGCTGACGGCCAGCTTCTTGTCGAAATCGGGATTCCACGCGAGACCGATGCGGGGCTCGAAGTTGGTATAGACCTGCGCGACTTGATTCACGGTACGATCGCTGAGCGGCAGCGAGGTACTCCAAAAGGCAGTACTGGGATTGGATTCGCGGGCCACGGTTTCATTGTGCAGCTCGTTGACTGCCTGGCCAAAGAACTCCCAGCGCATGCCAAGATGAAGCGTCAAGGTGGGAAACGCCTTCCAGTCGTCCTGGAAATACGCCGCGAGATCGGGCTCAGTGAACGGAACGGTGATGGCGCCGTTGGCGAGATAGGAGTAGCTCGATGCGCCGCCGGGCAACCCCGCGTTGGGCGCCCCCATCAGGTTGCTCAGGGTCCCGTAGATCGGATAGCCGTTGTAGTAAAAAATTCCCACGATCGGGGTGTTCTGGTAATCGAACTCTCCGCCGAAGAGAAGGGTTTGGGAGCCGTGGTTCCAGGTGGCGTTGTCCTGCACCTGTGTCACCTTGACGGTCCGGCCCTGCGGAAAGTCGGCGTCACCACCGAAAGTCAGATCGTCGTTCCCGCCGTTGAAATTCATCTGAGCCGGGCAGGCGCCGAAGTTTGAAACAACGCAATCGGGGAAAGCCCCGCCTTCGAAAGGCACCTTCGCTTCCTGGAAGCTGTAGCGGACCTGGTCCACAAAATGAGTGGTGAACGAATGCGTCCAGTCGGCGCCAACGGAGTAAGTAACCGAGGGCACGGTCACCCAGTCGCCGGCAGCGACTCCGTTGCTGCCATCGGCGATGCTGAACTGGGGCTGGTAATAGTAGCGCAGAAAGAAGTGGTCTTTTTCCCCTGGCTGCCAATCCATACGTGCCATCTCCTCCTGGTCATTGAAGGGACTGGCAATTGAGCGCGTGACGCCTTGTTCTTCCACCATGGCGGTCTTCCCGGAGGCATCGGTCACAGGCTCGAGGCAAATGCCGTTCGACGAGCACGTGTCAGCGGCGGGAAACAGGCTGGAAGGCACGGGAATCGGCTGCGGGTTGCCGGCCTTGATGGAATAGGGGCCGTAGCTGAGCAACGCGGCTGCGCCGGGATCGGCGGAGAATGTCGATTGCAGGGTCGCGAGACCGGCTGCATCGGGGGTGAGACCGGGCAAGGACTCTGACGGCGTAACCCCGGTGCGCTCCCTATCCCAATAAGTACTGAAGAAGAAGAACAGCTTATTTCTCCAGATCGGCCCGCCAATCGTTGCACCAGCCCGGTTCTCAACGTAACGCGGCAGCACCGGCGTGGCGATGAGCAGCGGATTCTTGTCGTTGTTGGTCATCGAGCTCAGAAACTGTCCCTGGTAAAAATCGAAGGCGCTGCCATGGAAGGAGTTGGTTCCGGACTTGGTGATGTAATTCTCCACCGCGCCGGCGTTGCGGCCATACTGGGCGCTGTAATCGTTGGTAATGACCTGGAGTTGCGCGATGGCGTCCTGGTTGTCGAAAAACGCCTGTGGCCCGGCAATGGTGTTGTCGTTGTTGGACTGGCCGTCGATCTCAAAGTTGTTGTAACGCCCGCTCTGCCCGTTGACCGAATAGTTATCGCCGTTGGAGTTGGAAAAGTCGTCCATCCCGGTGCCGACCACGCCGGGAATCAGCTCCACGGCGGTATCGAAGCCGTTATTCAGGGGAAGGGTCTGGAGCGATTCCGAACTAAACGTCGTCGTCACCTGCGAGTCGCTTGTTTCCAGCAAGTCAGCGGCAGAACCGTTGACTTCGACCTGCTCGGCCTCGGCGGTTGCCACTCGAAGCGCGACTGAGTTCAGATTGCTGGTGGCGCCGGAGACAACCTGAATGTTGTTCACCTGTTCGTTGGCGAATCCGTTCGCCGTGATGAGCGCATGGTAGGTTCCGATCGGAACCGACAAGAACTTGAATGAGCCGTCGGCGGTGGAGATCTGGACGAGCTTGAGGCCGTTGGCCTGGTTTGTCAATTGGATCTGTGCGCCGGGAACCAATGCGCCGGTAGCGTCGGTGACGACTCCAGCCACAATGCCGGTGGTGATTCCCTGGCTAAAAGCAATCGCGGCGACACCGAATGCGGCGCAGGCCAATACCAGCTTCCTCAAGATGTGCACGTTGGACTCCTCCATGATTTTCCGTTGCGTTGGAAACGGTGGCCCGCAGCCATAATCCGAGCGTTTCGACCCGGCCATCGATTCGGAACGGTGCTGGGGTTCTTATCACTGACGTTCTGATCGTCGTGGTTCTGATCTTGAAGCGCTTCCGCCCGCGAATCGGAGAGCGGTCCAGTTTTCCTCCGGATCCTGCGGTCGTTTTCGTCCTTCTTCGAACCGACTGCCGGATTCTCCGGACCATCTCCGCCGCGGGCAGGCAATGGTCGTCACTGGCCGACCGTCCTTGGTCTTGCACCTGCGGTTCCGATTTCGGTTATCGCGCGCACTTATGTGATAGCCGGTTTAATTGAAGGGATGAAATGCCGTTGCCGGTCGCCCCGCGCTCGCGAGAAGCAGAAGAGATGGCTGCGCGGCCTCACCATTTGCGGTTGGCTGGAAGGCAACCTCCAGGTTTCTGGAGTCTGGGATGAACAGATACAGAATTGGGATTAACTGCTCCTGCTGAGGATGAACAACCGTAGCGAGGAACGATTTGTCTGGGTCCGGCTATGAAAATTCGTACGTACCTTCCATCCGTCGCGTGCGCCGTCCATGCGCGCTACGATGAAATCGAAGCACGAAGCCAGAGCGCGATGGAAGAGGCGCAACAGTCGAGGCGCGCAAACAATGACCACCGTTGCCACTTCGATTCTGCTGATTCACCTGGTCTGGATCACGCTGGTCATCTTCGGCGCGTTGCTCACCCGCGGCCGGCCCTTCTGGAGCACGGTGCACATTCTTGCGCTGCTGTGGGGAATCGTCGTGGAAGCAGGTCCCTGGCCCTGTCCGCTCACTCTCGCCGAGCAGCATTTCGAATCGTTGGCCGGCGTCTCCCCAATCCAGGGTGGCTTTCTGCTCCACTATCTCGACGCCCTGATCTACCCCAACCTGCCCGGCTGGGCCATCACCCTCGCCGGCGTATCCGTCTGTGTTTTCAATCTCGCCATTTACGGCTGGCGCCTTCGCGCCTGGCTGCTTCGCCGCCGCAGTTCCGGAGGGTCCTGACGCGTAAGAGCTTGATGCGTGAAGGCCTGGATCGATAACGCGGACCCGTCCAAACCGATTCACTCGCCGCGCTCCCCGTGCCGGCGGCGTCTCTCTCCCTGCGCCGCATCTGGTAGCATCTGTTTTCGGAGATCTGTTGGCATGGAAACCCTGAACGGCGCGAGCCTTGGAGCTCGCCGCAACGAAGACATCGCCCTCGATCTGATGAAGTTCGTGGCCGGCACCGCGGGCGTGGGCAGGCCGGCTGCGCCGTCGACCGGATTCACCGGGCCGGCCGCGGCGAAACCCGAGGAACACGTGAACCAGTTGCTCGAGCTCTACGGCCGCTGCCTCAAGGCCGTGCAGGGCCAGTCAGCCCCGGCCGGTGAGTGACCCAGGAGACGCCGCCATCCCGGGCGAGGACCCTATGCGCGCCGACCAGCGCCCTCTGCGCGTTGTCGTTGCCGGAGCTGGCGTCTTCGGGCGCAATCATCTGCGCGTGCTGCGGGAGATCGAAACCGCCAGCCTCGGCGCAGCTCTGGTCGGCGCCATTGAGCCCGATCCCAGCCGCGCGCGGGAAACCGCCACGCAATTCGCCATCCCCGTCTTCGCAAACGTCGAAGAGCTGCTTGCCGCCGGGCTTCATGCTGACGCGGCGTGCGTGGCCGTGCCCACCGTTCACCACCACGCCGTTGCCTCGGCGCTTCTTGCGGCCGGACTCGATCTGCTCGTCGAAAAGCCGCTTGCCGCAACTCTTTCCGAAGCCGACGACCTCATCTGCAAGGCTGAAGAAAAGAACCGCATCTTGCAGCCCGGCCATCTCGAGCGCTTCAATCCCGCGGTGTTAGCGGTAGAGCCTCAGCTCACGCGGCCTATGTTCTTTGAGGCGCACCGCCTCAGCGTCTTCACGCCCCGTTCCCTCGATGTCGACGTTGTTCTTGACCTCATGATCCACGATCTCGACATCGTTCTCGTCTTCGCGCGCTCGCCGGTGCGGGAGATCCGCGCCGTAGGCCTGCCCATCCTCTCGCCCAAAGTCGATATCGCCAACGTCCGCGTCGAATTCGAATCCGGCTGCGTGGCCAACTTCACCGCCTCGCGCGTATCCACGGAAAGGGTCCGCAAGCTGCGCTTCTTTGAGCCGCGCCAGTACGTCTCCATCGACTACGCCCGCCGCGACGTGCTCGTCATCCGCGTCGACGACGCACAGCCAGCCGCGCCTTCGGATTTGCTCGCCGCCCTGCCGCCCCAAATCCGTGAACAGATTCGCGCCACCGTTCCCGCGTCGATCGCCTCCGCTCTCTCTTCCGGCGCGCTCGACCTGGCCAGGATCGACCCGGCCCTCGTCGCTCAATTCGCCGCCGCGGCAGGAATCGATCCAGTTCTCGTTGCCCAGCTCACCGCACAGCTTAAGGCGCCCGCGGGTCCCGCGCCCGGTCTCAGCTTTTCCAGGCCCGAGGTTGCGCCCGCCGAGCCTCTGCGTCTCGAAATCCTCTCTTTCCTCGACTCCGTCCGCACCCGCCGCCCGCCCAAGGTTACCGCAGCGCAGGGCCGCGCCGCGCTTGCC
>DATJRT010000082.1:0-30548 GCA_035504495.1 Occallatibacter sp.
ACATGGATTGTGCGTTGGGCAATAACCGACTCGGAAATGAGCAGGAGTAGCGGCAAGGGCGCTAACGCTAACGAAATCGCCTGAAGCTTAGACGGGAATCCCATCGTTTCTTGAACGCCTGCGACCGAAAAACAGAATCGTCTGATTTAAAGCGTGGAACAGATATTAGACGAGTCGGCTCCCAGGAATGGAAGCACGCACCCAGCGCAGCCCCCGCAGCCCCGCTTAGATCACCGCTTTCTCGCCCGCTCGCGCTGCAACTCGCGATACAGCTCGCTCTTCGATCTCCCCAGCTCGCGTGCCAGCCGCTTCAGCGCTTCTTTCTCGTCAACGCCAAGTTCAGCTTGCATCTTTGCGATGCGATCGCCGATTTTTTCGTGCGCAATCGACGCGCCCGCCGCGCCGCCCGACGATCCAGCCTTCGCCGGCGCCTCGATCAGCAACGTGATCTCGCCGCGCACCCGATCTCGTGCAGCGAGTTCTTTGCGCACCTCGGCGACCGTGCCGCGCACAAACTCCTCGTGCACCTTGGTCAGCTCGCGCGCTGCGACTACGCGCAGGTCCGGCCCCCAGACGCTTTCGAGATCCGCCAACGTATCGAGAATCCGGTGCGGCGCTTCATAAAAGATCAAAGTCCGCGCCGATTCCCGCGACTCCTCGGCCAGCTTTTCGAGCCGCGTCCGTCTCGCCCCGGCCTTCTCCGGCAGGAATCCAAGAAACTCGAACTCATCGGCCGGCAGCCCCGACGCAATCAAAGCCGTGATCGCCGCATTCGCGCCGGGAATCGGAATCACCGGAACGCCTGCGGCAATGGCTTCGCGCACCAGCCATCCACCGGGATCGCTGACCGCGGGCGTGCCGGCGTCGGTGACGAGCGCAATGGCGCTTCCGCTCTTCATCTCCTCCACCAGTTCAGCGGCACGTGCGGCCTCGTTGTGCTCGTGATAGCTGACCGTCGGCTTGGAGATCTGAAAATGATTCAGCAGCTTTTGCGTCTGGCGCGTGTCCTCGCAGGCGATGCGGTCCGCGCCGCGCAGCACGTCGAGCGCGCGCAGCGTGATGTCGCCCAGGTTGCCGATGGGCGTGGCGACGAGGTAAAGACCGGGAGCGAGAGGTGGCGCTTCGGCGGGCATGGATCGATCTCACGATTCTAGGGAGCAAGGGAGCAAGGGAGCAAGGGAACGAGTACAATTGCGGCGATTGCGGAACAGGGCAAAGGTCATGTTCCGCGCATACGAAAGGAGCTTATGTTTGTCGTCCGACCGGTTTTGCGCATGATTCCAGTTTTATTGCTTCTTACGTGCGGGTCTGCCAGCTTCGCTGGAACCAATCAACTGAGTTCCGCCGCCAAAGGGATCAATGCGGCGAACGCTCCCGTGCCGACGCCGCTGGTAAACGGCAAGAAGGTTTTTGTCTCCTTTGATCTGGGTGACGTGCTCGCCTTCCCGTCTGTCTACAGTGGAGGCCCCGAGCGGGCTTACAACGAGTTCTACGCCGACATGAAGCAATGGGGCCATTACGAACTGGTCCTTGATCCTGAGGACGCCGATCTGATCTTCTCGATCCGCTTTGTGGAGGGCGGAGGCCTGACCTGGCCGCAGATCCGTCTTGTCGTCAGTGATGCAAAGTCGCATGTTGTGCTCTGGGGCTTTGTCGAGCAGATCAATGGTGCTGTGTTCAAGAAGCATCGCGATCAGGCATTCTCGACCGCCGTCATGTGGCTCGTGAATGACGTGCAGGAGTTGCTCGCGCCCGCATCGGCGCCGCCGTTTCACCTGACCGACGAAACGAAGACGCGTCTCTCGGACCAATAGGGCTGAGGATTTCCCGGCTGAATCTCTGCCATTGGCTGAGGTGACTGACGCCCGAAGCCTGATCCCTTTTACTGGCTTTGTTCCTGGCGCTCAATCCGTCGCTG
Organism: Occallatibacter sp.; assembly: GCA_035504495.1. GTDB lineage: Bacteria > Acidobacteriota > Terriglobia > Terriglobales > Acidobacteriaceae > Telmatobacter. The sequence continues at coordinate 1,919 of DATJRT010000082.1, forward strand.
CTCGGCGAGCAGCGACATCGAACTCATCAGGTTCTGCACGCTCACCACTCCCACCACGCGGCCGCTTTCCGTCACGGGAATGAGGCCCATGCCGTGACCGGCGGTCAGGCGGCGGATGGTCGTGCCCAGCGTGTCCTCAGGCCGCGCCACCTGGAAGGCGCGCGACATGACCGCCTGCACGTAGCCGTTGCCCTCGCTTCGCAGCGTGTCCACGATGCGTTGCCGCGAGACGATGCCTACGAGCTGCGGTCCGCGCACCACGGGAAAATCCTCCTGCAGGGAATGCACGCAGCGGTGCAAGGCGTCAGCCAGCGTATCGGAAGGCGAGAGCGTGGCAAAGTCAGTGAGCATCACCTCGCGCATGCGCACGGTATCGACCACCGACTGGAAGAAGACGCCCTGATCCTCGACTTGCGCGCCGATCATGATGAAAAAGCCGGCGAGAATCAGCCACGGGTTCTGCGCAAGAATGCCGCCCAGCATGGCGGTAAGAGCGAGAGCCTGCCCAAGACCCGCGGCGGCGCGCCCCGCGGGACCGAAACCGTGCGTGCGCGCAAAAGCATTGCGGACTAAGCGCCCGCAATCGAGCGGATACGCGGGCAGCAGATGCAGCAGGCCGAGAAATGCCTGCATCCACACCAGGCTGCGCAGCAGATGGGCGGGGGCGATCAGCGGAAGATCAAACAGATGCAAGCCGCCGCTGGCGCCCAGGATTGCCGTGGCCGCGGTGAGCGCCGCAGCCCAGTTTGCCAGCGGCCCCGCCGCGGCAAGAAGCCATTGGCCGAGGCCGCGGTTCGCATTCTCCTGGCTTTCGGGGTTGGCATAGGCAAACAGTCCGCCGATGGGCAACAGCAGGATGGCGCGCAGGCGCAGCCCGAGCCATGCGGCGACCAGCAAGCGGGCGGTCTCGCGCACCGCAACGGCGGCAACCAGCGCAAGAAACAGCGCCAGGCCGCGCGGCCAGCCATCCTGGCCGCTGATAGCGAACAGCACCAGGACCAGCAGCGGGAAGAAGATGTGTACGCGCAGCTCTACGCCCATCCACCGGCCCAACGGGATTGACCAGCCGCGCATATTCCCGATTGTAGAGGGTCGGGGCCGAAAAGCAGCCCCCAGCTCTCAGCTTTATTCCCGCGGGCAGTCGTCGGGACGAGCGCGTCCGTTATGCTGTTGGCGATGCGCATCATTGCCGGGACGTACCGCTCGCGCGCGATCGAAGCCCCGCCTGGGTTGAGCACCCGGCCGACAAGCGACCGTTTGCGCGAGACGCTGTTCAATGTGCTCGCACCGCGAATCCAGAACACCCTTTTTCTCGACCTGTATGCCGGTTCGGGCGCAGTGGGCATTGAGGCAATCAGCCGCGGAGCCGCGCACGTCACGTTTGTGGAGCGTGCCCCTGCCGCGCTGAAGGTCTTGCGCGCCAACCTCGCGCGCCTCGGGATCCGGAGCGGATTCCACATCCATTCAGCGAGCGTGGGCGCATTTCTCCGCTCCAGTTCAACGACCATTCCGAAACCAGCGCCCCACGAAGTGGTGTTTCTCGATCCCCCTTACGATGCGGCGCAGGAATACGCGGCGACGCTGGAGTTGTTAGCGAGGGCGGATAGCGGAATGCTTGCGCCTGGCGCGCTCGTGGTCGCCGAGCACAGGCGCAAGCAAATCCTCAAGGAGCGGTACGGCACGCTCAAGCGGACAAGATTACTCGAGCAAGGCGATGCCGCGCTTAGTTTTTACGCAGCGGAGGGCGAAGCGGCGGACTGACCTCCTGTTCCGGCGCATCGAGCTGAGGGAAACATCCGTAGCCTCTACAATTAGGCGCATGAAAATCAACGGCGTCTTCTCCGGCCTCTCGATGATCCTGCTGATGATCTTCGCAGCGGCCTGCGCGGCAGCTCAGCGCGCGGCACAAGACATCGCAAAACCCGCCGCACCCGAACTCGTCATTCTGGATACGGACATCGGTGACGACATCGACGATGCCTTCGCGCTGGCGCTTCTGTTGCGCAGCCCTGAAGTCAAGCTCCTGGGCATCACCACGGCGTACGGCGACACCGCGTTGCGCGCGCGCCTTGTCGATCGCTATCTGGCAGCCGTGGGGCGCGAAGAGATCCCCGTGGAAGCGGGCGTACCCACTACCGCCGCGAATCACTTTACCCAGGCAGCTTATGCGCGGCATGCGCCGGCGCGGAAACATGGCGATGCAGTCGCTTTCCTGCTGCGCGAGATTCGCGCACATCCCGGAACCGTTACGCTGATCGCCATCGGCCCGCTTTTCAATGTGCAGGCGGCCATCGCGCGCGACCCGGCCACCTTCCGCAAACTCAAACGCGTGGTGATGATGGGCGGCAGCATCGAACGCGGTTACGATGACGAGAAGACCGGGGACGACCACGAGCCGCCATCCGCGGAGTGGAACATACGCTGCGATCCGGCAGGCCTGCGCGCGCTGCTCAAGTCGGGCGTGCCCGTCTTCATCATGCCGCTCGATTCGACCCAGGTGCATCTTACGCAGCCGGAGTTGGCAGAAATCCTTTCCCGCGGTTCGCCTCTGACCGATCAGTTGACTCTTCTTTATCACGAATGGACCGGCGCGAGCGCGTGGCGCATGCCGACTCTCTATGACCCCGTGGCTGCCGCGTACGTGATCCGGCCGGAGCTTTGTCCTGCCAAGCCGATGCACATCGAGGTCGGCGACGGCGGATTCACGCGGCCCGAAGCGGGACCGCCCAACGCGGACGTCTGTTTGAAGTCCGACGAGAAAGATTTTATGAGTTTCCTGCTCCAGCGCATTGCGGCGAAGCTGGCGCCGGGCTCTTGATTGACCACAGAACGAACTTCCGGCACGCGCTCAACCTGCGTGTTGCAATTCAAGCAGGCCCAGGTTCAAGTGGCAGATTTCACAAGTGTGAGCAACGTCACTTTCAAGCCAATTGACAGCAGTGGAAAGTAGGAGAAAAATGGCGGAGCGAAAGAATTCGCGCCGATCGATGCGGTCTACGGAGGGAAGATGAAAATGAAGGTGAACGCGCGGGTCATGGGAACGGTGGTTCTGCTGAGCGCGAGCTGGTGGCTGGTGGGGTGCAAGTCTGCACCGCAATTGACGCAAGCCGAGGCGCAGGCGATGATTCAGACCAAGTATGCTCAGAATCCCGCTGCGCCGCTTGAGATCACACTGGAAAATCAGGGAATGACGCAGGGTGTTCTGGCCAAGTACTGGGTGGAAACCAAAAGATATCCGAATGGCTACTGGGCCGACTTTACGTTGACGCCGGATGGCAAAAAGCTGGTGAAACTGACCGCGACTGGCGACGTCATTCAGTGGCGGCCTGAGAGTCCGACCGATCCGCGCTTCTCGGCGGTTGTAGAGACCCTGGCGAATGTTCCTCACAAGATCAGCAATGTCGGCGACGTTCAAACGGTGGGAGACACGAGGGTCGTACAGTTCAACGACGAAGTGGACCTTTCGGGGCTGCCGCAACCGTTGCAGGGAATCGCCCAGACTGACGGCAACACGCTGAGCACGACGCGGCAGGCGACCTTTGTGCTGACCAACGGAGCCTGGACGCTGCAATCGATCGAATAATCGCCGCTTGATTCGCAGACGAGAGTTGAGTTTCAGAAGCGGATAGAGCCCCCGGGTTCCATCCGTATTCGTTTGCCCATTGCGCGCCGCGCGAAAAAAGGCCGGACAAGAGTGACTTGTCCGGCCTGAATTTTCTTGAGCAAATTCAAACAGCTGGCTAGAAGGTCAGCCGTGCGCCCACCTGAATGATGCGCGGGCTTGAGGCCGCCGTGATGACGCCAAAGCCTGAGGATGAAGGTGCTTGCCCATCCGTCGGCGGCGGACCGCTCGTTCCGGGCCCGCTGAGACTGACGAGGTTGAGCGCATTGGTTGATTCGCCGCGCACCTGCAGAGTGATTCCTTCCGCGAAGCGAAAATCGCGGAAGAGTCCCAGATCCACATCGCGGTAGCCCGGGTTGCGCATGTAATCGCGCGGCACGTTGCCGTCGGCGCCGCCAGGACCGATTCCGCCCGCAATTCCCGGTCCGTTGTTGACGAAAGCTGCGGTATTGAACCACTCAGCCGCTGCCTGGGCGCGCGGCCGATGCGGGTCAAGAAATGCGCTGACCGGATTCACGGTATCAAAGTCAGGCCGGTTTGCATTCGCGCTGTCGTCATTCTTGTCCGAGCCGGTGGTGACGCTGAACGGTGAGCCGCTTTGCATCACCCAAACCGGTGAAATCGTCCAGCCGTTCACCACCTGCTTCATCAGGAAGTTGTTGCCGCGATAATAGTCGATGTTCCAGGTTCCGGAGAGGGTCGCGACGTTGCGCCGGTCCGCGTCCATCGGGCCTTTCTCCTCCCAAAGGTTGGCAAAGTCCTGCGCGGTCATCTGCCCGATCGCCGATTCGTTCGAGCTTTGGATCGCGTGGCTCCAAACGTAGAAGCCGTTCACCATCAGGTTGCGCGAGAGCGGCCGGCCGGCGGAAACCTGCAACGAATGGTATGAGGCGGTCTGGTTGGTGATGAGGAAAATGTTCTGGCCCAGAGTGCCGGTGCCGGTGGAGTTTTGATCGTAGGGCCGCCGCGCGTTGTAGCCGCCGGTTCCGCTGGAGCCGGAGTTCTCACCCGAGATTCCCGCGACATAAGGAGCGTAATTCCCGTCGACCATGGTAGGAATATCGCGCGAAAGCGTTCCCACATACGCCGCCGTCAGGGCAACCTGCCAGGGCAGTTGCCGCTGCACGGCCAGGTTGAATTGATAAATGTAGGGCCACTGCGCGTTCACTCCAATGCTCTCAATACTGGCCGGGAGCAGGAAGCGAGGGTTCTTGGGGTTAAACGTGTACGGGAATGGATCTCCATTGGGAAACGCTGATGCGGTTCCATTCACCATCAGGGGGTTGTACGGGTCAGAAGCCGAGCGCACCGAACCAAAGGTCTGGCGCACGGCGTACGGGTTGGCATTTCCGGGCTGGTTCCACTCGTTGCCGCTGGTGGTCCCGTAGAAGACGCCCGCGCCCATCCGGATGGCCGTTTTGCCGTCGCCAAACGGATCCCATGCGAAGCCGATGCGCGGCGCAACGTGGTGGTATTTCGTGCTGACGATGCCGCGGCCCACGCCAGGATCACCGGGGAAGAACATGCCTTCCGGCGCAATCGGGATCACAGTAGATTCGGTGCCCCCGCCGCCACCGCTGCTTGTGAGCCCCGCTTTGCTGGGAATAAAGGCCGCGGTCAGATTCGACGACTCCACCGGAGCGGTATCGATATCCCACCGCACGCCGAGATTCGCGGTGAAGCGCGGCGTAATCCGGTAATTGTCCTGGAAGAAGATCCCGGTGTGCCAGGCGCTTTCGAGCGTGTGGTACGGGGTGTCCTGTTCCATTGAGGACAACATGCCGGTGTAGAAGTCCGCCAGAGCGTTGCCGGTCGTGGTGGGAGCGGAACTCGCGTAGGAGAAATTGCCGTAGTTGTACAGGTTGCCGACGAACATGCCCTTGTCGAGCGCGAACTCGCCGCCGTAAAACAGGCTGTGCTTGCCCTTGGTCATGGTGACCATATCGCGGAGGGAATAAAAGTCAGAAGCGGTGACCGGGCCGGCCAGCGAATCCTGCGCGTGGAAGTATCCCGAAACATTCAGATCGGGAATTGTTGCAGGCCCCTGGATGGTGTAGTTCGACCCGAGCGTACCGGCGCTGATGCCCGCCGGCAGGTTGACGCGTCCGCCGGCCGCCCGCGTATACGAAAGCCACGCCTGGTTTGCCGTGGTCGCGCTGAATGTGTGAATGTCGCTGACGTTGGCGTTGGTCTGGTTGGTATACGACTGGTTGATTGTCCAGGGGGCAACATTGCCGCCGCCAAAAGCGTTCTGCGTTGTGCGCACAAAGAAATAGGTCGCGGCAACATGATCTTTGTCGCTGAGAACCTGGTCGTACTTCGCCAGGTACTCGTTGTCGTCGGTTGGCCCGGTAAAGTAACCGATCCACTGCAGATTTGCGGTCGAACCGCTCAGGGGCGCATTGGGCAGCGGGATGGAAGCATTGGCATTCTTGCCGCCCAGAACGGCCGCTGCGATCGCATCCTCGCCGATCACCGTGCCGACTGTTGTGGCTGGCAGGCAGTTCAGGTTCGTGGGGTTGGTGCTGGTGCCGCCGGCCGGACAGCCTGAGCTGCTGTTGGTTTGGCCCGTGTAATGCGTTTTCGTTCCCGGCATGTTGATGGTGAACGGCGTCGAGTGATAGTAGGAGTACTTTCCGCTGTTGTCGTTTGGATTGGGCAGGTCTTGCGTAAAGTCGCCCAGCCGCTCGGCCGCCGTAGGCATGCGGCCGCCGCTCACATACTGGCCAACCACCTGGCGCAGGCCGCCGTAGCTGAAGAAGAAGAATGCCTTGTCCTTCTTGACCGGGCCGCCCAGCACGCCGCCAAACTGATTGCGGTGGTAAGGTGCTTTGATGAAGTTGCCGTTCAGGTCCTTGGGCGCGTTCCAGTTGTAGGCGTTGAAATCGGTGTTGCGATTGAATTCAAACAGCGAGCCATGGAGCTGGTTCGTGCCTGACTTGGTGACGGCCGTGACGACGGCAGCCGACATGTGCCCGTATTGAGCAGAAAAATCGCTTGTCTCCACGCGGAACTCTTCGAGAGCGTCCGGGTTCGGCAGCTGGTTGCCGTAATTGCGGATTCCGTTGATGTTCAGGCCGCCATCGAGGTAAAAGCTCACCTCCGGATTGCCGCCGTCGATGGAGCCGTTTACCTGCACGTCGGTCGAGGGAAGGCCGATCACGAAGTTCGGTGTCCCGCTCGGATTGCTCTGCTGGCTCATGCTGTTGGCCATCACGCCCGGCGTGAGCGACAGCTCCGCGTATGCGTTGCGGTTCACCAGTGGCAGTCCCGTAATTTCGGCCGCGGAGATCGTTCTGCCAAGTTCCGCGTCGCTGGTATCCACCAGCGGCGGAGCTTCGGTCACCGTAACAGTTTGTGTTTGTGCGCCGATCTCGAGGGTGATTCCCAGCGTCTGCGTCTGGTCGACGGTGAGGACGACGTTCTTCTGGATAAACGTCTTGAAGTTTGCGGCGCTCGCTTCCACCGTGTAGTTGCCGACGGGAAGATAGTCGATTCGGAACTCGCCGTACCCGTTCGTAGGCGCCGACCGCGTGAAGCCTGTGTTGGTGTTGGTTGCCTTTACCTGTGCGCTCGATACCACTGCGCCCTGCGGATCTTTTACGGTTCCGACAATCGAGCCGGTGATCTGTTGGCTGAAACCCGCGCACGTCAGCCCGAGAATGAAGACGAGTAGGGCGAGGAATCGTGCGCCCGCTCGTGAACACAAATGTCCTGTCAGTCTTGGTGAGGTGGTCATTCTGTCCTCCTGAAGGTTTGCTTGCCCATGTTTAGGGAACGCCCTCCTTCGCTTGCGGGAGCGCCCTGCCTGCCAGTTTTGCCGCGAACCCCGCGGCATGAAATACCATCTACACAATCGATTGTCTATTGTGCATCCTGCAACAGTAGACCAGTTCAACAAGCTGCGTCAATCAGCTTGGGCCCAAAATCGAAGAACGGGCATCTTTCCGGTTTCCATTGGTAACCGCAGGATCGCGGAATCCAAAGGTTGAACCGGAAGCTATGTGGATATTTGGCTTTGTAGCAGGAGTGGTCAGAGGGTTGGCAAGTGACTCACGGTTTGGCTCATTCGTAATTATAATATGTGTTTGAAAATAAACCGTTTATATGGCTGGCGAAAGGCCGTGTCAAACGTCCTTGCTGGTGACATCAAGCCGTGATTCTTCCATTGCGGCTTTCCCACGCAGCCGCGACCGCTCACCGAAGCATGGCCACAGAAAGTCGCCAGGCCTCGCCCTTAGCGGGGCCCTGACTCGGGAATCGCCGGTAGCGTTACTGCGGCGGCGCGATGCCGGGTCCGCCCGGTCGCTCGCCGCCCATCATGCCACCGACGACGCTCACGCTCGTTGCGGTAAAAACGCCGTTGTTGACCGCGCCTTCGATGCGCACCGAGTCGCCAACCTGAATATCGGCCAGCGTGACGGGTTCGCGCCGCTTGCGGAAACTTGTGTTCTGATCGGCCATGGCGGTGTGCGGCGCGTTATCGAGCGCGCCCGTAAGTGTGATCTTTGTGCCGTCAATCGCCGTCACCTTACCCTGGAGCCAGGTCTTGCCGAAGTTGGCCTCCATCTCCTCAAGCCGCTTCGCGGTTTCAGGATCAAGCAGCATGATTCGCACGGCGCCAACTGACTTCGCGGTGGCATCCACTTCGCCCATCGCTCCGACGGCGTCACCCACCTTGATGTCGCTCGCGCTGATCTCTTCAGGAGGGTTCCCGCCGTAGCCGCCGCGGCCCATCCCGCGCCCCTGGCCACCCCCTTCGCTGCCCGCGCCACCCGAACCGCGCATGCCGGCTGGCTGCTTCAGAATGCGGGTATTGGCGCTGAAGTGGACCGTATAGGTCTCCCCAGCCTCTGTTTTGACGGTGTAGTGATCGCTGGCTGCTTCGGTCACAGTCCCTATGACGCCGCGGTCCATCATTCCCATTCCGCCGCCCATTCCGCTGCCAAATCCCCGGCGCCCGCCGCGCTGGCCATACCCCCCGCCATTACCCGAATCGGGGCTCTGGCCGGCAGGCGGAGGCGATCCGGCCTCCTGAGCACATGCGGCGCCAGTAAGAATCAGAGCGGCAAAGGCCGCAACCAAGATGCGTGACTTCATTCGAAGCTCCTGCGCGTCAAAAAATGGACGTCCTATCGCCATAGACGGATAATCGCGCAGCCTGGCCGACACGCCAGCGCGGAACTGCGGGCTCATGAGTGGAACGTTTCCGATCCGGCCGGACAGGCGTTACCGGCCGGACTGTTCAGCCAGGAGTTTTCGGAATTCAGGATTGCCGGCCAACCCGGCGAACTGTTTATCTCTGGCAACCTCGCCTGGGCTTGCATAACCCTCATCCAGCGACGAGCGCAGGTACCGCAGGGCGCAATCGACACTGCCCGCGCGTGCGCATGCGGCCGCAATGGAATAATTCATGGCGCCGCGGTCATGCACGGGAGCTCTATTGTCGATCTTGAGCTTGTTGCTGGTGAAGAAAACGTCGGGATTGAGGGCCATTGCTTTCTCATAAGCTTCCTGACCTTGTTTCCGCTTGTTTTCTGCAATCAGGATGGTACCCAGATTCTTGTAGGCGGTGGCAAACCGGGGGTCGAGCTTCAGCGCCTTTCGCACCATGCGCTCTGCCTCGCCGTAATCGTCCACTGAGGCCGCGATCGTGCCCAGATTGTTCAGAGCCAGGGCATCCGCGGCATCAAGCTTGAGTGCTTGCTTGTAGCATCGCTGAGCCTGGCTTGTGTTGGACATTAACTGGTAGGCAATTCCAATTCTGTTCCACACTGCCGCAGTCTTCTCAGCCGACTCCGAATACGCGTCGACGGCCTCCTGGTAGCGCCGCTGTGACACGAGAAAGTCTCCCATTTCAATGGGCGTGAGCGACGGCCTATCCACCTTTGAACTGATCGACGGCGCATCGCTCGAGGAGAGCGCAGCCACTTGCGTTTGAGCCTTGGCACCGGGAATCGGGAAAAGCACCGCAGCCGCTGCCAGCATCGACGCTGACAGACACAGATACCCTCTGAGCCTCATCATCTTTCCTCCTGGAGCGCGAATCGAAGGGGCGATCCGGTGCTCCAACCGTCAGATGCTTGCTTGGCCCTGTCCTGCGATTACAGCATCAAACGCAGCGGAAAAGAAAGAAAAATCGTCCTCGGCGGGCGCAATTTAGAGATGGGGTCAGGGGATTCGGTGAAAAAAGTGGCTACTGTCGCTGCTGTTCTTCCTTCATAAGCTGCTGGAAGGCGGGGTTGTTGCGAAGGCTGGCGAATTCGGCGTCTGCGGCGACTTTTTTGCGGCTGATGAATCCTTCGTCGAGAGCCATGCGGAGATATTGCAGGGCGCAGTCGGTGTAGCCAGCCCGCACGCAGCCAAGGGCCATGTAGTAATTCATGGCTCCCCGCTCCTGGATCGAAGCGGGATTCTCGACCGTCGGGCTTGAACTGTCTGAAAAGATCTGCGGGTCGAGGGCGATTGCATGCTTATAGGCGTCCCATCCCCTGTCGTACTTGTGCTCTGCGAGCAGATTGGTGCCCATATTCTTGTAGATCAGTGCGGACCGCGGATCGAACTTCAGCGCCTTGCGGTACATCCTGTCTGCCTGCCCGTACTCCTTCATCGAGGCATAGATCGTCCCCAAGTTGTTCAGAACCTGGGAATTGTGCGGATCGAGCTTGAGAGATTCCTTGTAGCAGTGCTGGGCTTCTTTGGCATTGAACAACATCTGATAGTCGATGCCGATCTTGTTCCAGAGAGATGCGCTTCGCTGCGGCTCCTTTTGATAGGCGGCGATGGCAGCCTGGTAGCGCTGACGCGCAGAGAGCGAGTCTCCGATTTCCTCAGGAGTCGCCTGTGGATGGGGCGTGGGAGAAACGATCGTGTTCGGCGCGGCGGGAACCTGCCCTGGAGCCGGGTTCGTCGCCTGGGGACGGACAGTTTGAGGGGCCGCAACGAGCACCGCTGCAAAGACCAGAGTCGAAAGCCGGCGTTTTGCATCGAATCTATTCATAATCGCTCCTCCAGAAACGAGGGGGCGAGAAACCTGCCGCGCTGTCCGATCAAATTAGAGCACTGTTGCACAGCAAATACCAGCCTGCCGGAGGGTCAAAGCGCACCAGCGGAACCTGCCCGGAAAGCGGCTCTGCCCGGTGCAAATGGCGCATGAGTCTGGGTCGAAAATGCCCTTAAGGCAGCGCACATAGGGGCAGGGCCGGAAGCCAGGGCCGATTCCTCTGCCGATCCGGCCGATGCATCAATTTTCACCGGGATGAGCTACACTCACCCGAATTGAGAGGTTTTCTGTGAGCACAACCGCTTCCCCGGTCCCGCAAACTGCTCTGGCCCATCGCTTTCGTTCCGCGCGGCGGCAAACCATGTTTCTCTCCGAACCGCTGACTCCCGAAGACATGATGGTGCAATCGTGCCCTGAGGCCTCGCCCGCCAAATGGCACCTGGCCCACACCACGTGGTTCTTCGAATCCTTCGTCCTGCGCGAGTTTCTTGCCGGCTACCGGCTTTTTCATCCGCAGTTCGCCTGGCTCTTTAACAGCTACTACGAAACCTTCTCGCCGTTTCCTGAAAAGCGGCTGCGGGCCTCGTTTGCGCGACCGGGACTGGATGAGGTTTTGCGCTATCGCGAGCATGTGGATTCCGCCTTGGAACGGCTGCTTGAAGGCGACCCGGAACCCGAGGCGCTGCGCCGGATCGAACTGGGGGTCAACCATGAAGAGCAGCACCAGGAACTGCTGCTCACCGACATCCTGAACGCCTTCTTCACCAACCCGCTGAAGCCGAAGTACAGGGACCAGGAGCGCGAGGGAACAAGGGAACCAGAAGACCGGGAACAACGGACCGGCGGAGCAGGGCGGCTACGGGCGCCCTTGGAATTTCAGCAGTTTGAGGGCGGATTGCGCGAGGCAGGCCACGCCGGAGACAGCTTCTGCTTCGATAACGAGTTGCCAAGACATCGCGTGTGGCTGGAACCTTTCCGGCTGGCGAACCGGCTCGTCACCTGCGGCGAGTATGCCGAGTTCATCGCCGGCGGCGGCTACCGGAAGGCGGAGTTGTGGCTTTCTGCCGGATGGGACGCGGTAAAGGCGAACGGCTGGCAGGCGCCTCTTTATTGGACCGCGAAAGACGGCGCGTGGAACGTGTTTACGCTGCGGGGTGACCAACCTCTCACAAGCCTCGAAGACGTGCCCGTAAGCCAGGTAAGTTTTTATGAGGCAGACGCTTACGCGCGCTGGGCGGGCCGCCGGCTGCCCACGGAGTTCGAATGGGAAGCAGCCGCCGAAGGCCAGCCGGTCGTGGGAAATCTCCTCGATTCAGGCCGCCTGATGCCCTCGCCTGCCACAGACCTCATCCAAAGCGGGAGCGGCACGAAGTGCTACGGCGATTGCTGGGTGTGGACGAGCAGCGCCTACCTCGGCTATCCCGGCTTTCGCCCGCTCGATGGCACACTGGGTGAATACAACGGCAAATTCATGAGCGGCCAGATGGTGCTGCGCGGGGGATCGTGCGTCACCCCGAGGGCGCACATCCGCGCAAGCTACCGGAATTTCTTTGCCCCGGAGACGCGCTGGCAATTTTCCGGCATCCGGCTCGCTTCCTAAGTCTTTCTGCTGCATCCAAGTGAGAGTCCAATGAGCGTAGCAGCTTCCCCTGCAACCTTTTTTGTCTGCCCCGATGAGCGCGTTTCGACTGCCGTTACGGAGGGTCTCGCCCGCCGGCCCAAGCGGCTCCCGGCATGGCTCTTCTACGATGCGGCGGGCTCCCAACTCTTCGAGGCCATCACCGAGCTGCCGGAGTACTACCTGACGCGCACGGAGAGGGGCATTCTGGCGGCGCACGCCGGCGCCATGATCGCGCAAGCGTCAGATGGCGCGCACTTGCGTATTGCTGAACTCGGAGCAGGCTCGGCCGACAAGACGCGCCACCTGTTGAAAGCCGCGATCGCGCGGCAGAAGACGGTGGTCTATGAGCCGGTCGATGTCTCTGCCAGCGCGCTCGATGGCGCCAGGAAACGGATCGAACGCGAGATTCCCGGAGTTTCCGTCGCCCCGCGCGTGATGGATTACACCGACGGCGACGGCGAGCGGCTGCACCTTGGGCCTGTGGCTCATGGCGAGCGGCGCCTGGTGCTCTATATCGGCTCGAGCATCGGCAATTTTGAACCGGACGAAGCCATCCGCCTGTTGCGGCGAACCCGCGCCGGGCTCAGGGCCGGCGACAGCCTCCTGCTCGGCATCGACCTGGTGAAGGATGCGGCGACTCTGCTGGCCGCTTATGACGACGCGGCGGGCGTAACGGCGGCATTCAACCGCAACCTGCTGGTGCGGCTGAACCGCGATCTGGATGCAGACTTCGCTCCGGAAGCTTTCGCTCACCGCGCGGTTTGGAATGCCGCGAAATCACGCATCGAGATGCATCTGGTGAGCTGCGCTGCGCAGAGGGTGCGACTGGACGCGCTGGATCTGGCCATCGATTTTGCTCCAGGCGAGAGCATCCATACCGAAAACAGCTACAAATACAAGCCGGGCCAGGCGGAGGCGCTGCTGGCCGATGCAGGATTCTCCGCGGCCGCTACCTGGACCGACGCGCGCGGGTGGTTTGCCGTGTGCCTGGGTATAGCGGCCTAGAAGCGCCGGTCAACTGGCCGAGGCTTTGCTTCGCTATTTCGGCTGCGGAATCCGCACCAGCAGAATGTCATGACTCGCAATCTCGAGCGGCATGTTGTCGGTCAGCGTGATTTCCTTGCCCGCCCACAGATCCTTGCCCTTCTGCGGGCCGTGCAGACCCAACTTCGTCAGGCTCAGGTGAAACGGATGCGTGGAGTAGCGGTCGGAGCCGGCGTTGATGACAGCAATCGCGATCGCCCCGCCGGCAAGGTGGCGGGTCCAGACGTCAACCTCGCCGTCAGAGTAAGCACGCGTGGCTTCCTGGCCCAGCCGGTCCTGGTCAATGGCAATCACGTCGCGATTGGTCAGAATGGACAAAACCTCGGGCGTCATGTGAGTCAGGTCGTTGCCCGCCAGCAAGGGCGCCGCCAGCATGGCCCACATGGAAAAATGCGTGCGATTCTCGGCCGGCGTGAGCTTGCCGTTGCCTACCTCCAGCATGTCTGGATCGTTCCAGTGTCCGGGCCCGGCGTATTTCGCGAGGCCGGCCTGCTCGTTCAGGATGGTGTAAATGCTGTTCCAGTTCGCCTTGATGTCGCCCGTGGTGCGCCACAGGTTCGCGCCTACCTCCGGGCCCCACTCCCACACCGCGTCCCAGCCATATTGACAAAGCGAGTAGACCATGGGCCGCCCCGATGCCCGGAGGGCCTCGTCCATTTTCTTGTACGCTGCAATCATCAGACGCATCTGCTGCGCCTTGTCGTCGGGCGCCTGCTTCTGCATCACCGCCGGGATAAAGCTGCACAGGTCGTACTTGAGGTAATCGATTCCCCACGAGGCATAAAGCTGCGCGTCCTGCACTTCATGGTCCAGCGAAGCCTCGTAGCCGGCGCAGGTCTTTGGCCCCGGCGAAGAGTAGATGCCCAGCTTCAATCCCTTCGAATGCACGTAATCGGCCAGCGCCTTCATATCGGGAAACTTGGAATTCGAATGCAGCACGCCGTTCGCGTCCCGGTCGCCCTCCCAGGTGTCGTCGATATTGATGTACACGTAGCCCGCGTCCTTCATCCCCGTGGCCACCATCTGGTCGGCCGCATTGCGGATGTCCTGGTCAGTTACCTTGCGGGCAAAAAAGTTCCAGCTGTTCCAGCCCATGGGCGGCGTCAGCGCCACCGCCTGCGCCTTTTTGTACGCCGGCACAGCTCTCTGGGCCTGCTTGTGCACCCGCGAAGCAGGCGCGGGCGCAGTCTGCGCCTTTGCGGTAAACGTTATCAATGCAAGCAGCACTAGACACGCGGAAATCGGAACGCGCATGGGCAAAATCCTCCTCAAATCGTTTCGAGTGGAATCCTACCCCGTCGATCTGCGGTTCGGCAATGGTTGCGTTTGCCTGCCCGCCCCTGGCCTCACGGCCTTTGCCCGGGGACCTCTTTCTCTCTGGGTCCCAGCAGGAATTGCACGCCCAGGTACGCAATCCAGCTCGGTTCGCCGTTCTCCGGCGTTACCGACTGCAGCCCGCGTCCGCCCATGAACAGCAGCCGGATATGGTTCGCGCGGTCCAGGGACCGCCGTCCGCCTACGTCCAGCGTAAACGAGCGCTGCTTCGGCTGGGCGCCGATGCGATCGATGGCCTGCAGATCGTAGAGCTCGCCGTAGAGCTCGAATGCATCGTTGAACTCCCGGCCGGCAATCAGGCCGCGCCCCCATTGGTCAGGCTCGTTGGCGTTTCCGATCCACCGGCCTACCTCGCCATCCAGGCTGATGGGCCCGATCTTCGCCGTCATCTCCATGGGCAGATAATACTGCGGACCCGCCTCCACAATGCCGCGGCGAACGGAACCGGTGGGGTTGTTGATCGAGGCCTGGGGATAAAACCCCAGCGAGAAATTCATGTTCTCGTCGGTGGGCGGCTCGCCTGCCGTGTGATGCTCGTAGGGCCGCACCTTGATGCCCAGCAGCGACTCGCCCAATCCCACGCCGGTGGAGTCGTTCGCATTCGTGCCTGCGGCAAGGGGCAGCTCATACTTGAGCTGAATCCGATTACCCCAGCCGTAATTCATGTCCACATCGGGGATCTCATAATACGACTGGCCGGGATTGTGATTTGCAATCCACCCGAAGTTGATCTCCCAATGATGATTGCCGGGCGTTCCCGGATCGTCGGTGATGAACGGCGGCCCGCCCTGCGCGCGCGCTGCGCCGGCGCCGAGCAGAGTCATCAATAGGAGCAGGGGTGGATACAGTCGGCGCATGCAGGGTGCTCAAGCAAGAGGTAGCCCCAAGCACAAGTTAGCATGAGACGCCTAAGCGGCCTTCGCTCCGCGCGCCGGCAATGCGTCCGGCAGCAGGATCAGCACCGCACCCGCGATCCACAGGAAATGGCCGACGAGCGGCGTCAGCTTCTCCTCGACGAAGAATATCCATGTCGCCGCCATGCACAGGATCACCAGCACCCCCACGATCCGCCGCACCATGAGCGCCCCGCGCCAGAGACTCAGAAGCAGGTCAATCGCGATCAGCGGATTGAGCCAGCCGCTGACCGCCATCAGGCAAGCGGCGATGGGCGGCGCTCCCTTGACCGATTTGCCGAACACCGCCATGGTCTCATTGAGCGCCAGGGACGCGCACTGCCACCCGGGAAACACATGCGCCGCGGCATCGCCCGCCGCGCCCAACCGCACCGCGGGGAGAAAGAAGGCCAGAACGAAGATGCCTAGGCCGGCAAGCCGGCTGGCCAGCACGCCCCAGCGAACCCCGCCGTTCCCGCTCGCCATCGGCTTTTCCATCGGCTTCATCGAATTCGATCCCGCCTTCTTGTCCCGCGCGAAAACGCGCAAACAGCATCATAGCCCATGCGCCCGGCTCATCGCGCCCGCGTGCGCTGCGCCAGAAATGTTCCAGGTGAAAAAGGGTTGGTTCAGCGCAGAGGGAGATATTCGCCTACGCCAGATGCTTTTTCAAAAACGCGAGCGACCGCACCCGCGCCTCTTTGGCGGCCGCAGGGTTGTAGCTGGCGCGCGCGTCGCAGTTGAATCCGTGGCCCGCGTCGTACCAGTAAATCTCCACGTCCGGATGCGCCGCGCGCACGGTTTCCACTGACTCGGCGGGAATGTGCGCATCCTGCTTGCCGAAGTGCAGCATCACCGGGCAGGTTGGCTCCTCGTCGGCGAATTTCGCAATCATGCCTCCGTAGTAGCCGACCGCCGCCGCCGGCCGCCGCCGCGTCGCGGCCAGCCACGCCAGCGTTCCGCCGTAGCAATAGCCGATCACGCCCACATTCTTGCCGGTTGCGTTGGCCGCGTACTCCACGGCTGCCTGTACATCGGCCACGGCATGCTCGGGATCGATCTTGGAAATCAGGCTCCGCGCCGTCTCCAGGTCTGCGCCCTGGTAGCCCAGCTCGATGCCCGGCTCGATGCGATCGAAGAGCGCCGGCGCCACGGCCAGAAACCCATCCTTGGCGTAGCCCTCGGTCACGGAGCGGATGTGCGCGTTGACGCCGAAGATCTCCTGCACCACCACCAGCGCCGCGGCAGGCTCGCCCGCCGGCAGGGCGACGTACGCGCTCAACTGGTGGCCGTCGGCCGCGCGCAGCTTCACGTATTCGCTCATCCCCTCCCCCGTTCGCTACCAGTATCACCTGCCAGGCCGGTGCTTTCAAATTGGGCCGGGGCCGCTCCGCAGGCGGCCGTCCGCGTCATTTGGACGCGAGCTGGCTCGAAGGGGAGACCGGAATCCGAAGGGAAGGGCACACAGTCTGTAGCACGCAGGACTCGCCAAAAACAGCCGGCGCCGGAATCGAAGGGCGTCGCGGGCGATGCGGACGATCTGGCAACCGCGCATCGCGTGCCGCCGATTCCGTCCCGGGGAAGCGTCCACGCAACTTTTAATTCAAATGCGGCGGCGCCAGCGGCGGCTTGTGCGCGCCCAGTTCCTCGCGCACCAGTGTCAGACCCAGAATGCAGCGTTCGAATCCGTCGGCAAGCCGCGCA
Organism: Occallatibacter sp.; assembly: GCA_035504495.1. Taxonomy (GTDB): domain Bacteria; phylum Acidobacteriota; class Terriglobia; order Terriglobales; family Acidobacteriaceae; genus Telmatobacter. The sequence continues at coordinate 19,141 of DATJRT010000082.1, forward strand.
AACAGCGGCGCTTCCTTCTCGTACTCGAACAGGTTGAACTGGCTCACGATGAAGTAGCTCTCCTTGCCCGCGTGAATCAACTCTTCCAGGCTGGGATAGTGGCGGCGCATGCGCCGGTTCGAGCCCGTGGCCTCCGGGTACATCCCGCCCACGAACAGCGCGTAGTCCCCGATGTGCTTGCGCAGCGCGCGTTCGGCGTCAAACGACGGCGCGGAGCCGTGCACCGGGTCGGCCGCGGTGAGCATCTCCTCGAGCTCGGCAATCGGCCGGCCCATCTCGTCGCGCACCTTGTAGAGGTTGTTGGCTTCGGAAAATTCGCACAGCAGCCGCGCCACATATCCGGTTACGTCCGGATCGTGCAATCCCAGCTTGCCTTCGTAGCTGTTGCGGACTACCTGCTGAAAGAACGGTTCGAGCGGATGACCCTGAGCCTGCATACCCACCCCCTGTGGCCGTGCGCGCGCAGCCAGCCTTTCTCTCAAAAAGCTTTGGCTGCTTCCCATCGCGCATTGCCTGCCGGAGAGCAGCCTCTGCTTCCTTTAAGATGCTGTAACACCGAATGTATCGGAAATATTCTGTTTGTGGTGAGGAATCTGCCACTTTCGTTAGCGCACGGGTGCATCGCTTGCAAACACCTTGACACAAAAGAGGCAGCCGCCCGGGCTGCCTCTTCTCTTCCGCCTTCATCTAACTCTCTGCGCGGTTCTCGCCCCCTTGGGGCCGCTTAAACCGCGGTCGGCGTGCGCGACTCGAGCGCCGCCAGACGCGCCGCCAGCAGTCCTTCGAGTTTCTCCAGCGCCGAAGAGAATCCCTCGATCCCCTCCTTCAGCTTGTCCGTCGCCATCGGGTCTTCCTTGTGCATCCGGTCGAAGGTGGCTTTGTCCATCGCGATTTTCTCGATCGCCAATCCCTTCGCCGCTTGCGGATCGAGCTTGCGCGGAAGCTCGCCCTCGGTCTTCTCGAGCTCGGCAAGAAGCGGTGGCGAAATCGTCAGCAGATCGCAGCCGGCCAGCTCGCAAATCTCGCCGATGTTGCGGAAGCTCGCGCCCATCACTACCGTCTTGTATCCGAATTTCTTGAAGTAGTTGTAGACCCGCGTCACCGACTGCACCCCGGGATCGTCCGCTCCATGAAAATCCTTGCCCGTGCTTTTCTTGTACCAGTCCAGAATGCGTCCCACGAAGGGCGAAACCAGGGTCACGCCTGCCTCGGCCGCCGCAATCGCCTGGTGCAGGCCGAACAGCAGCGTCAGGTTGCAGTGGATGCCTTCATTCTCCAGCACCTCCGCCGCGCGAATCCCCTCCCAGGTGGACGCGATCTTAATCAGCACGCGGTCCGTGCCGATGCCCGCCTTCTTATAAAGCCCGATGATCTCGCGCGCCTGGGCAATCGTCTTGTCTGTCTCGTAGGAAAGCCGCGCATCCACTTCCGTGGACACGCGCCCCGGAATGATGGCCAGGATCTTCTTACCGAAGGCGATGGCCAGCCGCTTGAAAGCCAGGTTGGCCACGTCCTTGTCGGTCGCGCCCTCGCCCAGCTCCTTGCGCGCGTCCATCAGCACGCCGTCCACGATCGGCTGATACTGCGGCATTTGCGCCGCCGCCGTGATCAGCGAGGGGTTAGTCGTGGCATCCTGCGGCCGGAACTCTTCCATGGCCTGGATATCGCCCGTATCAGCCACCACCACGGTGTATTTGCGCAATTGTTCCAGCAGATTCTGCGGCATGATCCCTCCTTGGGAGTTGCGAGCCTGGGGAGTTGCGAGCCTGGGCAAGTCCGAGCCGATTCGTCGCCCCACGGCAACAGTTTACCCCTTCTTACGATGCGCCGAATGCGGCCCGGTTGCGCGCGGCGCGAATTGACAGTTTATTGACCTGCAATCTCCCACCCCGTAATTGCAGGGTTTGTCCCTCGTTCCCTCTTACCACCCCTGAGACTCACCCCGCTTCCACAAAATTCACGAGCGTCCCCAGCCCCGCCATGCTCACCTCCACGCGATCCCCCGGTGCGAGCGGACCCACGCCGGCGGGCGTCCCCGTGAGCACCAGGTCGCCCGGCTCCAGCGTCATCGCCCCTGTGATTACGCTCAGCAGCTCCGGCACTGCAAAGATGAAGTCGTGCGTCGAGCCCGTCTGCCGCAGCTCGCCGTTCAACCGCGTCTCCAGCTTGAGGCCCCCGTCGAGGTCGAGCTCGTCGCTCACCACCGGTCCCACCGGGCAAAACGTGTCGAAGCCCTTGGCCCGCGTCCACTGCCCGTCTGTCTTTTGCAGGTCGCGGGCGGAAACATCGTTGGCCAGCGTCAATCCGCGCACCACCTCCCGCCAATTTCCGTCGCGCGGAAACCTGCGCGTCCTGCGCCCGATCACCAGCGCCAGTTCGCCCTCGAAGTCCACACGCTCGGCCAGAGCCGGCAACAGAATCGTGCCGCCCGGCCTCAGCAGCGAAGAAGGCGGCTTGAAAAACAGGAGCGGCTCGGCCGGAACTTCGTTGCCCAGCTCGCGCGCGTGCTCGCGGTAGTTCCGCCCCACGCAGACAATCTTCGATGGCGTTACCGGCGGCAGCAGCTCGGCCGAGCTCAGCGGCATCGGCTCAAAGTCAAAGCGGATGGCATCGCTTTGCTCGAGCGCCAGCCGGTACTCCATGTCCTCGGCGGGAGCGGGCGCAGGCCCCGCAATCCAAAGGTCTCCGCCTTTCTCCCGGAGAGCCCCGTAATGAATGGCATCGTCGAGCAGAAAGCGGCAGTATTTCATCGGAAACCTCCCCAAGATTGCGAAATCGGCTGGCTTTCGTTTCAGGGCCCGGGAACTGTCTCCTGCGCTTCGGCCGAGCGCGCGCTTTCGTGCCCCTCCTGGTCGATGGCGCTCACAGCATAAGCATAGCCGTGTCCGGGCGCGACGTTCGCATCGTGAAATCCCGGCCCCGGCACCGGCTGCGCTCCGGAGATGCGCTTCCACGCGTCGCCGCTTTCTCCCGCCGCGGCCAGATCGCGCCGGTACACGGCGTAGCCTGCCAAATCAGGTTCCGTATTCGGCTGCCAGCTCAGGTCGATTGCCGCAGGCGCGCCGTTTTCGCTCGCCGTTGCCACAGCGGCCAGTCCTGTGGGCACCGCCGGCGGAAACTCCTGCAGCGCGTCGATGCGCACCGGGGCCGAAAGCGGCCCGTCGAGTTCCAGCTTTTCCCCGGCTACGGACACCTCGGCCACGCGCTCCGCGCGATAGGCGTAGCTCTCGCCAAAGCGGATGTCCTTATCGAGGGCGCGTCCCGGCGTCGCACCCGAGGCAACCAGCAAATCCTGCTCCACAGGCTCCGCAGGAGCGGCGAGCGGGTTCGCCCCGCTCTTTTCCTTTTCTTTGGAGGGCGGGGTGAGCAGCGTGCGCACCAGCCGCACCTTCATCGATCCCTCTTCGGCCGAGGGCGTCCACTCAAGCAGCACGCCGTCCCGGCGCATCTGCGCGTGCAATCCCCCCACCGGAGCGGGCGCCGCGCCGGCAGGAACCACGGCCGCGTTCGAAAGCCCCGCCGAGCGCCCCTTTGCATTATCGAGCTCGACAAAATAGGTGAGCGCACGCGGCGCGCCGGAGGCCAGCGCCGTCGGCAGCGTTTCGGTAAAAGTCGCATCGGCTCCCGGGGCAAACTTGACTTGCCCTGCTGTCGCGCACGCAACTTCCGCGCCATCCCGGCGGCAGACCTGCGCCTCGAGCGGGCCCTTCAGCAGCATCTTGTCGGTGTTGCGCCTGGGCATCGTCCAGGTCAGCGTCACCTGGTCGCCGGCGCGGCTCGCTGAGAGATCGCTCACCCGCTGAGGCAGATGAAGCGATGGCGGCTGCGGCGCGCCCGGCATGCCGCATCCTGTCACCATCGGGCCGCAGGCGATGAGGACGCTTAGCGCGGCAGCCGACTGAATCGCTCCCGCCGCCCTGCTCCGGCTGCGCTCCCATCCCATGAATTACCAGTCTACCGGAGCGCACCCAGGGCGAAGCCGGAGCCGAGGGACTGCGAAAGGCGCGTGCATGCGGGGGTTATTCCACGCGCAGCGCCTGGTTCGGATCGAGCCGCGCCGCTCGCGCCGCGGGCAGCCAAACCGCCACCAGCGCCACGCACGCCAGGATCAGCGGCACAGAAACAAACACCGCCGGGTCCCACGTCTTCACGCCAAAAAGAAAACTCGCAATCAGCCGCGTAAGCCCGAAGGCCGCGCCCACGCCCAGCGCCACGCCCACCAGCGCCAGCTTCATGCCCTGCCACACCACCAGCTTGCGGATGGCTCCCCGGTCCGCGCCCAGCGCCATGCGAATGCCGATCTCCTGCGTCCGCTGCTCCACGGAATACGCCATCAGCGCATAGATTCCGATCGCCGCCAGCACCAGCGCCACCGCGCCGAAGATAGTCAGCAGCAGCATGTTGAAGTCCTGCCGCGCCGTCGACCGCTCCACCACTTCGTCCATGGTGCGCACATTGGCCACGGGAAATCCTCCGCTCGCCTGGCGCAACTGTTCCGTGATCTCACCCGCGAGCGCATGCGGGTCACCGTGCGTGCGCACCACCCAGCGCGCCGGCACAATCTCCGTGCTCAACGCGGTCAGCGTGTCTTTCACCTGCGACTGCGGAACAAACATGCGCGGGCCGGGTTCCTGATCCAGACCGCCTTCGTGCGTGTCGCCCACGATGCCCACAATCAGACGCGGCCCCTCCTCGATCAGCGGTCCATCCTCCTTGCCGATCTCGATCTGCTGGCCGATGGGATCTTCCTTGGGAAAATACCTCTTCGCCAGCGCCTCGTTGATCACCACCACCGGCGTCGATCCGGCTACGTCGTGGTCGTTGATGACGCGTCCGCGCAGAATGGGAATCCGGAACACATCGAAGTATCCCGCCGAAATCTCGGACCACCCTCCCGAAGGCATATCCTTGGGGGCCGGCTCCGGCTTGCCCACGATCACGAACGCCAATCCGAACTGGCCTTCGATGGGCAGGCAGCAGGTGTAGGCCGAGTCTTCCACTCCGGGAATCGCGTTCAGCCGCGTGCGCGCGTTCACCACCAGTTGCGCCACTCCGGCGGTTTTCCTGAACTGGTCGCCGTTCAGCGACATCTCCATGGTCAATACGTTGTGCGCGTCGAACCCTGGATCCACGCCGCGCAGCGCAATAAACGTGCGGATCAGCAGCGCCGCACCGATCAGCAGCACCAGGGCCAGCGATACCTCGCTCACCACCAGCACCGCGCGCGCCTTGCCCTGCCGGAATCCCGTGCCCGAACGGCTGCTGCCCTCCTTGAGCGTAGCGTTCAAGTCGGCACGCGAAGCGCTCAGCGCCGGGAAGAGCCCGAAGACGATTCCGGTCAGCAGCGAAAGCGCCAGCGCGAATCCAAGCACGCGCCAGTCCACGCTCACCGCGTCTCCGTTCTCGCCCAGGCGCGGCAGCCCCGCCGGGCTGATCGCCAGCAGCGTGCGCACGCCGGCGTAGCCCAGCGCCAGGCCCGCCGCGCCTCCGGAGACGGCCAGCATCAGGCTCTCCGTCAACAGTTGCCGCACAATGCGCGCCCGCGTTGCGCCCAGGGCCGTGCGTAGCGCGAACTCGCGCTTGCGCCCGGCAGCCCGCACCAGCAGCAGGTTGGCCACATTCGCGCACGCAATCAGCAGCACCAGGCTCACCGCGCCCAGCAGCACCAGCAGCGAGGAGCGCACATCGCCCACGATCGTGTCCCTGAGCGGCTTCACCACAAAATCGATCTGCGACCAGTTATCCGGATACAGGCGATGAAACTCCGCCGCGGCCAGCTTCATCTGCGCGTTCGCCTGGTTGAGCGTCACGCCCGGCCGGAGCTTCCCCACCACTTGAAAATAGTGTCCCTGGTTCTGGCTGTCGGGATCGAACTGAAAGGGCAGCCACAAGTCCGACGGCTCCTCCGGCTCGAAGCGCCGGCTGAGCACACCGATGATGGTGTACGGTTCATTGCCCAGCGAAATGGTGCGCCCGATAATCCGCGGGTCGGCGCCGTATCGCCGCTGCCACAGCCCATAGCTGATGACCACCACGTGGCCGCCGTTGGGCGCGTCTTCTTCCGGCGTAAAGGTTCGTCCCAGCTGAACCGGCGCGCCAAAGACGCGGAAGTACCCCTCGGTCACGTGCATGCCGTGCACCTGTTCCGGCCGGCCCTCGGTAATGTCGAACCCCGGTCCGCCCGCATCGAACCCGGCCACGCCCTCAAAGACGCTCGTCTGCCGGCTGTACAACTCGAAGTTCGGAATCGACGCGTATTGATAGTCGCCATCCGGGCTCCGGAGCATGAACAGCACCAGGCGGTCGGCGTCCGGATACGAAAGCGGCCGCAGAAGCACCGCGTTGACCACCGTGAAGATGGCCGTGTTCGCGCCAATCCCCAGGGCCAGCGCGGAGATGGCCGCCAGCGCAAATCCGGGACTCTGCCTGAACAGGCGCAGCGCGTGCTTGAAGTCATTCCACAGGTCGCCCATCGCCGAGTCACCTCCCGCCTCTCCCGTTCAGCGCGTTTCGTGCCTGCGTTCTTAACGCACCAAGCCCGCAAAGGCATTCCCCATCATGCCACGCATGCACTCAGGCAAGCCGGTGATCTTGCCGGCAACCCGCCTCTGCACCAGAGCTCGTGCGGGCGCTTTCCACCGCGAGTCGACTTTACGTTGAGGTTGGACGACGGTCTGCGTCAGGAATGGTACTGTTCGTCACTTACCTGTTCCATCCACTCCACTGCCTTGCCCTCGAACCGTTCCTGGATGGCGATGTGCGTCATGCCCGTGGTGGCCGTCGCTCCGTGCCAGTGCTTTTCACCGGGTGCGAACCAGACCACATCGCCCGGCCGGATCTCTTCGACGGCTGCGCCCCAGCGCTGCGCCCAGCCGCAGCCCGCCATCACAATCAAGGTCTGGCCCAGCGGATGCGTGTGCCACGCCGTGCGCGCACCCGGCTCAAAGGTCACGCTGGCTCCCTGCACCCGCGCCGGATCGGCCGCCGCAAACAGCGGATCGATGCGCACCGCACCCGTAAACCAGTCTGCCGGGCCTTTCGTGGAAGGTTGCGATCCTGCTCGCTTGATCTCCATGGTTTCTTCCCCCTCCGCTTTTATCGGGTGCGCGGGAACGCACCCACGCCCCAAATCGATCAAGGATTCGCTCGCGAAGCATTCCCCTCGCGCGGCATGATCCTGATGGTCGCCGACCGCGCGCGTTTGCCGATCATCGGCTTGAGATACGGGCTGCCTTTGTATTTCGCGCGGTAGGCGTCGTCGATCTTTTCGTTGATCGCTCCGTCCACGGGCTCGAACTTGACTTCCTTCGTCATGCCCGCTGCGCTGATCCGCCCGGCCCTCTGCTTGATCGCGGCCTGATACCAGCGCGAGTCCTTTCCGTTGTAGCCGCGCACGTAGAGGGCGTCGCCGATCACGACCGACCAGATCCAGGTCGGGGTGCCGTAGGTCTTGCCATCCTCACGGAAAGGCGAGATATGCAGATCGTCCGTGGTTGCAATTTTGCGCAATTCGTCTTTTGCCCACGCGGTCATTGCGGATTTACCCGGCTCTCAAAGCTCTTTTCCCGCCCAACGGTTCGAAGAGGCCCTATCGAGACACGTATCAAAACACGTATCAAGACGCGGATCCGGGTCCATATCCAGGCTTCTTGTAGAGCGTTTTCCACTTATCCTGGATGTCGGACCGGTAAACCTTCTCCATCCAATCCTGTTTTTCGACTTCCTCGAACCCAACCGTAACCGACTCTTCTTTGGTGTTGAAAATGTCGATCACATCTTTCGTGATCTCTTCCGCGAGCCGGCGTTTTTGTTCTTCTGATTTTCCCGGCACAACCTTTACAAGAATGTGCGGCATTGATCTCTCCCTCCGCGAGTTCGCCCGCCCTCGGCGAGTTTGGGTTGACTGCTGTGCCCATCGGCGCCCGGCTCGTATCGCTCGTTCGGTTGCTCCAGGCGCTCGGGTCAACCTTCGCCCTCAATAGCCATCCGCGCCGCCGCGCAGTCGACCTCGCCAGGCCTTGCTTGGTTTCGCTTCGCTGTCCGCTCATTCCGACTTCAGCGACGCCATATCGATGGAGAAGCGGTACTTCACCTCCGACTTCACCAGCCTTTCATAAGCCTCGTTGACCTTCTGGATGGGAATCACCTCGACGTCTGAAGTAATGTTGTGCGCGCTGCAGAAATCCAGCATCTCCTGCGTCTCTGCGATGCCGCCGATGAGCGATCCCGAAAAGCTTCGCCTCCGGAACAGGAGCCCGAACACCGCCACCGGCAGCGGCTCCGCCGGTGCGCCCACCATGGTAATGTTGCCGTCCCGCGCGAGGAGATTGATATAGGCATTGATGTCGTGGGGAGCGGCCACCGCATCGAGGATAAAGTCGAAGCTGCCCGCGTGCTTGCCCATCTCGTTGGCATCCTTCGACAGCACCACTTCGTCGGCGCCCAGCCGCAGTGCATCGTCTTTTTTTGACGGCGACGTGGTGAACACCACCGTATGCGCGCCCAGCGCGTGCCCAAACTTCACTGCCATGTGGCCGAGGCCGCCCAGTCCCACCACGCCCACCTTCTTGCCCCTGGTCACGCCCCAGTGGTGCATGGGGGAGTAGGTCGTAATTCCCGCGCACAAAAGCGGCGCCGTGCCCGCAAGGTCCAGGTTTCCCGGCACGCGCAGCACAAAGCGCTCCTTCACCACAATGCTGTCGGAGTAGCCGCCATAGGTCACGCCGCCCAGGTGCTTGTCAGGAAAGTTATACGTGAGCGTGAAGTTGGGACAGAACTGCTCCAGACCGGCCTTGCACTCCGGGCAGGTGCCGTCGGAATCCACCATGCAACCCACGGCTGCCAAATCGCCGGGCTTGAACTTTTTCACGGCCGCGCCCACTTTGGTCACCCGGCCCACAATCTCGTGGCCGGGCACGCAGGGATATACCGTGGGCATCAGGCCGCTCCACTCGTCGCGGACCTGGTGCAGATCCGAGTGGCAGATGCCACAGAAGAGAATCTCAATCTGCACATCGTCTTCGGTGGGATCGCGCCGGGCGATGGTGGTGGAGGCAAGCGGCGAGGCCGCGCTGGCAGCGGAATAAGCCTTTGCTTTGTACATGAATCTCCTCAACCCACAAGATTAGAGGCCGCCCTGTGGTTCCTACAAGATGCGCCGGCGGCGTTTGAAGGCGCAGAAAACGAAGAACAAGGGAACGAGGAAGCAAGGCAGCGCGGGAGCAGCGATCAGGGGAAGCAAGACCCCGGCCGGAGCCGGGCGCAAGGATCCGCCTATAAAGTGCGCGGAGGCCGGCAAATGTTTGCTTAAAAGTGTGCAAACCGGAGAAGCGCACCGCGAGAGCGGCGCCGGGTCAGAGGGGCATGAGGGCGATGCGCCCGCCGCCGCTGCACAGGATCACCAGGTTCATGGCGATGAAGAGAAGGTCGTAGTGCCAGCCGGAAGCCTTCTCGCCCCAGAAGCCGGTCTTCCACTTGGCCATCTTCATGTAGATGGCGCCCAGACCCACCGCAATCAGCCCCAGCGCGGCCCACTGCGCGAGGAAACCGACGGCGAGAGCGACGGCGCCGGCCAGCTCTGCCGCGCCCAGAAAAATCGTGAAGCCCAGGCTCAGGCCCAGACTCTCGGCGCGGGCCCGCGGGCTCTTCAGGTGGTTGAAACCGCTGGTGCCAAAGACCAGCGCTACCAGCAGCCGCAGGAACAAAAGAGCCCAGTCAGCATAGAGCAGCGCTGCCGGAATCGTCAGCCATCGCATCGTCCGTGCCTCCCGCGCCTGCGGTTTGGATGCTGCGGGCGGGACGAAGGACCGATTGAATGATAGAGCTGGGCGCCCCCGACGATCCGCGCCGTCCGTTCACGCCGCGTACGCCACGCGCCCCTCGGCAATCGTCCAGCGGATTTTGCCCAGCATGGGCCAACCGTCGAAGGGGGTGTTCTTGGCTTTGGAGCGGGAATCGACGGCGCGGAATGTCCACTCCGCTTTGGGATCGAAGACGACCACGTCGGCGTAGCTGCCCACGGTCAGCGTGCCGCGGCCTTTCAAATTCAGCAACGCGGCGGGCTGCGCGCTCAAGAGGCTCAGGACGCGGCCGAGAGGCATCTTCCACTCGCGGTGCAGCCAGCGGACGGCGAGGCCGAGCGCGGTTTCGAGGCCGGTGATGCCGTTGGGCGCGAGCTCGAACTCGACTTCCTTCTCGTGCTGGGCGTGGGGTGCGTGGTCGGTGGCGATGGCGTCGACCACGCCGTCGAGGATGCCTTCGAGGAGGGCGTCGCGATCCTGAGCCGAGCGCAGCGGCGGATTCATCTTGGCGTGCGTGTTATAGAGGCCGACGTGCTCCTCGGTGAGCAGGAAGTGGTGGGGCGCAACCTCGCAGGTGACGCGCAGGCCGTTGCGCCGGGCCTGGCGCACGGCAGCGAGCGCAGCGGCCGTGGAGGTGTGCGCGACGTGCAGGTGCGGGCGCAGGTCGCGCAGTTCGGCAACCAGGCGAATGTCGCGGTCCACGATTGCCGATTCCGCTTCCGTCGGCATGCCGCGCAGGCCCAGGCGAAACGAGGTGGGGCCGAGGTTCATGCTCGCGCCCTGCGTGAGGCGCGTATCTTCCGCGTGCTGGATGACGGCCAGGCCGGCGTGCGCGGCGGCGGCGAGGGTCTCACGCATGATGCCGTCTTTCAGGATGGGCCGGCCATCGTCAGTGACGGCGACGGCGCCGGCGGCTTTCAGCGCGGCGTAGTCGTTGAGCGCTTCACCTTTCGACGCGCGCGTGGCGGCGGCGATCGGAAAGACGCGCACGTGCGCGCCGCGCTCGGGGGCCTGCATCCAGCGCGTGATCTCGGGCGAGTCGTTGACGGGTGCGGTGTTGGGCATGGCGGCCACGGCGGTAAATCCGCCGGCGGCAGCGGCGGCGGTGCCGGTGGCGATGGTCTCCTTGTAGCCTTGTCCGGGCTCGCGCAGGTGCACGTGGATGTCGATGAGGCCGGGGGCGACGATGAGGCCGGACGCGTCAAGCGTCTCGATTTCCGCGCTGGGACCTTCAGCGTGTTTGAGCTTGCCGGGCGAAGCGATCTCGGCCACACGGCCGTCTTTGAGCAGAATGTCTTTCGCGGCATCGACGCCGGCGGCGGGGTCGAGGAGATGGCCGTTGACGAGGACGAGGGTGGTCATGGGCGGTTTCCTTGCGCGCCGGGCGTCTTAGTTATGACCTTCCGAATGCGCTTGTTCCTCCGTTTGTTGAAGATCTACAGCTTGTCTGTCCCGGAAATGGGTTAGAACCTTCCACACCACCCACACGAAGATCACGGCAGTGCAAATCTCCATCCACAGATTGCTCTTCTCTCCACAAATCCTGGCCTTGATCGCCCAAATGGCAAGCCCGATGAGCAGAAGCTCCGGCCCAACTTTGGCGGCCAG
>DATJRT010000083.1:0-14348 GCA_035504495.1 Occallatibacter sp.
TCCGGGTCACCGGGCTTGTTGCCCGGCCGCGGCCGTGCGCCGTTGCGCGAGCGCAGCACATCGACCACGGCTTTGACGGCCGCCAGAGCGCCGGAGATCTGGCGCATGGGTTTCACGACCACGTCGCTCGTGTAGGCCACGGCGCGGTCGGCCGCGTCGAGCACGGTCGTCGCCATCTGGTCGACGCGCACCGCCTGGCGGCGCGTGCTTTCGATAATCTCCGCGGTCACTGACTTCACATCGTCCGATTGTGTGCGCAGGGTGTGCGCCAGCTCCGCCAGGTCCGCAGTCGTCTGTTCAACCTTGGGCGCCACGCGCACGAAAACATGGCGCGCATCCCGGCAAAATGGCATGACCGACGAGCGCAATTCGTCGAATTGCTTCTGCACAGATGCGGCCGCTTTGCGCATGCCGAAAAAAATCGCCAGCAGCACAAACGCCTGCAGCAGGAGAGCCAAGGCTACCAAACCGGCAATCACGAGCAGAAAGATTTGAGAATCAGGATTGGACATGGTCGTCATCTCGCACGGAAGCTCTTCAATCCTGCGGACCTCTCTCCGGACCTCTTTGCGGAAACGCCCCTTGCGGGACCAGCAAAACCCAGCCGGCCAACCGCCGCGATCCTCCGCCTTCCAGGCATGATTCCAGATCGGATTTCACACCCTGCCCGCAGGCGCTCCGCCCAGTGTTCGTTGGTCTCATTCGTTGGTCGCGGATTTGTACGCCTGGCGCCCGGCGTCGACGGCCGCCGTCACCCGGCCGGTCTGGTCCGCAACCATATTCTTGCCCCGTTCGACAAATTCTTCCCATTGTGCGCGACCGCGATCGATCGCCTCGCGCCCCCGATCCACATACTCGCTCACCTGTTCCTTACCCTTGTCCACCAACTGACTCACCTGCTCTTTGCTCTTATCCACAAAGGCGCTCACTTCTTCGGCGGCCTGGCGGGTCTTGGCGCGCAGATATTCGGATCCTTCCCGGGCCGTGTTGGCGAGATCCTCGCGGGTCTCCTTGCCGCTCTTGGGCGCATACAGAATGCCCACCAGGGCGCCAACGCCCAATCCGGCCAGGAACCACGCCAGCCCGTATGATCTGGTTTCGTCTGCCATAAAATTTGTCTCCTTTCATTTCACTTAAAGGATGCCTGAGCGTATCAAAACACTCCAGTTTACCGCAAATGCCTTTGGTATTGCTCCGAGGACGTCAATTCAGCGACTTCGCCGTGACGCGGTGCGCTTTGGCCCCCGAGCCTCTGCGCATTGGACGCGATGGAATGACAGGGAGTTGTAAGAAACGAGGGAGACGCAGAGAGCCCTCGAGACGCGTCGATGCCGCAGCCGATGTCTTTGCTCAGGAGAAAGCGCGCGTCAGGAAAAAATCGGCTCTCGCCCGCGCCGGCGGACTTATCCGCCGCAGCCGCAGGTGCGCGCCAGCACTTCGGCAAAATGCACCGCCTTCCGGTGCGCAAGCTGCGCCATCTGCTCGCGGCAACTGAAGCCATCGGCCACAAGAATTGTGGTTGACGGAGCAGCCTCGACGGCGGGCAGCAATTCTTGACGGGCGATGGTCCTCGAAACCTCGAACTTGCCGGCTTCGAACCCGAACGGCCCGGCCATGCCGCAGCATCCCGCCTCGATCAACTCGACCGTTGCGCCGGTCCGGCGCAGAAGCGAGATTTCGTTCTCCGGCCGGCCGAAGACAGCTTTGTGATGACAGTGGCCATGCACCAGGATGCGCGCGCCGTCCAGTCGGCTCGAAGTCTGGTTCGACGTGAACTCCGGCGCCTCCGCGGCCAGCCAGTCGGCCAGCAGCCAGGTTTGTTCGCTGAGCTTTTTCGCGCGCGCATCGCGGGGAAGAAGATCGAGCAGCTCGTCCTTGAAGACGCTGGCGCAACTCGGTTCAAGAAACAGAAAGGGCAATCCGGCATCGATCTCCGCGGCCGTGCGCGCCAAAACTTCAGCAAGATACGCACGTGCGCTCGCGAGCAGGCCAAAGTCGTAAAGCGGCCGTCCGCAGCAAAGATGTCCTCGTGGCATCTCCACTGCAAATCCCGCGCGCGCAAGCACCGTCTCCGCCGCGGCCAGCGTCTGCGGATGGTAGTAGTTGTTCCAGGTATCGGGCCACAGCAGAACCCGCCGCCCCGCCGCTTGGGCTGCGCGCGAAGAACTCCCGCTCGCCCTCTGGTCCTGGCGGCTTTTCCGGTAACTCTGCGCCGCCAGCCGCGGCAATTGCCGCTCCTGCGCCACGCCGGCGACGCGCTTGACCAGCGGGGCCGTGGCCGCGCCGGTGAGCACTGCATTCGTGAACGCGGGCGCGAGCGCGCCCAAACGGGCGATCCGGTCGGCATAGCCGAAGATCAGGTGCTGGATTGGCCGCATTCTGCCTTTGTAATGCTGCGCCAGGAACTCCGCCTTGTATGCCGCCATATCCACCTGTACCGGGCATTCGGACTTGCACGCCTTGCAGCTCAGGCACAGATCGAGCGCCTCATGCACGTCGCGGCTCCTGAAACCCTCCGCCCGCAGCGAGCCCGCAAGCATCTCCCAGAGCAGGTGTGCGCGTCCGCGCGTCGAGTGCATCTCCTCGCCGGTGGCGCGATAGCTGGGGCACATCACGCCGCCGTGCATGTTACGGCAGGCGCCCACGCCCACGCAGCGCTCGCTGGCGCGCTCGAGCGAGCCGTCGTCGCGCGCAAAGGCAAAGTGCTTTTCCGGCTCGGCAATCCCAGACTTGCCCTGCGCAGGCGGATTATAGCGAAGGTTCTCGGCTGGATCGTAGACGCGTACGGCATCCACGAGCTTGCCGGGATTCATGCGGTTGGCCGGGTCCCACAGCATCTTGAATGTGCGGAAGGCTTCCATCAGCTCGGGACCGAACATCTTCGGCAGCAGCGCGGCGCGCGCCTGTCCGTCGCCGTGCTCGCCGCTGAGCGAACCGCCGAAGGCAAGAACAACATCAGTGGCGCGCTCAAGAAACTCGCGGAATCGCCGCTGGCCCTCAATGGAGCGGAAATCGAAGTTGATCCGCGTGTGTACGCACCCCTGCCCGTAATGTCCGTACAGCGGGCTGCGATAGCCGTACTCGGCCATCAGCGCGGTAATGCCGCGCAGATAGCCGCCGAGCTTCTCCGGCGGAACGGCCGCGTCCTCCCAGCCTTCCCAGCGGTCCGGCTCGCCGGGAACGAAAACCATCGCGCCCAGCGCGGACTCGCGCACATGCCACACGTGCTTCGCCTCCTCCGGCGTACAGATATGCGCCACGGGCGCACGCGTCCATGCCTGCGCGTCGCGGGTCAAGTGCTCGGCCTTCGCGCGTGCCTCCTCCTCTGACCATGCGCCCATCTCCACCAGAAGGAAGCCTACGCCGGGAGGCAGCTGATCGAGTTCCCTGAGCGCGAGCCCCTTGCGGCGCATGAACTCCACCAGCAGATGATCGAAACCCTCGAGACCGATGGGCTTGTGTTCGAGCGCGAGCGGAACCGCATCGGCGGCAAGAAATGGATCGTCGAAACCGAGCACGGAGAGCACCCGGAACGGCGGACTGGCCGTGAGGTTCAGAGTCGCCGCCACAATGTTGGCGCAGGTGCCCTCCGAGCCCACCAGCGCACGGGCAACGTGAAAATTGCTTTCGGGCAGCAACTGATCGAGGTTGTAGCCGGAGACCCGGCGGGGGATGCGCGGAAATTTTTTCCGGATCAAATCGGAATAAGTGTCCCGAATGCGAACAAGCCCGGAATAGATTTCGCCCACGCGACCGCCCGCATGCATGAGCGCGTCCAGCTTCTCCCTGGGCGTGGCGCCTACAGTGAGGCGCGTGCCGTCGTAGAGCACGATGTCGAGCGATTCCACGTTATCGACGGTCTTGCCGCCCAGCAGCCCGTGCACGCCGCAGCTGTTGTTGCCCATCATGCCGCCCAGCGTGCACCGCGAGTGCGTGGCCGGATCGGGCGCGTAGGTAAGGTGGTGCGCTTCCGCCGCGTCGCGCAGGCGGTCAAGCACGATTCCCGGTTCGACGCGCGCCAGCCTGGTCTCGGGATCGATCGAGGCGAGCGCGTTCATGTGCCGCGAGTAGTCGAAAACCACGGCCACATTCACGCATTGGCCGGCAAGGCTGGTGCCCGCACCCCGCGGCAGCACCGCCGCCCCGGTGGCGCGGCAGGCGGCCAGGCCCGCTTCCACATCCGCCGCATCGCGGGGAAAGATCACGCCGATGGGGAGTTGGCGGTAGTTCGACGCATCCGCGGCATACAGCGCGCGCGCTCCGCGGTCGAAGCGGACCTCGCCGCGAAGATTCTTCCTGAGCAGGGACTCAAGCTCGCGATGCGCCGAAAAGCGCTCATGCTCGAGCGGGTCGGTAAGGATGGGAAAAGGCGAAGTGCTCACCAGGGAATAGTAGCGCGTTGGTCAGTGCAGGCAACAATGCCGCGTCAGCGCGACGGCCACTCCTCCACCACCACGCCCAGGTCGTTGAGCTGCTGGATGGCGGCTTCCACGTTGCGGCGCACGCGAATGCGGTCTTTGCGCGGAGCCTCGGGCGACTCGGCCACGGCAATCACCCGGCCGTACGGCCACGCGCCGGCGGGAATGGCGGAAACGGCCCTGGCCAGATCGGAGGGACGTAATTGAAGCTCCTGCCGGCGCGCCGCCGCCGGGCGCAAAAGCGTTCCCTCGCCCACCGGGCTGGGGTTGGCATCGGCCATCACGATGCGCAGCGTGATGTTCTCCGGGCCCACGGCCAGAAACGGATTCGCCCACTGCGCCGGCTCGTGGACATCGATGTAGAGGCTCTTGGTGGGCAGGGGAATCTGCTCGAGCGCGGCGCGTTCCTGGTCGCGTTCCGTAGCCGCCGCCTGCGCCTGCTTTTCGGCATTGGCCGCGTTGCGCGCAACGCCCTCCACGGCCTGCTCCTCCCTGTGGCATGCAATAAGACAAACGGGAAGGAGAACAGCCAGCGCCAGAAGGCCCCTCAAGTGAACACGCGTTGCCACGTTATCCAGAATACCAGCAGACCAGAAAAGCTCACTTGGGCAGAAGGCTGTGCGCAACGGAGTCGAGAACCCCATTGAGGAAATTCATCGACTCGGGCGCGCAATAGCGGCGGCCGATTTCAAGCGCCTCATTCAGCACCACGGGAAAAGGCGTCCCTTTGAAGCCGAGCATCTCGGCCACGGCCATACGCAGCAGGTTGCGGTCCACGGCCGGCATGCGCTCCAGGCGCCAGTTGGTGGAGTGCGCTTTAATCAGCTCGTCGATCTTCTCCTGCTCCGCCACGGCCACGCGGAACAGGTCTTCGGCAAAGCCGCGAACCTCCGGCGCAACTTCGTCGGCGGACTTCCAGAATGTGGCGCGAACCTGGTCAGGTGTCTGCCTCCCGAGGTCCGCTTGAAAAAGCATCTGCATGGCCAGCTCACGCGCCTTGCGCCGGCCGGACGTGCGCTGCTGCCCCGGGCTCAAGCCCGACCGCCCTGGCTGAGCTTTCGCTTGAGGCTCACCATTTCAATGGCCGCGGCGGCAGCCTCAAAACCCTTGTTCCCCGCTTTGATGCCGGCCCGGTTCAGCGCCTGCTCCAGCGTTTCGCAGGTCAGCACGCCGAAGCTGTGGGGAATGCCGGTCTCCTGCTGCGCTTGGCCGATGCCGCGCGCAACCTCGTTGTAAATGGCCTCGTAGTGCGCGGTCTCGCCGCGCAACAGGCAGCCCAGCGCAACAATCGCGTCCTCCAGGCCGAGATTGGCAATGGTGCGGGCCGCGGCCGCAATCTCCCACGCTCCGGGCACGCGCACCACCTGGATATCCGTCCGCCGCGCGCCGCTGCGCAGAAGCGCGTCCAGCGCGCCCTCGAGCAGCCGTTCGGTGATCACCGCATTCCAGCGGGAGACCACGACAGCAAACTTCATGCCCTCTGCTGAGAGATCGCCTTCGAGAGCCACGGGCTTGCCCTTCACCGGATCGCTCCAGGCCCAGAAGCTGAGAGCCAATCCCGGCTCCGGCTCAATGGTAAAGAGGCGCGACTTCCAACCCGTCGACTCGATCGGCGAGAGGCGGGAAACTGCCGCGTCGCCGCCCTGCGCGCGCAGCCAGCTCTCCGCCGCCTGATGCGCGGCGTCGAGCGATGTGACTTCAATCAGGATTTCCGAGCTCGAAGGCATTTTCCCCAGAACCAGCTCGAGATTGCCGAGCGGCGCAAGGAAGGACGCTCCGCGGCTTCCGGCTTCTTCCCATCCTCTTCCGGGCGCAAAACCGAGAGCGGCAAAAAATCCGCTCAAGCGCGCGAAAGCCGCCGCATCCGGAACCGGCTGCAGAAAGGAGATGCCCTTCACCATGCATCGATTTTATCGTGCAAGGTCGTCGTGCACTGCTTGCGCGGCTCGCGCCCCGCTTATGTAACCGAGCGCGGCTTCACCGCGATCGCCGTGGCAGGCACGATGGTGGCTGAAGGATTTGGATTGATGCAGCCGGCATCCACGCCGCCGCTCGCCACCGGCAGGCACGCCGGCAGGTTGGGGCTCACCTGCTGCACGTCCGCAGGGGCGCTGGTCGAGTTGATCGCCGGCGGAATGCTGATGTAATGAATCTTGTCATCGCCCGCGGTGGAGACAAAGAACATGCTGTCGTCGGGCGAGAACGCGCCCGCCAGCGGCGCCAGGATGCTGGAGAAGCAGGATGAGGGCGGGTTTGCCTCGCTCGAAGGGCAATCGGTGAGCGTCACCGCGCCCGCGGTCCCGGCGCCGCCTGCTGCCGGCAAGTAGTAGGGCAGTAGCGCGCCGCCGCTTGTCGAGCTGCTCGTGTAGGTGAAAAACGCAATGCCCTGCACCGCGTCTGCCGCGGCCGTCGTCGGCGTCTCCCCGGTCACAACCTGGTTGACGGCCGAAATTGCAACGCCTGCGCCTCCGCTCAGAGTCATCATTCCGTTCAGCGACGGATTGGTGGAGAGGGCCGCGAGCGTCTGCACCTGGCTGGCGCCTGTGCCCGTCGTCGTCTCCGGACAGGATGTCGCCGGAACGCTCACTCCGATATCGGCCAGAGCAATGCCGCCGCCGCTCTCGGTTGCGGCCAGAATGTGTTTCCCGTCGAGGGTGGCGCCCAGCACGTCTGCCGGCTCGCTCACATCGGCCGCCTTGGGGTCCCGGGGATAAAACTGAATGCTCGCGCTATTGCCCACCGTGCCGGTCGGGCACCAGGTATGGGCAGCAGTGGCGCTTCCTGCGAGATAAGCGCCCACACCGGGCACCGTAATCGCCGGCGTCTGCGTCATCAGCGCAAGCGCGGTGTTTGGCGCGAGCGGCGGAGCGGTGTTGGGCGCTGTCGCGCAGGCCGGCAGAGCGCCCGGCGGCAGCGGCGGACTGGGTGGCAGCGGTTCCACCGTCCAGCCGGTGTTCACGTTGTACACGTACAGCGTATCCGTGTGCCCGGTAATCGGCTGCACATTGGGGTCGGCAAGGCATGAGGCCGGCGTGTTGAACTGCGCGTTGTCGTAGATGTAAAGCGTCTGCGCGTTGGCAGTCCAGGCTGCGGCCACTCCCATGCCGCCAAAGGTGGTGGCGCTGCCGCCGCTCACGTTGTAGAGATAAAACAGCTGCCGCGCCTGATCGTTGATGAGCAGCTGCGCGGCGGAGGGCGAAGCCGCCAGCACCACGCCGGGCGCGGTGGTGTCCTGCTTGGTCAGCGAAGTGGTGCTCGTACTGTAGATCATCAGCTCACGCGGTGAGCCAAAGAATAAATCCACGCCGGAGCGGTCCATGATCATGGAGTTGGGCACGTAGGGCAGGCGCACGTTGGAGCCCAGCGTCCCGCTGAGCAATTCAATGGGCACGAAGTATTGCGATAGCCCGGGAGAGGAGAACCACGCAAACTCGCTGGCCGTGCCTGGAACCGTGACGTTGACCGGGTTCGAAGAAATGGGCAGGCCGGTTCCGTTCAGGCCGATCTCGTTGATCGGCGCGGGATTGCATAGGTTCGGCTGGCAAATGGCATTCAGAGATGCAGCTCCCGGAAAGCTCGTGGTGATGGCGGCGCTTGTCCCCGTGGTTATATCGATCGGGTTGGTGGACTGATAGGAGAGCGAAAGTCCGGTGATGGGGTTGCCGTTGGTGTCGATCACAGTGGTCGTGAGGTTTTGCGCCGCGCCCTGCGCGATGCTTCCCGAGGTCGATCCATTGGCGAGCGAAACGCTGATGGAGGCCGGCGGGCAGGTGGAGAAATAACCTGCCGACGAACCGGAACCTGCGATCGATGCGGTGATGGCGGTGGTGCCGGGCTGCTCGGCTGTAATCTCGTTGTTGGTGGAGTTGATGGAGGCGACCGACGTAGTCCCCACAGTGAAATTCAACGTGCCGATCGAGGATTCGCAATCCGGAACCGAAGCCGAGCCCGGCGCGCAGAGCAGCGTTTGCGTGCCGTTGTTGTCGTAGTAGGCCTCGGCGTCGAGTTGCGCACTCTGGCCCTGCGAGAGACACTGCGATGGACCCACCAGGCTGATGGAGGTCACCGGAGCGTGCACGTAGACCGCCACCGGGTTCGAAGTTACCGAGTCGGCGCTCGCGTAAATATGGGCAACCGAGTAGGGAAGACCCTCGGTCGAAGGCAGCGGATTGGGATAGTTGCAATAGGTGTAGTCGGCAATGCCGCCGCCGGTATTCCGGTTCCAGGTTCCCGCGCAGATGTTCCCGGTGGGCGAGATATCCACCAGCTGATAGTTCGAAGACCCCCACTGATAGCTCTTGGCGCTGACCGTTGCCGTGGCTCCGGTGCACGTGAAGGCCTGCGGCGATTGCGCCTGAGCCGTCTGCCCGTAAGCCAGGGAGATGCCCGCAATCTGCGGCTGCAGCGTGATCGAATAAACCGCGGTATTGAGAATGCCGTACCCGGAAGTCACGGCACAATATTTTGCCGCCGGGTTGCGTGCGCAGCCGGAGATGGAAACTCCGGCTGGAACGGCCAGGCATAGCAGACTGACAAGCGTCAAAAACCGCCGCATTTGTCCTCCCCGTTCCGCGCAAAGCAGTGCGAAACGGTCTCGTTACAACACGAGAAAATAGATTGATTTCGGGCCGGCCGCATCCATGCGCCATGATGGGGCACGAGGATGGGCCAGCGCCGGCACGCTGAACCCTTCCGGCCGGTTCTCCGCGCGGCCGGAGGGCCAAAAAAACTGCTCCAGAACTCCAAGAGAGAAGTGTATCAGGACTCGCCTTCCTCTGGCATGGCTCGAAACTCTTCCTTCATAGACTCCGCGGGCGTGGGATCGGGAGCAGCAAGCCGCCTCATGTGCCCGGCGGCATATAGCGTGCGAACCACTCGGCGGCGCGTTCCAGAACGTCCCGCTGGTGCTCCGGGTTCACAAAGCCATGGCCCTCGTTGGGATAAACCACAAGCTCCGTCGGAACATGAAGGTCGCGCAGCGCATGCCAGAACTCGAACGATTGCGGCGCGGGGCACTCCCCGTCGCGGTCGCCCACCACGATCAAGGTCGGCGTGCGGGCCTGCTTGATGAAGTTAATGGCTGAGCTCCTGGCATACACGGCCGGATCGTCATAAACAGATGCCCCGAAATAGGGAATCATCCACTGGTCGATGGAGTTTTCACCATAATAGCTAAGCCAGTCGGAGATACCCGCCCCGGCCACGGCGGCCTTGAAGCGGTGCGTCTGCGTCACCGCGAACATGGTCATGAAGCCGCCATAGCTCCAGCCGTCGAGACCCACGCGGTTGGGATCGATGGGATACTTCGCCTCTACGGCGTCCACCCCCGCCAGAATGTCGCGCAAGTCGCCGTAGCCAAAGTCCTTGCGATTGGCCTGCGTAAACGCCTCGCCCTGTCCGTAGCTACCGCGCGGATTGGGCAGAAACACAAAATAGCCGAGCGCGGAAAACGCTTCCGCGCCGAGCGCGCCGCCAGGACCCCAGCGCGGGACCACCGCAGCCGCCGGTCCGCCATGCACATCCACAAGAAGCGGATACTTTTCCTTGGGATCGAGATCCTTCGGCAGGATGAGCCAGCCCTGCACATGAAACGCGTCGTCCGTCCACTCGATGGAGACCGACTTGCCCCACTGCGGTTCGACACCGGCATTGATGTGCGTGAGCTGCTGTACGCCGTCCAGTCCCGTGGCCTTCGCCGCGCCTACCCTCGCCGCATAAATCTCCGGAGGGCGGTCGAAGGTACTGGCGTGAAACACAAACTCCGTATGCGTCGCGTTCGAAGAGAGACTCATCAGCATGCGCCCGTCGTCTACCTGGCCGGGAATGGAGAAGATGGGCGCGCTGAAACGGGCGCTCTCGCTCGCGCTCACCGGGTCACCCTTCACGCCAAGAAGAACCAGTCGCTCGTTGCCGCCTTCGAGCTCGTTCACAAAGATGTGCCCGTCGTCTCCCCACTCGATCCATCCCGCCGACGCGGCCCGCCCGGGCGTCAGGTCGCGAGGCTCTCCGCCGCTGGCCGCAATCGCCCACACGTCCCCTCCGGTGGAGCCCTGGTCGCTCATCAGTCCGCCGATAAAGGCGATGAATCGTCCGTCGGGCGACCAGCGGGGCACGGCGATCTGCAGCCCGTGCAGTGGCCCGGCCACTTCGGCCGGCGCAAGAATTGCATGCGGCGCCTCGCCGATCGCCTGGGTGTAGAGCTTCGCCACCCACCAGTTGTTTTCCCCCGGGGGATCGGCGGCGATATAGGCAAGCGATTTCGAATCCGGCGACCAGTCGAACTCATACACGTGCAGATTGGCAGGCGAGACGAACGTGGGCGTCGCCGGCTGCGGTGCCTGCGCGTCGGCCATCGCGATCCGCTGAATCTCGATCCCCTCCTCGCCGATCACGCCGGCAAACGGCTTCATCGCCGCCAGCGCGCCGGCCGGCCGCGTAGCCCCTTCCACGTAGAGAAACGCAATGTGCGCGCCATCGGGGGAAAAGGCCGGCGAATCCACGTAGCCGTTCAGCGTGGTCAGCCGCAGCGGCGCGCCCCCGTCCGCGGGCGCCAGATAAAGATCGGTCTGCGTGCCGGGGTTGGCGCAATCGGAAAAGAAGGCGAGCGCAGCCGAATCCGGCGACCAGGTGAAGTCGTCTTCGGCGCAGACTTGATTTTCCTGGCCCGCAGCGGTGATGCGCCGGCTCTTGTCCAAATCGTCCATCGCCGCCACGTGAATCTCTCCCCGCTCGACCCACGCCAGGCGTTTGCCGTCCGGAGAGATGCCCACCTGGCCGATGGAATGGCCGCGATGCAGGCTGCGCAGCAGCTCCTCGATTTGCTGCGCGGCCGGAGACGATGGACCCGCCTGCGCGGTCGAAGACGATTGCGCCGTCTCCTGCGCGCACACGGGCAGAAATGCCACGGCCGGAAACAGCAGGATGCGGGCGAGCGCTCTCGAAAGCAGCGGTAAATTCATGCAGTGATGGTAGCAGCCGTCACGCGAAAACCAGCGCCAGCCGCCAAGTCAACCCCGCACCCATTGCTCAAGGGCGCCCGCTCCCGCTTCTGCGCCAACACTGACAAGGGTTTGCTTGCCATTCGGACTTTTTCGCCTGCGCTTGCAGATAATTTCCCCGCTTCGCGCTACGATCGATTTGTTGATCGATTTTGTTGATCGATTTGTTGACCGATTTTGTTACGTGGCAGCAGAGCTGGGACATCGCGGCTGCCGGTACTGGGGCATGGTCCGCAAGGGCCGTGCCCTTTTTCTTTGGCTCAAGCAGGGAAGGTGCGCGTGAAGGTGACAGAGCAATTGCGGCAGATCTGGCATCATGCCCGGAGTAACGGGCATTCCGCGCACGCGCCCCAAATCGCAGTCGAGGCGCAGCGCGGAAACTTCGCCGCCGAGGCCGAGGCCATGCGCAGAACGCTGGCCCTGCCTTCCATCGTTGGCCCGCTGCATTTTCCCGGCCGCCATCTGCCCAAGCCCACGCCGGCGAACCTGCGGCGCTTTGCGGAGACGCCCCTGGTGCGCCGCGCCATCAACGTGATCAAGGACCGCATCGCCGCCATGGACTGGCAGGTGCGCATCCGTCGCGGCGTCGATGCCGAACACGTGGATTCTCCCGCGCGCAAACTGCGCGCTTTGCGGCGCATACTCGAAGAGCCCAATCCGGCCGACAGCTTTCGCACCCTCATGGAGCAGGCCATCGAAGACGCGCTCACCGGCGGATTCGGCGCCATCGAGATGGAGCCCACCGGCGACCCGGAACGGCCCGCGATGCTGTGGCCCGTGGACGGCGCTTCGATCCGCATCAACGCCCGCTGGGACGGCCAGGAAGATTCGCCGCGCTACGCACAGGCCGCGTTGGGCCAGCCCGATTCGAGCGCCATTGAATTGCGCGACGACCAGCTCATCTATATCCGCATGAACCCGCGCAGCTTCACGCCCTTCGGGCTCGGTCCGCTCGAGGTCGCCTTCGAAACCGTAAATCAATTCCTCAGCGCGCATCGCTTCGCCGGCAAGCTGGCCGCCAACTCCGTGGCGCAATATGCGCTCTGGCTCAATGAAGCCACGCCCGCGCAGCACGACCGCCTCATCCGCTGGTGGCAGGACGAAATTGAAGGCACCGGCCGCGTGCCGCTGCTCTCCACCGAGCAAAAGCCCGAGGTGCTCCGCTTTGCGCAGGGCACCGACGCCGACATGCGCCTGGCGTGGCAGGAATTCCTGATTCGCATGGTGGCTAATGCGTTCGGGCTCTCGCCGCTGATGCTGGGCCTCGAGAACGACGTGAACCAGTCCACTGCCTCCGAGATGGCCGACGAGGCCTTTCGCGGGGCCATCTCGCCGCTGGCCATGCTCCTGGCCCATCACATCAGCCGCGATCTCTTCGGCAAATGCATCGGCTGGCGCGAATTCGAATTTGTCTTCAACGAGCTCAACGCGCGCGACGAGATGACCGAGCTCGCCGTGCAGGTGCAGTTGCTTGGGGCCGGCGTGCTCACGGTCAACGAGGTGCGGGCCATGCGCGGTTTGGGCCCGCTTGAGCAGGCGCAATCCGTCAACATGTCGGGACAAACAGAGTAAAGCGGAGAGCACATGCGATTGGAAGCCATGGCGGTAAAGATTCCTCACGTGGAGGGTCACCCCAACCGGGTGCCGTTCGACGGTGTCCTCACGGTGGTCAACACGGCCAGCGACAAGGCGCCCTCCGGCGCCCGTGGCCATCGCGTGCTGTTGACGCGCGAGGCTGCCGAAAAGGCCCTGCCTTCGCTGCTCGGCATGGCCGTCGATTACCGGCCGGCCTGGGACGGCCACGACGCGCGCCGCAAGATCGGGATCCTCACCGACGCCGATCTGCTCGGCCTGCGCCTCATCGTGCGCGGCTACCTGTTTGCCCGCGATTTTCCTGATGTGGCCGAAGCCATTCATGCGCACGAGCCGGAGGCCATGGGCATGAGTTATGAGATCGCCGACGCGCGCGTCCAGGACATGAGCGCCGACGTATGGAAGCTGACGCGCGTCACCTTCACCGGAGCCGCGATTCTGCTGCGCGACAAAGCGGCTTACCGGGCTACCAGCTTCCGCATGGCCAGTTAGTCACGAACGAATAAAGACGCACCGCCACGGCTCCGCGCTGCGGGGCCCTTTGTTTGTGCTCAATGGTTCTTGCACGGAATTCACCCCAACAGGAAAGGAATCGCATGGAAAACGAACGGAACATCGTAGAGCGGCTGGAAGCCGCGACCGCTCTGCTCGAAAAAGCATTGACCTCGCTTGAAGAGCGCGCCGCCACGGCCAGCGCGCTCTCCGGCCAGGTGGAACGGATTTCGGCAACCGTGGAGCAGTCGCGCCGCGAGTCCGAGTTGGCGGAAAAGCTCGCGGCTGTGGAGCGCGAGCTGGCCGAGTTGAAGGCCGCCGCTGCGCACACCGCGCTCAACCCGCTGCGCCGCACCATGCCCGCAGCCACCACCGAACTGCTCGCCAAGCACGGCATTGGCGAGGGGCCGGTGGATGTCCGCACCCTCGACGCCGCGCTCTCCGGGCTTAGCCTCGAGCAGCGCATCGCCGTCAAAAGCCAGCTTCTTCGCGCCGGCGCCATCGCGTAGAAGCAGTTGTCAGTAATCAGTGTTCAGTGGTCAGGAATTCGCCGGCCGCTGCCGTCTTGTTTGCGAAAACGCTGAAAACTGATGACTGACCACTGACAACTGACCACTGATCACTGCCCCGCCAGGGGCCTGGAGATTCCCATGAACGCAAACTTTACTGACATTCACGCGGCGGCGGACTACATCGGGCCGGGCGCCATTGAAGTTCCTCTCTACCAGACGGAGATCTTCGACATCTGCCGCCGCTCCAGCCCCTTCGGCCAGCGCATCAAGCAGGTTCCGGCCACCGGCCATCCCTCGCGCTTCTTCCAGGAGTCGGCCATCCCCAACCCGGGCAC
>DATJRT010000084.1:0-10246 GCA_035504495.1 Occallatibacter sp.
TTCCGAGTGGTTCGACACCAGCTGCTTCTCGCAGCCGCAGGGATTCGTCTTCGGCAACGCCGGCGTGGCGGAAGGCGACATCTACGGGCCGCGCTACCTGAGCTGGGATATGTCGTTTGGCAAGGCAGTGCACCTGGCCGAGGGCACGCAGTTGCAGTTCCAGGCCCAGTTCTTCAATATCTTCAACCGCGTGAACTACCAGACGCCGAATACCACGTACGGCAGCGGCAGCTTTGGAGTGATCAGCGGCGACTTTCTGCCGCGGCAGGGTCAGCTGGGCATGGTGCTCTCGTTCTAAGAGCAGATGCAGAGCTTCAGCGTCGAAGGAAAGACAAGGCAAGGTGGCTTTTTCTTAAGGAAAGAGCCACGCAGCCGCGTCGGCTTCCCTCCGGTGACTCTGAATCTGCCGGGGAGAGCGCGGAACCAGAAGCGCAGGGAACCGGGAGCGCAGGGAACCGGGAGCGCGCAGAAGGCAAAACTGCGCAGGACAGGTGAGGGCGCGGCTCGAGCCTGACGGTTCGCGCCTGCTCACGCGACGGCAAGGAAAGCACCGGGTCGCTCTACGGAATCGGATTCCATTCTCATGACAAAAAGCAGGAAGCACCCTTACTCGCGGCGCGAAATTCTGAAGAGCGCGGCGGGATCGCTGGCGCTGCTGGGGATTCCGAACGCGCTGGACGAAAAAGCGCTGGCCGCACTGCTGACCCTCTACAACTACGCGCCCAAGCAGCGCAACGTGCCGCTGGGCGTGGCGCGGGGAATCTTTCCCGGCCGGGTGGTCTGGACGCGCGATCCCAAAGCTACGCGCTGGGGCGGGAACCGCGAATCGGTGACCGACCAGTGGTGGATGGACAACAACACCGACCAGGAGCGGGTGGAGGCGATGCTCTCTCTGGCGCTGCGTCAGGTGACGGGCGCGGCAACGGATGAAGAAGCGTGGAGGGCTATCTTCCGCTATTACGGGCAACAATCCGGGCACGGGCGCGAGAAGAAATATCGCGCAGGCGAGATTGTGGCCGTAAAAGTGAACATGAACAACAGCAAACCGGTGGTGCCGACGAACCTGGTGAACGTGTCGCCGCAGGCAGCGCTGGCCATGGTGCGGCAACTGGTGAAGCACCCGGGCGTGCGGCCGAAGGACATTCTGGTCTACGATGCGCAACGCGATATCTGGCCGGGGTTTCTCGATCACATCTGGAACGAATACCCCGATGTGCGCTTTGTGCAACGCGACGCGCCCGACGCGCGGTACCAGAAGCATCCGGCCTACGGGGCGATCCACGGGCTGGAAGCGCCCGAGTGGGTGCCGGGGCAGAGCTACTCGGCCGACCATTTCGACAACGCGCGCTACGTTCCCCGGCAGGTGATGGACGCGAGCTACATTGTGAACATCGCGCTGGTGAAGGCGCACTCGTATCCATACGCTGCGGCCGAGGGCGGCGACGAGGGGCAGACGGGCGTGACCCTCACGGCGAAGAATCATTTCGGCTCGATCAAGGGACCGGGCGAGCTGCACTCGATCATCAACACCAACCAGGGAGGGACGCCGCACGCCTACTCGCCCATGGTGGATCTCTCGGCGGGGCCGAACCTGGGCGCGAAGACGATTCTCTATGTGCTGGACGGGCTTTATTGCGCGCGCAGGCACATGTCGTACCCGCTGCACTTTCCCAATGCGCCGTTCTTTAACCGCGTGGAGCCGTACGAGAACACGGATTGGCCAGCAAGCCTGCTGGCTTCGCTCGACGGCGTGGCGATCGACTCGGTGGGGCTGGACATCCTCTATGCGCAAACCAAGAACAACGTGGACGCGAACGGGCATCCGCGCATTCTGATCCGGGCGAATGCGGACGACTATCTGGCGGAAGAGGCGCTGGCCAGCGACCCTCCGTCGGGAACGCGGTACATCCAGGGCGGCAAGCCGGTGGAGAGCCTGGGGGTCTTTGAGCACTGGGACAGCGACGAGAGCCGGCAGTATTCGCGCAACAAGGATGCGAAGAGCGGGAAAGGAATCGAGCTGGTGTATACGGACGTGGCGGGTTAGCGGGTCAGCGAGTCAGCGAGTTGGCAAGTTAGCGCAGCGGGCGACCCTGGCTCAGGTTGGCAAGTCGTGGGCGTAGAGATTCCCGCCGGGGGCTGAAGCCGGCTTCTTTCGGTGGCCATGTGCGGCATGGCTGGAGCCATGCCCTAATACAAAACATTGGACACTTGTTTCGGCACGAGCGAAGTTATGCCCTGATTCGGGACTTCCTGATTCCTCTGGGCCTGAAGGCCTGAGATTCATTCTTGCCGGCGAATTCAGGGGCCTGAAGGCTCCTGCTCCCTCCGCACGGGCTGAAGCCCAGTTTCGTTCTTGCGAAAGGCCAATGTGCGCGCTGAAGGCGCTGTTCTTCGGCGTATCAGGCGAGCGCGAGGACGAGGGCGGGCGAGGATAGATCGCCGGCCGCGCGGCTGTGCAGGCCGACGGAGCGAAGGATCTCGCCCGGGAGATGCAAGCGCGCGCCCTCGACGCGCACCTGGCTCGAGATGTCGAGAGGCTCATCGCCGGCAAGGTCCTGCGCGAGGATGCGTCTTCCCTGCAAAGGCCGGTCGAAGACCAGGGTGAGGCGCGAGAACTCTCCGAAGATGCCGAAAGGCCCGGGAAGCGCGGCGACGTCGAGCGTGACCTCGCACGCGGGCATGAACCAGGCGTTGCCTGGCTGGGTACGCTGTTGCGCGCCGATGGCGGCGGCGCCCGAGGGAAATGCGGCCGCATAAACAAAGGGCTCTTCGCCCGGCG
Source organism: Occallatibacter sp. (assembly GCA_035504495.1). Lineage (GTDB taxonomy): Bacteria > Acidobacteriota > Terriglobia > Terriglobales > Acidobacteriaceae > Telmatobacter. The sequence goes on from DATJRT010000084.1 coordinate 2,780, forward strand.
CGCTTACCTGGGGCATGGCGATGTTGCGTGCAAGGCAGGCCGGCGCGCCCTGACGGATGGTGCGGCCGATGAGGTCGCTTTGCCAGGTCTCACCCGCCTCAAGCACCCAACTGTCGGTGAGGATCTCGCGGCTCATGGCGAAGGAGCCGAGGCCGGCCGCGAACGGCGGCGCGATGCGCTGCCAGCGCACGGCGCGCACCACTTCATCCATTCTGCGTTTGACCTGGCGGGGGCCGTTGAAAAAGAGATCGACATCGCTGCCGGGGCGGAGGCCGGCGAGCGGATGGCGCATGACGCCCATGGTGCAACCGAGGACTGCGGCCAGGTAAACCTCGTCCTCAACATTGAGGAGACCGCGCACCCCGGCGTGATTCTGCGCGGCGTGGAGCAGTTGGGCGACACGATCGAGGGTGGTGGGCAGGGAGAGGATGGAAGTGACGTCGTAGGTGCGATAGACGTCGCTGTGGCGGAGAATTTCTACGCGGCGCGAGTCCCACGATTGCGGCTCGAAGCGGCCGTCGCGCGTCCAGTCGCCGTTGACGGGGATCTCGCCGTGGACATGCTCGAGGGTGAGAGCGGCGCGGGTTTCGTCGCGCAGGCGCATCAGGTCGAATTGCCCATCGCCGCCATCGATCTTCCAATAGCCGATCGAGGCTGACTGGCTGCGCTCAAGCAGAGGCAGGCCGGAGTTGCCGGCGGGGGTGTTGCGGCACCAGAGGGCCGCGCCGCGCCAACCGGCGTCAACAAGAGCGCGGTTGAGCGCGGCAAGGCGGTCGCGCGGCGAGCCCTGAAAGCGGGGAAACTTGGCCGCATCGAGAACGAAAGTGCTCGAGCCGCCCGCCTGCCAGCCATCGTCGAGGAGGAAGTAGAGGTCACGGCGGATTTGGGGATAAAAGGTTTCGGCCCAGCCGCGTTCGCCAAAGAGAATGGACTCGCGCATGGCGTCGTGGGCGAGATTGGCGCCGGAGCCGCCCTCGAGGATGCGCGGGTCGAGCGCGGCAAGATCGTGGCCATACATATAATTCTGCGCGGCCCAGGTGCACCAGTAGTTGGGAGCCGTGGAGGGCTGCGCCGGAACCAGGCTCGGAGCGGCCGCGCGGGCCTGGCGTGCCTGCACGCCCGAGGCGAGGGCGGAGACGGCCAGCGACGACATGAAGGTTCTGCGATCCATGGGCATTTTCCTCAACAAGGCGCAGCGAAAAGCGAGCAAGGCCCTGCGGCGGATCCGCGCGCATTCCGGTGCGCAGGCAGCGATGAACGCTTGCCGCTGAAGCCGGTGCGGAAGCGGATCGATGCGAAGGCAGATACGACGATATAGGGAAGAAAAGAAGGCGGGGAGTTACAGGAGGGTTACGAAGATGTGAAACAGGCGCGATCGCGTGGAGCGGCGTGCGATGCGGGCCTGGGTTACAGCGGGTGTTACATCGAGGGAAAAGCGCAAACCGCGGGAGCGCCGGTTACTGGGCGGAAGCCGGCGAGCCCGACGCGGGAGCGCGGCCGCGCTGGGTGGGAAGGGAATGCACGGAGACGAGCGAAGCGCCGAGCACCTCGTAGCCCTTTTCAAGACGAACGCTGAGCAGCGCCTGAAACAGAGCGGGCGAATCCTTGGTGCTGGACTCGCCAAGGGCCGCGAGCGCGCGCGTGAGTTCTTCCACGCCAGGCCGGGTGGTGGTAAAGAGGACAGCGCCTTCAGTCCCGGTGGTGTCGAGACCGCCGAGGGTGGCAATGTAACGGCCGGGAACCACGCCGGGCTGGATGGTGATCAGGCTGTAATCAGTTTTCAGAACCTGGGTCACGGGATCGCGCTCGGTGCGGTAGATGGGCGCTTCATTGGGGCGGGGATGCGCGTTGACGATCATGCCGCGCCATTCTTCGAGCCGCGTGTCCGGGTTGCGGAAGCTGAAGTCGCCGGTGTTGCTCAACTGGGCCACGGCAAAGTTCTGGAATGAGGAGCCGAGCATGATGACGTTGTGCTGCTTGAGGTCGTCGGGCGTAATTTCGCGGCTGGGCTTGATGATGGGCTTGATTCCCATCTGACCGAAGAGATTGGTGAGGAGGGCAAGCCCTTTGGCATCGCCGGCGCCGAAGTAGGCGTTTTCATAGTAGAGCTGGCCGGCGCGGGCAACCAGAGCGGGGTTGGAAGCGAACTGCTGGGCGACGTGGGGATCGACGAGCGCGCCGCGATCGTCGCTGGCGCCGCGGCGAAAGCGGAAGAGATCGTTGGAATCGTCGAGAAGAAAGACCGCGTCAGGATAGGCGATGACGGGCGAGGTGTCGTTGCCGAGCAGGCTGGTCCAGAAAGCGCGGACGGGGTCGGCCTGGCGAGCGGCGGCTTCGGCGGCGAGGGCGGCGGCATCTTTCTCGGCGCGGCGGCGAAGATCGCCGATCCAGAAGCCTGCCGCGAAAACGGCGGCCGCGGCGGCAACGGCGAGAAAAATGCGGCCGGTGCGGGGACGCGCCAAAGGCCTGGCTGGAACGCCCGCTTCGGCCGCTGCCTTGGCATGGCTTCCGTTGCCGAGGAACGAGGCAGCGACGGATACCCGAGTGTCGAGAAGGGGTGACACGGGGTGGTCAAGCTCGGCCTCGGGCGTGGCGACGGTTTCAAAGCTGGGCACGTAGTGGCCCTTGGGGATATCAACCAGGATGGGGTCACGGCTGCCGTCGCTGTCGTAATACTCTTTGAGCTTCTGGCGCAGGCGATGAATCTGCACCCGGACAATGGTGTCGGTCTTGGGGTCGAAGTCCTGAGGGCGGCTGAGCGCCTCGACGCCGATGGTGTATTCCTTCAGCGTTTCGGAGCCATGGTCAAGGGCTTTGGCGGCCAGAAACTGCAGCAGCTGCTGCAGCATGGAGGCGTTGCGAAAGGTGGCCGAGCGAAGAATGCGCTGAACCTGGCGCTCGCACTGCTCCTGCGCCGGAAGCGTCGCCTCGATGGATGGCGGTCTGTGCTCAGGTTCCAAACCACTTCCTCCTCAGGCAAAGACCGATTCCGGCAGGAGCCGGCAAAAAAATCGAGAGCCTGCGCGGCGCCGCTCACCGATTCCCAGGCGGCTCTTGGGAACGGGAAGCCGGGTCACTCAAGGCGCAGCCCAAATTCTACGCCACATTTACGTGAAAGCGGAACCGGGTTTCCCGGGCGCGCGCGGGGAGCACATCCGGCTCCGCCAAATCCCGGCTGAAACGCATCGCCGTCCGTGGCAGGGCGGACCGGGGAAGAACTCTATTTCATCGGATTGAAGTCAACGGAGAGATGGGGGCCTTTTCGTGCGCCGCGAACCATTCTGCATTGAGCCGGTTGCCCCCACAGCCAGAGAGACGGAACTGCCGGCGCCTGGCGCATCCGATCTGAATGCGGCTCATTCGATGGCCGCGGACAGGGCAGAGGAACTCCGGGACCGCTCTGCGATAGAATTCCGCAAGGTCAGATCAAGCTCCCGGCCGCGGCCGGATTCGAGATAGATTACCAATGCAACGCAGAAGCGACGCCAACCCATGCGCGCCTTCGAGTTCACCTGATCCCCTGGTTGAGCCGGCTGTCGAATTCGCCCGGCAGGCCGGCCAGCCCGCACGGCTTGCGGAACCCACGGGTGGAGCGCGCACGGCGTTCCGGCAGCTTCGATGCCGCCCAGCTTTCTTTCACAGCTTTCAGGAGAGACGATGAAACTATCCGGGACATTCAGGCTGGCGGCGCTCGCTGCCTGCATCGCATGCATGGTGCGCTGCGCCCATGCGCAGGACACGTCCGCTTTGCCCTATATGAATCCGAAGTTGCCGCCCGAGGAGCGCGCCGCGGACCTGGTCCAGCGCATGACCCTGGACGAAAAGGCATCGCAGCTGGTGAACGATGCCCGGGCGATTCCGCGCCTCAACGTTCCCGCCTATAACTGGTGGAGCGAGGCGCTGCATGGAGTGATCGACAGCGGCGTGACCGAGTTTCCTGAGCCGATCGGCCTGGGCGCGACCTTCGATGTGCCGGGAATTCATGCCATGGCCACAGACATCGGGATCGAGGGGCGTATCAAGCACGTGCAGGACGTGCGCGCCGGACACGTCGGCATCATGGGCGGCCTCGATTTCTGGGCGCCCAATCTCAACATCTTCCGCGACCCGCGATGGGGCCGCGGGCAGGAGACTTACGGAGAAGACCCGTTCCTCACCGGACGCATGGGCGTGGCCTTTGTCACCGGCATGCAGGGCGACGACCCGAGATACTATCGCGTAATCGCGACCCCGAAGCACTTCGACGTGCACAGCGGTCCGGAACCGACCCGCCATTTTGCCGACGTGGATGTGAGCCGGCACGACCAGCTCGACACCTACGAGCCGGCGTTCCGGGCCGCGATTGTCGAAGGCAAAGCCGGCTCCGTGATGTGCGCCTATAACGCCATCAACGGGCAGCCGGCGTGCGCCAATCAATTTCTGCTAGAGGACCAGTTGCGTGGAAAATGGGGCTTCCAGGGATACGTGGTCTCCGATTGCGACGCGGTGCGGGATATTTTTACCGGGCACCGCTACCGGACGACGCAAGCGCAGGCCTCGGCCATCTCACTCATGCGCGGCATGGACAACGAATGTTACGGCGCCGGCCCCAACCTGAAAGACGATTCCGATTACAAGCCCTTTATCGAAGCCGTGCAGCAAGGCTATCTTCCCGAGAGCGCGATCGACACCGCGCTGGTTCGCCTGTTCACGGCGCGCATCAAGCTGGGCATGTTCGATCCGCCGCAGATGGTTCCCTACGCAAATATCGACGAAAAGGAGCTGGACAGCCCCGAGCACCGCGCCCTGGCGCGCAAGCTTGCCGAGGAATCCATGGTTCTGCTCAAGAACGATGGCGTGCTGCCGCTCAAATCCGTCAAGCGCATCGCCATCGTGGGCCCGCTGGCCGATCAGACCGCGGTACTTCTGGGCAACTACGCCGGCCGACCGACGCACACGGTGAGCATGCTCGAAGGAATGAAGGCGGAGTTTCCCGACGCCAAGATCACTTACGTTCCCGGCACGCAGTTTCTCTCCGATGAGGGAACTCCGGTGCCTCCGTCCGCGCTGTCCACGCCGGAGGGCCGGCCCGGCCTGAAGGCCGAGTACGGCTCACGCAGCAGCCGGGAAGCAGTGCTTGTGCCGATCCTGTCGCGCGTGGACCCGGCCATTGACCTGGATGAGAGCAATGTTCCCGATCAGGCGAAAGGGAACTTCGGGCTTGCGGTGCATTGGTCGGGATTTCTCACTGCGGGCGCGACGGGCGATTACCGGCTCGGGGTCAAGGCCGATGGCTTTGCGCAGGTCTCAGTGGACGGCCAACAAGTGGCGCGCGCCTTCGGCAGCGGGACGAATCTCGGCCAGGTGCATCTGGAAAAGGGCCGGCGCGTTCCGCTGGACGTAACCTATGGAGAAATGCCGGGCGGCAAACCGGAAGTGCAGCTCGTCTGGAATCCCGTCAACAACGCGCCCGATCCCGCGGCGATTGCCGCCGCAAGGGATGCGGACGTGGTGATCGCCGTGGTTGGGATCACAAGCCGTCTTGAAGGCGAGGAGATGCCGGTTGATCAGCCGGGATTTTTCGGCGGCGATCGCACCAACATCGAGATGCCGCAACCGGAAGAGGATCTGGTCCGCGCGGTGGCCGCAACCGGCAAGCCCCTGGTTGTGGTTCTCATGAACGGCAGCGCCCTCGGCGTCAACTGGGAGAAGCAGCACGCCAACGCCATACTGGAAGCGTGGTACTCGGGCGAAGAAGGCGGAGCCGCGATTGCCGAAACCCTGAGCGGCAAAAACAATCCCGCGGGACGACTTCCCGTGACCTTCTACAAGGATATTCACCAGCTTCCGAACTTCGAAGACTACTCGATGAAAGGGCGCACCTACCGTTACTTTGAAGGCGAGCCGCTGTGGCCCTTCGGATACGGTCTTAGCTACACGACCTTCGCTTATGGCAATCTCACTCTGCCCCAGGCTCCGCTCGATGCCGGCGATCCGCTGGACGCGTCAGTGACCGTGACCAATACCGGCAAAATGGCAGGAGACGAGGTGGTGCAACTCTATCTCAAGTTTCCCGATCTTCCCGGCGCGCCCATCCGCGCGCTGCGCGGATTTGAGCGGGTGCACCTCGAGCCCGGCGCCAGCCGCAGGGTGGAGTTTCATCTCAAACCACGCGATCTGAGCATGGTGACCGATAGCGGCGAAATCATGGTGCCGCCGGGCCAATACACGGTCTCGATCGGCGGCGGCCAGCCGGGAACGGATGCTCCCTCGGTGAGCGGAGGCTTCGAAATGGATGGCCAGGTCATCTTGCCCGAATAGTCGATCTGGTCTCGATCAGGATGAGCGGACGATGCCCTTTGATTGGAGCAGCGGCGGGCTGGCGGAAGGCCTGGCCTGCTATCGCAGCGGCGAATTTTTTGAGGCGCACGAGCACTGGGAGTGTGTGTGGCTCAAATGCGCGGAGCCGGAGAAGACATTTCTTCAGGCGCTGATCCAGATTGCCGCGGCCTTTCACCATCTGCGCCGTGAAAATACGCTGGGCGCGGCATCGTTGCTGCGCGGCGCTCTGCGGAAGCTGGGCGCTTACCCTGGCCTTTACGAAGGGGTCGCCGTCGATTCGCTCCGCGAAAGCGTCGGCGTCTGGCTGGCCGAGCTTGAAGCCGGTGAGAGATCGCCGCAGCTTGCGGCGCCGACGATCGGCTGAAGGCCGGGAAGACGGACGCGGGGCGGATCTTTCACTCTTCCGCTTTGAGCTGATCGCACGAATACGGGTCGCCGCCTGAGCACGCTTTCGTGAGCAAGGTCAGCGCCTTGTCGGGATCGCGGGGAACGCCCTCGCCGCTCTGGTAGAGGACGGAGAGGTTGTGGCAACCGCTGAGATCGCCGGCGTCGCAGGCCTTGCGATAAAACGTAAAGGCCTGGGCGGCATCCACGGGCGCGTCCACGCCGTTCTGATAGGCAATGCCCAGCGCAGTGCAAGTGGCGGCAATGCCGCCGTCGCAGGCCTTGCGGTAGTAGTCGGTATAAGAGGGTCCGCTGCCCTGCGCCACCACGCCGTAATGGAGCAGCGTGCCGGCTCCCATGCAGCCTTCCGCGTCGCCGGCGTCGCAGGCCTTGCGGTCCAGAGCCGTCGCCGCATCGTCATCCTGGGTCACGCCCCATCCGTTATGCAGCATGAGCGCCAGAGCCGAGCAAGCGGCCATTTGCCCCGCATCGCAATCTTTGCGGTTTGAGGCAGCCAACTGGGCGTCGCCGGTTTCTGTTTCCATGCCATGCTGAGCAATGAACTGGAGCGATGCGTAGCTGGTGCAAGCGTTCATCTGGCCGCCGTCGCAGGCCTTGCGATCGAGGGCCGCGGCCTGGGCCGGGTCCTTCGGCACTCCCCGGCCCAGGAAGTAGGAAACTGCCAGATTCTGACAACCCGTCAATTCGCCGGCATCGCACGCCTTGCGGCTGTAGACGGCCGCCTGGGCGGGATCCCTGGGA
>DATJRT010000085.1:0-30180 GCA_035504495.1 Occallatibacter sp.
CCCAGGTTGCAGGGTGCGCGCAACAGGCGAATCCGCCCATCTTCGCGCACCGCCGCTTCCAGAATGTCCGCCGACCCATCCGTCGAGCCGTCATCGACCAGAATCTGCTCCCAGTCGGCAAGGGTCTGCGCGCGCACTGAAGCCAGCGTCTGCCGCAGCCATGGAGCGGCGTTATATACCGGAGTGACGATGGAGACTACCGGCATGACTCGCTCCACCGCGGATCGACCGCCCGCTGGCGAATCTTCGCTGCGGCCAGATCCATTGCGCACGCCGTTACCGCTATCGAAAGGCTCATTTCGCTCTCGCCTCCTTCGATTTCCAAAGTGCGCATCAGCTCTCCGCCGGCTCCTGTGTGCATGCGGCACGCGCAATTCCATGCCACAACGTGTGAATAAGTCCATGAGACGTCTTTATCTGTGCGTGGCTCTCGGTTCTTCGCATTGCCGCGCAGCACCCCAGGACAAACCAGAGCGTGGAGATGAACAGCGATGCATTCAGGAGCATCCCGGCCATGAAAGCCCGGACAACCCATTCGCCCTGGAAGCCGCGAGGGTAGAACAGAATCGTGGCCAAAATCAGCACGCCCGGAATTCCCATCCGCTCCACCAGAGCCCCGGTGCCGTGATTGTCGTAGCGGAGGGCGCGCAAATCGACGAGCAGCGAGCGGAACGTGGAATCCGGCCAGAGAAAGACTGCCACGTCTCCGTTGAGCGCGCTCTCGGTCGCCTCCGGCTGAATGCGCACGTCCAGCGATCCGAATGGTTGCTCCGGAAGCTGATGAAGGCCCACGTAAACGCCCAGCAAGCGGTCGGCAAGACTGTAGTCATCCAGAATGGAAAGCGGACGGGCGGCAATCCCCGAAAAGACGGAGGCGCCCCTGGATTCGGATGCGCCGAGAAGCTGCCCGAAGAAAACCACCGTGAACAGCGACGCCGCGAGAATTGCGGCTTTCGATCTTCGCGGCAGCTTCGAGCTGCAAAGCGCGGCCAGGGCTACAACCAGGGCAAGCACCACGCCGGTCCCGGACTTGGTGACCACCAGCATTCCGCAGGAAGCCGCGATCACGAACCGCCGAGCGTTCCGGTGGGTTTTCCAATAGGCACGGTGGAAGAAGTACAGGGAAACAATGAACAGCATGCAGACGTTTCCCATCATCGAGGGTTCGGTACATAAGCCGTTGGGACCCCGACCCTCTTCGGCGAACCAGCGTGTATCCGACAAAAGGTGCGCGAAGGTGGAGGCATAGGCGCCGGGAAAGCGCATCTGCAGAAACAGCACCGCGCAGTACAGTGCGACCACGGCAAGAAACACCCGCGGCGACATGAACGGGTACAGATTGCGCACGGCATAATAGACCGGAAAGGCCAGCACGATCTGTCCACAGGCGCGGAGCGCGGCGGGCAAATCTTCGAATGCGATCTCCGGATTGACATAAACCAGGCTGATGAGGCCCATGGCGAGAATCAGCAGATCATCGCGCCCGAAGGAAAACCGACGCGGCATGAAGAACAGGAGCAGCGCCAGAATTGCCGTCGACGTGCCGAGCGCCATCAATTGCACATCCATATCCGGCAGGACAATGGGCGAGACATAGGGCAGCAAGGCAGTAACCAGCACCGCATTGGCGCAGAAGCGCACCAGGCCATCCGCGATGGACCCGCGCTCAAACGCGAGCGGCCGGCTGCCGGTTCCGATGGCATGGCTCATGCCGAGTTTCCTTGCCTGCTGAAGCAGGCATCGACAGCGAGGTAAGCCTCGGCCACCGACCTGGCGGAGTAATGCTTCAGATCGGGTACTTTGGCCGTAGCGGCAAGCGCGTTGCGCAGCGCCGACGCGATCTCGCCGCGCGCCATCGATGCGGGAAACAAGTGAATCGCAGTCCCAATCAAGTGCGGCGCAATCTCCAGGCCGCCGCCGGACGCGGGCATGGCCACGGCGCAGCCCTGGCTGAGCGCCTCAAGATAAACAATCCCAAAGGGCTCGCTCGGATTTGCGGAGACGAACACCCGCGTGCGCTGCAGCCTTTCCCGCACCTGCTCCGGGCTGAGCGTCCCCATGAACTGAATGCGTTCATCGCCCCGGGCGAGGCGTTCCAGCTCCGTGCGCTGAGGGCCGTCGCCGATGATCCACGCGCACAGGCCCCGATTCTCATCGAGCACTTCGCGTATGGCGGGCAGCAGCCTGCCGACGTTCTTAGCGCGGTGCAGACGGCCGACAAAGGTAACGGCCTCGCGCTCAACGTTCCGCTGCCGCGCCTCTTCCAGGAACAGCGGGCGCACGGGATTGCGGATCACCGCATCCACGCGGAGGGAAAAGATGGCGCGCAGGTGCAGCGCGGAGTAGTCTGAAACGGCCACCAGGCGCGTTCCCCGGCTGCTCATGGCCACTCGCAACGAAGCCAGAATCGCCAGCGTCGCGGGCCATCCCTGGAGCGCGGCGCAAGGGAAGCCGTGCGCAATGCACAGAGCGCGCCGCGCAATCGGTGCGGCAAAAACGGCCGCGAGGCTGAGGATCTTCAACACATCCCGATCGCGCAATTCCCTGAAGCGGCGCAGGATGTCGCCAGGCGCGGCCACTTCAGCGGGCAAGCCCAGTTCGACGAAGCCTGCGCTCAGCGCTTCGGCAAAGCTGGCCACGCCCCCTGTCTCCCGCCCTCCGGCGATCAAGACTCTCGAAGGATACCCGCGTTGCAGGTCTCGCCCCCTGGCAGGGACGGCGCATGCGGTCGCCGTGGCCGAGGCAACGCCGGCGTCAATCAGCCGGCTGTTAACCCGCACAGTGTCAATCCGCCCAAAGTCAATCGGCTTCAAGTCAATCCGCTTCAAAAAGGAAATTGTGCGTCTCTCCTTCCACAAAGCCTTGTGATACCCATTGGCCCACATCGTGTTGTTCTACCGGTGTCAGCGCGTTATCCAGCTTTCTGCAGCGGTAGCCCCGCTCCCAAAACACATTGAAGGTCTCTGAAAAGGTGTGGCTAACGCCGCCGGGAATGACATCGTCGCGGAATAGAATCTCCACCAGCCAGGTTGGCCTGGGATTGAGATCGAGCGTCACCTGCGCGCCGGCCAGGACTTCGAGCTCGAAGCCCTCCACGTCGACCTTGATCAACAGCCGCTTACCCAAAAACCTGTGCGCGGCCACCGCGTCCAGCGTGGTAAGGGGCGCCGGGGCAGACTGCTCCGCGCGCGCCTGGGCCCATCCGGGGACAAACGAGGCGATACCGCCGTAGCCGAAGATGTATCCCAGACCCGGTTGCCGCGCCAGGCCGAGCGGAAAAACCTCCACGCCGAAGAAGCGGTTCTCGCAAAGGTTCCGGTAAAGAAAGCGCAGATTTCTCGGGGATGGCTCAAAGGCCAGCGTCTGTTTTCCCCGGCTGGCCGCAAGACAGGAGTAGAAGCCTACATTGGCTCCAATATCGAAGATTGCATCGTGCGATGCGATCAGGTCGAGGAATGCCTCGATTTCCACGGCCTCCCACTGTTCTTCCGTCATCGAGGGGTCGCCCGCCAGGGTAAAGCCATAAGCGGTCTCAATCGAGCGGCGGCGATTGGTCGAGTCGCGCAGCAGGCGGTAGGAGCGGCCGAGCCGGGGCGCAAGCGAGTCTACGACGCGTCGATATCGGGACAGGAACATGCGCGGCCCCTTGGGCTAGACCTCTTCACACGGTTGAGGCACGGTTACAGTTGCAGCCACGCCCAGATAGCCCCTGCGCGCGCGGAAAAAAATGGCGATGGCGAAGGGCAGGCCCGCAAATGCCGTTGCCGCGAAATAGCTGAAGGCCGCGCCGGCGTTGCCCCAGCGCGGCACGGTAAGCACGGTTAGCATGAGCGCAAGCGCGGCGACGACCAGAGACTGAACCAGAAATGGCTCGCGCTTGAATGAGCGCAGCAGGGTGCCTAGGCTCTGCACCACGCAGTTGGCTGCCGCCGCCAGCAACAGCAGCGCCAGTAGTTGCGGCGAAACCATGCGTACCCCCAGCCTGGGCGCAGAGACGGCGAGCGCCGCGGCCCCCAATTCAATCGCGGCGGCGAACCCGGCAAAGAGGCGCATCGCCTGCCCCATGGCGCGCCGGAAGAGCCGGTCCGCCTGCTGCACGCTGCCGGCCGCAATCATCTGCCCGAAGGGCGTGGCCTTGGTGGTGATCCAGGGCAGTACCAGGCCGGTCAGGTAGCCGGCAATGCTCAGCGACATGCCCATTTGTCCCGCTTCCACCGGGCCGCGTAGCGCAAAAAGGATGGGAATGAACGCCTGCAAGGTGAAGTATGCGCACAGCAAGCTCACCGCTATGCGCCACTGAAATGGCCACACTTCGCGACCCCAGCAGATCGCCGCCTCGCGCTCGCGATGTCCGAGCAGCCCGGTAAGCAAACGGCGATGCCCCGCCACAAACCAGAGCCCCGCGCCCACGTAGCCCGCAAGCGCCAACGCAGGCGAATAAAGACCATGCCTCAGGATCATGGGAATCCACGCGCACGCCGCCGTGGCAATGGACTGACGGAAGCGCATGGTGGCAACCTCGCGCACGTAGCCGCAGCCCTCGAGAAACGAGTAAAACGGCATGCACCACAGGCTCACGGACGAAGCGAAAACGGCCAGCAGCCACGGCCCCTGCCACGCCACTTGCGCCGCCCCCGCGGACGCATGGCGCGCGAAGAACACCATCCCCAGCGGCGCCAGAATCGCGCCCATGGCTGCCGCGGCCGCCGTATACCAGCGCATGCTGAGCCGGAGAACCGATGCCAGGCGAGCGTGCGCCGCCGAATCCCCGCTCACTTCGCCGTTCGCGCCCAGCGTGAGGCGCACGCCTTCGTGTGCGGCAAGCTGCTGCACCACGAACGAGAAGCCCAGCTCAAACACCGTTTGCAGCGCCACCAGGCCGAGCAGCGTGTAGTAATAACCCTGTTCCAGCGGGCTCAGAAAATGCACCAGCAACAAAACCGTGCCTACGCTGCCGGCGATGTTGGTCAGCCGCGCGAGAAAGGTGTAGGTCACGGCGCCGTCCATTCCCAGGGAGTGGCGCAGCGAGTGCAGCGGGTTCACCGCGCACCTCCGCTCAGCGCCGTCGTGCAAGCCAGTTCGATCGCATGCTTCCACGATCCCGCCTGCCCGCGATAGGCGCGCAGCGCCGCGCCCAGCTCGGCGGCAAAGGCAATCGCCAGCCCCAAGGGCAACGCGCTCACCAGTGCGCACGCGGCCACCATGTACCTCAAGGCCGAGTCGGGCCGGTCGGGAATCTGCGCCGCATCGATCACCTGGACCAGCGATCCCTGCCGCGCCTCGTCCACACGGGCGACCTCCACTTCGCGCGTCAGCAGCTCATAGACCGCCTCGCGATACTTCATCTCCCTGAGCGCCCGCACATAATCCAGCCCGTCCTGCGTGATCTTGCCCCTGGGCAGAGCCAGATCTCCGTCGCTGCGATCGCTGTCCGTGTCCATCTCCGCCAGTTGGTTCTCCATCCCGCTCAGTTCGTCCTCAGCCCGCATCAGGTCGGGATTTTCGCCGGCCGCAAACTCGCGCATGCCGCGAATCTCCACCGCCTTCGCCGCCACCTGCGCGCGCAGCGCCGCCGCGGAGGCAATCATCTCCCGCGCCTGGCCATCGATTTCGAGCACGCCCGTGCGTTCTTCCGTGGCTTCCAGGTTGTTCTCTGCGCGCGTCAGCTCTGCGTGAGCGCCTTCTAACTCCCGCTCGAAAAACATCCGCCGCTGCGACGCTTCGGTCACCGCCAGACTCGCCGTCAGCCGTCGGTACTCCTCTACCCATCCGTCGGTCAGTTTGGCTGCGCGTGCAGCATTGCTGTCGGTTACAGACAACCGGATCAACCCGTCCTTCAAACCGTTATCGATCGTTGTTCTGCGTTCCCAGCGCTTGCGTGCCGAGGAGAGATAACGCACGCGATAGAGCCTCTGCAGATCGAAACGTTCCACCATCGCGTCTTCCACCGTCCGGCTCTTGAGCAGCGATACCTGCAGGTCGTTGGGATTCTTCAGGCTCAACCCGCCGCCCATCGATGCCAGCGCACCCAGGTTGCCCAGCTGCGCCAGCATAGCCCCGCTGCTGGAGCTACCCTGCTGCGGGGGCAGCAGGGTAACGCTCGCTGTATAGCGCCTGGGCAGGAACATCGCAATTGCGGTTCCAAGCGCTGCGCTCACCAGCGCCACCCTCCACGCCAGCCGGCTGCGCTTGAACATCACGCGCATCAGGAGCGGCAAAGGATTCTCCTCGTCTCGGGTTTTCACCGGGGCAGATTCCTGAACGCCCGATTCCTGGGTTTCGGTGAGCACGCGGCTTTTCCTCGTCGGGCGGGTCCAAGCGATGGCGACAGCCCGCTTTCAGGCGCGGCACGGTCGTGAGCCGTGCGCTGGCTATCGAAAGCTGCGCTCAGCTTAGCGGCAAATCCAACCGACAACCGCGGCCCGGCCGCGATTCCGCCGGCGCAGTTGCAATTATGGGAAGAGGCTCATAAAGCAGTCCGAGTTCGGGACAGAGCGCGATCGCTTCTACGCTTTTCCCTTCGCCATCTGAAGGGATGCGCCAACAATAGGGCGTCTATGAGAATCGATTCATCCACTGATTCAATCTGTCATCCATCTTTTTTCTGGTTCTTCGTTCTTGTCGCTCTCCTGGCGGTTGCCGCGCCCGCTCTCCGCGCGCAGTGCACGGACGAGGATCCCGGCTCCATCGACTGCCAGATGCAGCAGCAACCGTCCGTTCCCTCCGCCATCCAGTCCTCTGAGTCGCCCGCCGTCTTTGATGTCTCCCAACCTTCCCAATCGCAGCCGAACGCCGACCGCTCCAACGAGGCCTCCGCCAACGGCAGCCTTCCCGCCGGCTCAGCGTATACGGAAACCACGACGCTGCAAAACCACAGGCCGCCCCTCGCCGCGCAGCCCCTCGCGCCGCCGCCCGAGCAGCCTACGGAGTTTCAGCGCTTCGTTGCCTCCACGACCGGCCAGATGCTGCCTGTCTACGGTTCGGCGCTGTTTTCAAACCCGCAGCCGCTCTTTGGGCCCGTAGACAATGCGCCGGCTCCTGAAAACCTTCTCGTGGCCACGGACGACGAATTGCGCATTCGCATCTGGGGCCAGGTCAACTTCAGCGCCAACCTGCGCGTGAGCCGTGAGGGCGAAATCTACTTGCCCAAGGTGGGCTCCGTCCATGTGGCCGGCCTGTCTCTTTCCGCGGTCGAGGAACACCTGCGCCAGGCGCTCGAACGCATCTATCGCAACTTCGAGATCAGCGTTGACCTGGGCGCCATCCATTCCATTCAGATCTACGTCGCCGGCGAGGCGCGGCGCCCGGGCGAATACACAGTAAGCGCCCTCAGTACGCTGGTGGACGCGGTATTTGCATGCGGCGGTCCCTCGGGCGCGGGCTCCATGCGGCAGGTCGAACTCAAGCGCGACGGCAAAACCCTCACCGATTTCGATCTCTACACGCTGCTGGTGGATGGCGACAAGACCGGCGACGCTCCATTGCAACCCGGCGACGTGCTCTACTTTCCGCCTGCGGGTCCGCAGGTGGCCCTGTTCGGCAGCGTTCGCCAGCCCGCCATCTATGAGTTGCGCGGCCAGGATTCGCTCGCCTCCGTACTGCACGCGGCAGGCGGCCTCACCGCCATGGCTGAGAGCGCGCACATTTCCGTGGACCGCATCTATGTCGACCGGATCGAAGGACATGTGCAGCGCCGCGCCTTTGAGCTCAGCGCAGACTCCACGGGCCTGGCCTCGCCGCTCGCCGATGGCGACATCGTTCGCGTCGGTGCCATCGTGTCCGATTATCTTGAGGTCGTCACTTTGCGCGGCTCCATTGCCAACCCAGGCCGCTATCGCTGGCGTCCCGGCATGCATCTGAGCGACCTCATGCCCGATCGCGATTCCCTGGTCTCGCGCGGATACTGGTGGCGCCGAACGCAGCTCGGCCTTCCCGCACCGGAGTTCGTCACTGCTCCCGATCAGCCCGCCAGCCTCTCTTCATCCGGCAACGAGCCCTCCGCCGGCGGCTTCCTTACCAGTGCGTCCGACCAGGCGCTCCCTGCCTCCGATGCTGCGCAGAGACAGCCCGCGCTCTCGAGTCCCGCCGCGCAGACCAACTGGAACTACGCGGTCATCGAGCGCCTCGATCCCGCCACCATGAAGACCTCGCTGCTCTCCTTCAATCTCGGCAGGCTGGTTCTTGCGCACGATGCCTCTCAGGACCTCGAACTCAAAGCCGGCGACGTCATCACCATTTTTTCCGAAAACGACATACACCCGCCCGTCGATCGGCAGACGAAGTACGTTCAACTCGAAGGCGAGATCGTCAACGCCGGCGTTTACAGCGTCGAGCCTGGAGACACGCTGCGTTCGCTGGTGATGCGCGCCGGCGGCCTCACCTCTAAGGCCTACCTTTATGGGTCGCAGTTTATGCGCAGGAGCACGCAGCAGGTTGAGCAGCAGCGCCTGAACGATTACGCTGACCGGCTCGAGCATCTTATGGAACGCGACTCGCTCGCGTTGGGAGCCGCGGCTCTTCAACCCGCCGCGCAAATCCCTGGGCAGAGCGCCTTTCAGCCGGCCAATCGCGAGCTGGTCAGCCGTTTGCGGCAGATGCGCGCCACCGGCAGAATCGTGCTCGGGCTTCCGCCCGGCAGCAACAGCGCCGCCGATCTTCCCGAGTTTCCCCTGGAAGACGGCGACCGGTTCGTTGTCCCCTCGGTCCCTTCCACCATTCAGGTGATCGGCTCCGTTTTCAATCAGAATGCGTTTCTCTATCGCCCCGGAGCACGCGTCGGCGCATACCTGCGCTTTGCCGGAGGTCCCACGCGCGAAGCCGACCGCGATCAGGCCTTCGTGCTGCGTGCCAACGGTTCCGTCCTCAGCCGCAGCGCGCGCCAGTCCTTCTTCGCTTCTTCTGATTTTGACAGCGTCCGCCTTTTTCCCGGCGACACTATCGTGGTTCCTGAGAAGTTGATCCGTCCCTCCGGCATGCGCAGCCTGGCCGCCTGGACAGAGATGCTCTACCAGTACTCGCTCAGCGCGGCCGCGCTCGATGTGGTCAAATAATCCGGCAGCAGATCGGCGTTGCGCTCATACCGGCCTGCGCGGCATCACCTCGAAGGGCCGCATCATCTGGTTGGCGGCGTACTCCAGCAGGTGGCAATGCCACATGTACCGCCCGGCGTAACCCTTGAACGGCACGATGATCCGCGTTACCGTCTCCGGGTGCGCCGGTATAGTGTCCTTCCATCCCGCCTCGCCTGGCTCGGGCGGCGCCGGATCGCCGATGGTATGAAACTTCCCCTAATTCAAAAAGCTATCCACGTCGAACGGCTGCCGGTCGAGCAGCTGGAAGCGCGCCAGGTGCAGATGGATCGGATGCAGATCCTCGGTGGTATTCACCAGGCTCCATATCTCCACCAAATCGAGCTCCGGTGTCTCCGTCATCGCTTCGTGCCAGTAACTCGCGTTCAGCAGCATCATCATCACGTAGTTCCTGGGATGCGTCAATGGTAGGTCCCGGCACGGAACCGGCGTAGCGCCACATCGAAGCCGGCTTGAGGTCGCCCTGCACGCGCACATCCGCGCGGCGCATGTCGATCTTCAGGCCGTCAGCGCCGCAGCGCGGATCGCGCTTCTGCCGGAAACATACCCCATATCCACGGAGATGCCGCGCACGCACTGCAGCAGATGGTTGGCGATTGAAGGCAGCTTCTGCGCTGTCACCCGGAACGACGGCCCGGAGACGCTGATGGCCGCAACCGGCTGGCGTTGCGCATCCAGCAGCGGCACCGCGATGCAGCGCAGCCCCTCCTCCAGTTCTTCGTCGTCCACGGCGTAGCCGCGGCGCCGCGTCTTCTCCATCTCCGCGCGCAGCGCCTCCGGCGTGGAGATGGTGCGATGCGTGGGCCGCTCAAAGCGGATGCGGCGCACCACTTCGGCGGCGCGCTCCGCCGGCAAAAACGCCAGGATCGCCTTGCCCACCGACGTGCAATGCACCGGATTGCTCGCGCCGATGCGCGTGATCATCCGCACCGAGCGCGTGGGCTCGATCTTGTCGATATAAATCACGCGCGCCGCTTCCAGCAGCGCCAGGTGTGCGGTCTCTTCCGTCTCCGCCACCAGCCGGCGCAGGTGCGGCTGCGCGCGCTCGCGCAGATCGTATTGTTCAATGGCCCGGTTGCCGAAATCGAAGAGACGCAAACCCAGCCGGAATTTCCCGTGCGCTGTGCGCTCAACCATCCGGTGCCGCTCCAGCACCATCAGGAAGCGGTGGGCGGTGCTCTTGTGCAGTTGCAGGGATGAGGCCACTTGCGCCAGCCCGAGCGGCGTGTCGCTCTCACCAAGCAAATCCAGTACGGCAAAGGCCCGGTCAAGAGCCTGAACTTTGTATGTTCCTTGCGGCGTGGCGTCTCGCATTGCGGTCCTCGATTCCGCCGGTTGGTTACGTACTCAGCTTCTCAGAATACGGGACCGGGTGTCAACAAACCGCGCAGCCCTCGCGCCCAGCGCAGCCGAAGTGCCTGTATTTGTCTTTCCACCGCGAAGGATGCGCACGCCCCTTTTGCATATTAATTCCCCTCTTTCCGCTACTCTGTTTCTAAGCCCGGTTCCGCGCCGCCCCGAAAAATCCGCAACTGTGCCCTAACTTCAACCGGCACAGGAATTTGCGGCCAACTCCTTTGCCCAGAGGAATTTGCCTGAAAATCGGGGGGGAGGGGGGTCCCTCCGTCCCAAAGGAAACCGCCATGTTCGTCGAATGCCGTTACGTTCTGCCCAAAGGAACCAAGTGCCAATCTCCTGCGCTCCGCGGCAAGGTCTACTGCTACTTTCACGACCGCCTCGAGTTCTTCGAACAGGATGGCCAGCGCTACACCCAGGAACCTCTCTGCCTGCCCTCGCTTGAGGACGTCCACGGCATTCAGATGGCCCTCACCCAGATTCTCTCCGCCCTCGGCTCAGGCCGTCTCGATCAGCGCAAGGCCGGCCTCTATCTCTACGGCCTGCAGCTTGCCTCCCAGATCCTCACCCGGGTGCCGCACACCTCTCCCGACGACATGGTAAGCGCCCTCAACTGTGACGACCACGGCCACTTCATCGCGGAGGACAATTCATCGATACCAACCATCGAGGGCAATGCCCAGGGAGCAGTTGGGAATCTGGGTCTGAAAGGGCCGGTTGATGGCACGCGCAGCGCCCCGCCGCTCATTGCATCGGAACCATCCCCGCTCTAAACCGCGGTTGCACGAACGGCTTTGCGAAAGGGCGCGGCTTCAGCCGCGCCCTTACAAAAGAATGAGAAAGGAGCGCGCCTTAACACCGGTGTCGCCGGCTGCTGCGCTACAACCAGCCCTACGCCGGCACTTCGTCGCCTTCGCCGGGCGCCAGGAAGAGATTGGCCTCGAGGCCATGCTGCCGCGTGTAAAGGTCGAAGTAGCGGCCGCCCAGCGCGAACAGCTCCGCATGATTGCCCCGCTCAACAATGCGCCCTTCTTCCACCACCAGGATCTGGTCGGCGCGGCGGATGGTCGAGAGCCGATGGGCAATCACGAATGTCGTCCGCCCCTGCATGAGCTGGCTCAACCCTCCCTGGATCATCGCCTCCGACTCTGAGTCGAGCGAGCTGGTGGCTTCGTCCAGGATCAAAATGCGCGGCTGCGCCAGCAGCGCTCGCGCAATCGAAAGCCGCTGCCGCTGCCCGCCGGAGAGCTTCACGCCGCGCTCCCCCACAATGGTGTCGTACTCCTCGGGGAACCGCTCGGCAAACTCGTCCACCCGCGCCGTGCGGCAGGCGGCAAGGAAATCGTCCTCGCTCGCCTCGGGGTGCGAAAACAAAATGTTCTCGCGTATCGTGCCGTCGAAAAGGAATGAGTCCTGCAGCACCACGCCCAGCTGCGAGCGGTAGGTATTCAGATCCACGGTGGCCAGGTCAATATCGTCCACCAGCACCTGCCCCTTCTGCGGGGTGTGAAAGGCGCACACCAGGCTGATGATAGTCGACTTGCCCGATCCCGAAGATCCAACCAGCGCCGTCACCGTTCCCGGCTCGGCAAGAAAGCTGATCCCGTGCAGCACCGGCTTCTCCGGCGTGTAGGCAAACTCCACGTCTTCAAATCGCACCGTGCCCAGAATCTCGCCCAGCTTGACCACGCGCGCTGAATCGGTGAACTCGTCCTTCTCGGAAAGGATCTCCATGGTTCGATCGATGCCCGCCACGGCCTCCGTCAGTTGCGTGCCGATGTTCACCACCTGAATCACCGGAGCGATCATGAACGCCAGAAACATCGTGTACTGGATATAGGTGCCGTCATCCATCCGGTTCTGTAAAGCCAGATGCCCGCCCAGCAGCATCACCAGCGCGCCCACGCAACCCAGCACCGTAGTCGCGGTCATCGACATCAGGCTGGTCATGGTCAGCGTCTTCATCACGTTGTCCAGCAGGCGCAGCACGCCTCCCTTGAAGACCTCGGCCTCGCGCTCCTCCGCGTGGTAGCCCTTCACCACACGCACGCCGCCCAGCGACTCCGTCAACCGCCCCGTGACCTCGCCGTTGATCTTTGCCCGCTCGCGGAAGATCGGACGGATGGTCTTGAAGGCATACTGCAGAACGAAGACGAAGACCCCGATCACCGAAAACACAATCAGCGTCATCCGCGGACTGCGGTGCAGAAGAAAAACGAAGGCCATGGCTGCGGTCAGCAGGCCGCCCACAAACTCTACCAGGCCTGTGCCGATGAGGTTGCGCACGCCTTCCACGTCGCTCATGATCCGAGAGACCAGCAGGCCGCTGCGGTTGGCGTCATAAAAGCTGACGGAGAGGCGGCCCACGTGCCGCTGCACCTCCTGGCGCAAATCCGCGATCATGCGCTGCGCCGCCTTCGACAGCAGTTGTGTGTTCGAAAACGAAGTAATCGCCTGAATGAACGTGGCCACCACTACAGCGATTACGAGCGGCATGAGCTTGGCGCTCTCGTGACGTCTGAGCACTAGGTTGACAAAGGGTCGCGATACGTACGGCAGCGTGAGGCTTGCCACGCGATTGATAGCCACCAGCAGCAGGCCGAGGAGCAGCAGCCACTTGCGCGGCCGCACCAGCCTCCAGACCTCCGGCATGGCTTTGCGGAAATCCGTTTTCTTTTTGGCAGGCTCGACGGCTGCGCGCGCACCGCGGCCGCCTGGCGTGCGCTCGGCGCGCATGCCCATGTTCAATCCGCTGCCGCGCATTGCGCCCATGGTTCCTGCCTGTCTATTCCTGTCTTGACCGCCGCGCGTCCAGGAACGATTGCACGCAGAGCATCACGTAGATCGCCAGCAGCGCCGCCATGACGAGCTTGGCTGCCAGCGCAATGTGGTCGGGCTCCACGCCGGCCGAGCGCGCGGCTCCATAGCCCTGGATGGCAACAACCACCGCGCCCACACATCCCAGCGCCCCGATGGTCACATTGATGTGCATGAACAACTTGCGCCGGCCTTCGTTGGGGCTGATGGCGAGAAAGCCGAAGACACCCATCGCCAGGCCCCACCACGCAGGAATCAGCGCCGTCGGATGCTGGTGGCCGGTGCCGAAATAGCCCGCCAAGCCAAGCGCAATGAGCAGCGCCGCAAAAACCAGGGTGACCTTTGCCATGCGCAACCTCCCTCTCCGCATGGCAAGAATATCAGCTTGGAGTTATGTGCGCTTAGCGGCGGAAGGACAGCGATCAGGGGGCTGCAACCAATCGTCCGCGTCGAACGGTGCTCCATTATCTCGTTGCGGAGAGGGCCCGACCGGGAAGCCGGTAATTAGCCCCTGTTCCCCGCTCTCCGCCTTCATCTCTGAATCCGCGCTGACCCTCCCTTGGCAAGCGCGCGCACCTGGTCCAGCGTGGCCATGGTCGTGTCGCCGGGAAACGTGGTCAGCAGCGCGCCATGCGCCCAGCCCAGCTTCAGCGCCTCTTCCGGCGGCTCTCCGCTCAGCAGTCCATAAAAGAAGCCGGCGGCAAACCCATCGCCGCCGCCCACGCGGTCATAGACATCGAGTTCGGCCGTCGGTGCGGTGTACGCATTCCCATTCACCCAGGCCACGGCGCTCCAGCTATGGCGATTGGTGGAGTGCACCTCGCGCAGCGTCGTCGCCACAACCTTGGCCTGCGGAAGCTTCTTCACCACCCGATCGATCATGGCGAAAAACACACTCGGATCGAGCTTCGACTTCGCTTCCACCTCCGGTCCGGGAATGCCCAGCCCCTTCTGCAAGTCCTCTTCGTTGCCTACCAGTACATCGACGTTTTCTACGATCTTCCCGATCGTCTCCACGGCGCGGTCAATGCCGCCGGAAACCTTCCACAGCTTCTCCCGGAAATTGAGATCGAACGAGGTCACCGCGCCCGCGGCCTTGGCCTCGCGCATCATTTCTGCGGCCAGCGCCGCCGTGGTGGGTGAAAGCGCGGCAAACAATCCGCCGCAGTGCGCCCAGCGCACGCCGTGGGAAAAAATCGACTTCCAGTCAAAGTCTCCCGGCTTCAGTTGCGCCGCCGCTTCATTGGCGCGGTTATAAAAAACCACCGGCGGGCGCACGCCGAGGCCGCGATCGCTGTAGACCGTGGCCATGTTCGGACCCGTCGCTCCATTGTGCTCAAAATGCTTGTAGATCGGCTTGACGCCCATCGCGCGCACGCGCTCGGCAATCAGATCGCCGATGGGGTAATTCACCATCGCCGACGCGATGGCCGTCTTCATCTTGAAACAATCGGAGAGATTCGCGGCCACGTTGAACTCGCCGCCGCTCACGTAAATCTTGCACTCAGTTGCCTTGCGAAACGGAATGATCCCCGGATCGAGCCGGTGTACGATTCCACCCAGAGCCAGAAAATCCAGTTCCCCGCCCTTCGCAATCTTCAAACCCTCACTCATCGATCGCTCCTTGCCTGCCTCTCGCGGAATGCTGCCACGCCGGCTTCCGTTCGTCTCAGCCGGCCTGCGTCGCCACGCGCTTCACGTCGGTCAGCACCTGGTCCGGCGTCCATTCATTGCCGGGATAAAATTGCGCCACCTTGCCGTGTGGCCCGATCAGCGTAGTCGAAAGCGTGTGCGTAATCGTATCGTTGGCGCCATAGCTCACCCCCACATCGAAATACATGGCCATCTTCATGAGCTCGGGCTTAGCCGGAACCGCAAAATCCCAGTGCGCAAACGCGTCTTTCGCGTCGCTGCCAATGTACGTGGCCCCGTACGCGCGCAGCCGCGCCGGTGTGTCGTGCAGCGGATCGAAGCTCACGCACAGCAGATGCGTCTTTGCGTAGAGCGATGGATCGGAGGCGAGCTGCCGGTTGATGACCGCAAAGTTGTGGGTCACCAGAGGGCAGAAATTGGGCAGCGGGCAGCGCGTATAGATGAACGTGATCAGCAGGGCTTTTCCGCGGAACTGATCGAGATGAATCGCGCGCCCATCCTGGTTACGCATCGCGAAATTGGGGACCTGGTCGCCCGGTTCCGGCACGTGATACAGCACCGTGGGCCGGTAATCCGGCTTTGCCTGCGCAATCACCACCAGATGATCGAGTACCACGTCCGCATCGCCGCTCTGCGGCACCAGCAGGTCTGCCGTGATAACGTCTCCCGGATGCAAGTCGCTCAGAATGCCGGGATTCTTGAGCTTGTATGGCATCGTCATTGCATCCATGAAGCCGGGAATGGCTTCATGCGCCACCGTCACCTCGCCCGTTGCCGCATTCGTCGCAATCACTTTGCCGCGCAGGTGGTACACCTTCATGCCCGCGTCCTGCGCACTCGGCTGCTCCGCCGGGGACCCGGAATGGCACCCGGTTAACGCTGCCAGGATCAAAACCGCACAGAAAAAATGAATCCGCATCACGCACTCTAGTGTACAACCGTGGACTGACCACGTTCGCCTGCCAGCTCTCCTCGTTCGTCCGCGTTTCCTCGCATTGCGAATCTGGGCTCTCGGCTTGCGCTATCGCCCATTGGCGGCCCTCGAGTTCGCTGCGGTATAACGCTGGAATGGGAGTTCAATCGAACGCTGGGCCCGCGCCACATTCCCATCTCGAATCGTGGCTGGAGGAAGGCCTGGCCGGTGGCGGCGTCCTGGTTGCCTCCAGCGAGCGCGCAGCCCGGGCGCTCACCGCCGCGTACCACCGCGCGCGCCGAGCCCAGGGCCTCACTGCATGGCCCGCTCCCGACATTCAGACCTGGGACAGTTTCGTCCGCGCAGCCTGGCAACGGCGTACGCCCGATGCGCGCATGCTGCTCAGCCCGTTGCAGGAGCAGTCGCTGTGGGCGGAGATCGTGGCCGCGGACAAGAGCTCAACATGGCTCGCCGGTCCGCTCCAGCGGATTGCAGGGCTGGCCTTGGATGCGCACAGGCTTCTCTGCTCGTATGCGCCGCGCTTTCTGCGCCACGGCGCGCGAGCAGCCTGGCAGCAGGATGCAGCTGCCTTCAGCCGTTGGCTCGCGGCCTTCGACGATGCTTGCCGCAGTAGCGGCCTTGTGAGTGCGGCGCGCCTGCCGCTCGAGCTCGCGCCCGTGCTCGCAAAGGATTCTTCCTCGCGCCCTCCGCTCCTGCTCGCCGGCTATGATCGCATGCAGCCCATCCAGCGCGATCTTTTCACCGCCTGGGGAGGTTGGCGCGAAGCTCCTCTTGCGCGCAGCGCCGATCGCATCGCCTTTCATCGCGCCCCGGACGCTTCGGCCGAGCTCGCGGCCTGCGCGCTCTGGTGCACGGAGCGGCTGAGCGCGTCTCCCCACGCGCGCCTGCTCGTGGTCACGCAGGAAGCCGCCGCGCGACGCGGCGAAATCGAGCGCGCGCTCGCGCGCTTTCTCCGCGGCTCCGAAGATTCCAAACTCGCATCGCCTCTGTTTGAGTTTTCTCTCGGCGTTCCGCTCAGCCAGGTTGCTCTGGCACGCGGCGCGCTGCTTCTCCTGCGCTGGCTTGCTGGGTCCCTCGAAGAGGCAGAGCTCGATTGGCTCATCTCCACCGGCCATCTCGCTGCCGATAGTCAGGAGTCCCGCGCTCTCGCCGCGTTCATGCGCGCCCTGCGCCGCGGCGGCCTCGAGCGCACCGAGTGGGCTCTGCGCGACTTCATCCGTCAGACCGTCCAAGAGCCCCTCCCAGCTGTGTGGGTCGCGCGTTTCGAGCTGGCTCAACAACGCCTGAAGGATTTCGGCCGCGAACATGGGGCATCGCA
This sequence comes from Occallatibacter sp., assembly GCA_035504495.1. GTDB lineage: Bacteria > Acidobacteriota > Terriglobia > Terriglobales > Acidobacteriaceae > Telmatobacter. The sequence continues at coordinate 17,168 of DATJRT010000085.1, forward strand.
GCATAAAGAAGCGACGGCAAGCCCGCTCGCGTGGGCTGAGCTGGTACCGCGCCTGCTTAAGAGTGCAGGCTGGCCCGGCGGGCGCGCCCTTTTGAGCGCGGAGTTCCAGGCACTGCACCGCTGGGAACAGGCCGTCGACGCCTGCGCGTCGCTGGGCCTTACCGGGCAGCAATTCAGTTGGAACACATTTCTCGCTGCGCTCGAGCGCACTTTGAACCAAACGCTTTTTGCGCCCGAATCGGAAGACGCGCCCATCCTCATCGCCGGCCCCGCGGAGTCGGCCGGCCTCGAAGCTAACGGCATCTGGTTTCTCGGCGCGACTGAAGATGCGTGGCCCGCTGCCGGCGCTTCACATCCTCTGCTCCCATTCGATGTGCAGCGCGACGCCGAAATGCCTCACGCATCCGCGCAACTCGATTGGCGCGTGGCTGAAGCTATTACTCATCGCCTGCTTCGCGCTGCGCCGGAAATTCACTTCAGCTATGCACGCATGGCGGAAGGCGTCGAGGCGCGCCCCTCGCGCCTTATCCTCAAGGCCGCCGGGCCAGCCCGTGAACTCCCCGGCACTCTCGTCTCGCCGCGCGCACCCGATGCGCAGACGGTCTGGATCGAGGACCGGAGCCAGGTCCCCTTCCCTGCTGGCCCGCTGCGCGGGGGCGCGACTGTGCTCACGGCGCAGTCGCAATGCCCGTTCAAGGCCTTCGCCATCGCGCGCCTCGGCGCAGAAGAGTGGGAACCTGCGCAGGCAGGACTTACACCTAAGCGTCGCGGCGCGCTTCTGCACGCCGTGCTCAAATCCATCTGGAGCCCACCGCCGCAGGGAATCCGCAGTCACGCCGATCTGCTCACCAAACTCGCCGCCCTCGAAGATTTTGTCCAGCTCCACGTACGCGAGGCGCTCGCGAGTAAGACCTTCGACGCCATACGCGCTTCCACGCCGCACGCCTATCTCGCGCTCGAAGAGACGCGGCTCATCGCCCTCGTGAGTGACTGGCTCCGCTTCGAAGCCGCGCGCGTTCCATTTGCCGTGGAGAAAACTGAGTTTGAGACCGGCACCAACATTGCTGGTCTCGATCTCCATCTGCGCCTGGACCGCATTGACCGGCTCATCGACGATTCGCTGCTTGTGATCGACTACAAGAGCGGCAATGTTACACCTCGATCCTGGGACCTTCCCCGTCCCGACGACGTGCAGTTGCCGCTCTATGCCGGGTTCGCGCTCGATCCAGCGGCCGGGCTCCCCGGCGGTCTCGTCTTCGCCAAGGTGCGCGCCGGCCAGCATGAATTCTCCGGACGAGTATTCGACGTGAACGGCCAACTCCTGCCGGGGCTGGGCAGCCGGAAGGCGCTTGGCAAGGAGCGGCTCACCGAGGAGGCTCTGCGCGACTGGCGCGCTTACATCGAAAACCTTGCGATTCAATTCATTCAGGGACGCGCAGAGGTCGATCCGCGCGACTATCCGAAGACCTGCGAGCGATGCGGCCTGCAAACGCTCTGTCGCGTCTACGAATCTCGCGTGCAACTCGACCTGGAGGACGAGGAAGCGGAAGCAGAGGCAGACGATGCCTGACACGGATCCGAGGATTTCTCTTCCCCTCGATCAGCGCCAGCGTGAACGCGCGCTCGATCCCGCACGCTCCATTCTGGTGCGCGCTCCCGCGGGTTCGGGCAAAACCGATCTGCTCACTCGCCGGTTTCTGCGCCTACTCGCAGAAGTCGACGATCCGGGATCGATCGTGGCCATCACCTTTACGAAGGCTGCCGCCGCAGAGATGCATCATCGCATCCTCGAAGAACTGGAAAAAGCCGCGGAGCGCGCCACGGAGGAAGTTTCTGTTGACGATTTCTCCATGGCTGCGCTTGCCTCGCGCGCGCTTCGCCGCTCAACCGATTGCGGTTGGGACCTTCTCGAACTTCCTGCCCAATTGCGCATCTCCACCATCGACTCTTTCTGCCGCGAGATCGCCTTGCAGCGGCCGCTTCTCTCCGGGCTCGGAGGGGCCATCGAAATCGCCGAGCACCCGCGCGAGCTCTATCGCCGCGCGGCGCGGCGCACTTTGCAGGCAATCGAATCCGCAGACGCGCCCCTGCGCGCGGCCATGGAAGCGCTGCTGCTATGGCGCGACAACGGCTGGCAGGAGATCGAAGATCAACTCATCGCCATGCTCGAGCAGCGCGACCGCTGGATGCACGACTTCGTGGTCAGCGCTACGGACGATTGGGAGCCGCGACGCGAGCGCCTGGAGCGGCCATTTCGCAAAGCCATCGCCAGGGCGCTCATCGAATTGAACCGCCTGCTCGATGAGGCGCCCGAAGCGCGTGAAGAGATTCTTGCTCTCGCACGTTTTGCCTGCGCACAAACAAACGGCGCGCTGCACCGCGAGCTGGCGGAACTGGCCGAGTTTCCCTGTCCGCCGTTCGACGGCGTCGAGACGCTGGAGGCGGCGCGTCAGGCGGGCGTTTGCGTGGCGAAGCTGCTCCTCAAGCAAGACGGCGGATTTTTCAACAAGGTCGATAAGCGGCACGGATTCCCGGCGGACCGGAAGGCGGAGATGAATCGCCTGAAGAAGCTCATCGGCGAACTTTCTGGAATCCCTGGGTTCGAAGCTGCCCTCGCGGCATTGCGCATGCTTCCCCCGCCTCGCTATACCGAGGAAGACTGGCGCATCGTGCGCTCGTGTTTTCTCCTGCTGCGCCGTGCCGCGGCGGAATTGCAGGTGGTCTTTGCCGAAACCGCAAGCGCCGACTACATTGAGGTCTCGCAGATCGCAGATTCAATCCTGAAAGGCGAAAACGAAATTCCCGGCGAATCAACGCTTTCGCTTGCCGACAAGATTCGCCATCTCCTCGTCGACGAGTTTCAGGACACCAGCCGCAAGCAGCACCGGTTGCTCGCGCGCCTCATCGCCGCGTGGCCTGAGCGCGAAGGCCGCACCTGCTTCGTCGTAGGCGATCCTATGCAGTCGATTTATTTTTTTCGCGATGCCGACGCCGAGCTATTTCCCCGCGTGGAAGGATTCGGTCTCGACCTTCCCGGCGAGCTGCCCTTCGCCTTCGACTCCGTTGCCCTCACGGCAAACTTCCGCACCGCGCCCTGGCTTGTAAACACGCTGAACCAGTTCTTCGGCAAAGTCTTCGAGGCGGACGACGGCAGCGGTGTCCGATTCACGGCAGCAGAGCCTGCGCGCGAGAAGAACAGTCGTTTCGGCCCGCAAGCTGCGAGCGATTCCGCCCCGCGCCTGGATCTGCATATCGAATTCATGCCCGCCACTCCCAATGCCAGATCGGGGGATCCGGGAATCGCAGGCGAAAAGGAAAGAGTCATTGCGGAAAGGATTGAAGCGCACGAACGACAGATCGGAGAAATCGCCGGGTTGATCCGTGCTCAACTGCCGCAGGTCGAGAAGGCCCGCGCGGCCGGAACCAAATATCGCCTCGCCGTTCTGGGCCGCACGCGCAAAGCTCTTGAGCCGATCGCCGCCGCGCTGCGCGCCGAAAGCATCCCTTTCCGCGCTGTGGAGCTAGAACCTCTCCGGAATCGCCCGGAAGTTCTTGACGCTCTTGCCCTCGCGCGCGCGTTGCTCAACCCGCAGGACCGTGTGGCCTGGCTGGGCGTGCTGCGCGCACCCTGGTGCGCGCTTTCTCTTGAGGACCTGCATCGGCTCACCAGCGCAGACGACCCGGCGCTGCGCCTGCGCGCCGTGCCTGATCTTCTCGCGGACCGCCTGCATCTGCTCGCCGCGGAGCCGCGCGCAGCCGTTCAGCGCGTCCTCGCCGCGTACGAATTGGCGCAGCACCTCCGCGCCGCACAGCCTTCAGCTGCGCTTGGCTCCTGGCTTGAGCGGGCGTGGCTCGCGCTCGGCGGCGCGCGCTGCGTGGACGCAGCCGGCCGCGCCAATCTCGACCTGCTCTGGCGCGCAATCGACGCGTTTCCCTCGGGCGAGCAGGATCTGCTTGGCTCTGCGCTGGACGCAGCTCTCGAAAAGCTCACCGCACTTCCCGATCCCGAGTCCGACGAGAATTGCGGTGTGCAGCTGATGACCATCCATAAGGCGAAGGGCCTTGAATTTGAGGTCGTCATCGTCCCCGACCTGCAGATCGGCCCCGGCCGATCCGATGCGCCGCTTCTCTCCTGGCTTGAGCGCGGGCTTGCCGAGCCGGATGAATCCGGCGAACCCACCGAGTTTCTGGTCGCGCCCATCGCGGCCAAAGGCGCCGACCGCGGCAAGACGAGGGAGTGGGTCGACCGCGTGCGCCGCGAACGCGAGCACCAGGAGCAGCGCCGGCTCTTGTACGTCGCCGCTTCGCGCGCGCGGGAGCAACTGCACTTTTTCGCACGCCCTGCTTACAAAACTGCAAAGGACGGATCGCTCACACTCGTCGAACCGCGTGCAAGCCTGCTCTCGACCGCATGGCCCGCGCTGGAGCCGGAGATTCGCCGGCTCTTCGAAGCATGGCGCGCGCAGGCCCCTGCACCCCTCCTGGCAATCGCCGCCGCAGCGGCACACGCGCACCCATCCGATCTCATTCCGCGCGGAACCTTGCTCCGCCGTCTGCCATCTGGCGCGCGTGTGTCCCTTCCGAGCGCCGCAACCCCATCCTCCGGGACGGGAATTGCCGGACTGACCGGGCTCTACGAGCGCCACGAAGGCGGCTTGCGTTCGCGCGCTCTGGGCATCGCAGTGCATGCATTGCTCGAAGAGATTGCGCGCCTGCGCGCATCGTTAGAATGGGACGCGGTGCGCGCCGCGCTGCCGCGGTTTTCTTCACGCAGCGCCGCGCAGATTCGCGCCACGGGCTTCTCTCCATCCGAAGCTGCGCTCATGGCGGCCCAGACCTTGGAGATCGCCCTCAAGGCCACGCGCGATCCCACCGGCGCATGGATCCTTTCGCCGCGCGCCGACGCGCAAAGCGAAGTTCGCTGGGCCGGCCTGGCCTCCGGCGTCCTGCGCACGGTCCGGGTGGATCGTGTCTTTCGCGCCGGCCTAGAACCGCAATCCGAAGGCGCCAATGTGTGGTGGATCGTCGATTACAAGACCGCGCATGAGGAACGTTTGAACTCGCGGGCCGCTCTTCCAGAATTAAGAGAAGAATTCGCGCCGCAGCTCGCGGCTTACGCCGAGTTCCTGCGCAATCTGCACGGCGCGGACGCGCTGGTGCGCGCGGGCCTTTACTACCCGCGCTTTCCCGCGTTCGATTGGTGGGAGATCTGAAGAGTGAATGGAAAGGCCCGCCCTTCTGTCCAGTCCTACGGACAAAAGGATGAGCCCTCGTAGGTTGACTTACTGCAGGCTCGCCATCAGGTCGCTGAGCGCGCTCTTCGGCGGCCGCGTCAGGCTCTCCGGCAGCGTAGCCAGCGGTTCGTCCACCAAACCCAACAGATCGATGAATGTCGGCTTCTTGGTATCGATATAGAAGACGCCGGTCAGAATTTCGCCCTTTTCCTGCGCTTCCATGAGCGTGCGCACGGCCTTCGCCTTGTCAGTGGGGTCGTAGTCCTCAAGCAGCTTGCGCAGCCGAAGGCTGGAACCGTCGTGCATCTGCACGTCGAACACTTCGCCCGAGTCGTAGTCGACCTCGATCTCCTCGAAGCTGGGCACGAACCCGATCTCGTTGATGGCCTCGTCGTGCTCCTGCAGAAACTTGTAGCTCTTGGTCGAGCCCTCGTGGTCGTTGAAGGTCACGCACGGGCTGATCACATCGAGCATTACGGTTCCGCTGTGCGCGATGGCCGCCTTCAGCATGGCCAGCAGTTGCTTCTTGTCACCGGAAAACGACCGGCCCACGAAGGTCGCGCCCATCTGGATAGCCATCGCACAAGTGTCGATGGCGGGCAGATCGTTGATGACGCCCGTCTTCAACTTCGACCCGAGATCGGCTGTGGCCGAGAACTGCCCCTTGGTCAGCCCGTAAACGCCATTGTTCTCGATGATGTAAATCATGGGCAGGTTGCGGCGCAGCAGGTGAACAAACTGGCCCATGCCGATGGAAGCCGTGTCGCCGTCGCCGGAAACTCCCAGCGCCTGCACTGTATGGTTGCCCAGCAGCGCGCCCGTGGTCACGGAAGGCATGCGCCCATGCACGCTGTTGAAGGAGTGCGACCGGCTCATGAAGTACGCAGGGCTCTTCGACGAGCAGCCGATGCCGCTCATCTTGATCAGCCGCTCCGGCTCCACTCCCATCTCGAACATGGCATCGATAATGCGCTCGGAGATGGCATTGTGGCCGCAGCCGGCGCATAACGTCGATTTGCCTCCGCGATAATCGATCACGGGAAGGCCGATGTGATTCACTTTCGGATTGGGTGTTGCCGTCGCCATTACAAGCCCTCCTTGGTCGCGAACTCTTCGGTAATCGTGCGTGCGTCCACCGGCAGACCGTTGTAATGCAAAATGCTGCGCAACTTCACCGCCTGCTCGCCGGGAAGATCGAGCTTAAGCAGGCTGGCCAGTTGCGCGTCGCGGTTCTGCTCCACCACGTACACACGCTCGTGTGAAGCCACAAAGTCGTGAATCTCGTGCGCGAACGGATAGGCGCGGATGCGCATATAATCCACGCTCGTGCCATACTCGCTCTTGATCTGATCGAGGCTCTCGCGCAGCGCAAAATCAGTGGTGCCGAAGGCCAGGAAACCGATCTTCGAGGTATGGTCCTTCACCGTCACCGGCGCCGGCGCCAGTTTGCGCGCGCTCTCGAATTTGCGCGTCAGCCGGTCCATCACCGCCTGGTACTCGTCCGGCTTCTCCGTGTAAACGGCGGCATCGTTGTGCCCCGAGCCGCGCGTGAAATACGCCGCCTTGGGGTGACGCGTGCCGGGAAGCGTGCGCCATGGAATGCCGTCACCGTCCACGTCCCGGTAGCGCGCAAAGCTGCCCAGCCGCTCGAGATCCTTCGCCGTGAGTACCTTGCCGCGATCCAGCGGCTTCTCCGGATACTCGAACGGCTCCGACATCCAGTTGTTCATGCCCAGGTCGAGATCGGAGAGCACGAAGACCGGCGTCTGCAGCCGCTCCGCCAGATCGAAGGCCGCGTACGCAAATTCGAAACACTCTTTCACATTGCCCGGCAGCAGAATCGGATTCTTCGTGTCGCCATGGGAGAGAAACGCCACCGAAAGCAGGTCGGCCTGCTGCGTGCGCGTGGGCATGCCCGTCGCCGGACCTGTCCGCTGCACGTCGAAGATGACGCCCGGAATCTCAGCGTAATAGCCCAGGCCGGTAAACTCGGCCATCAGCGAAATGCCCGGCCCCGAAGTCGACGTCATCGAGCGCGCGCCCGCCCAGCCCGCGCCCAGCACCATGCCGATCGCGGCCAGCTCATCTTCTGCCTGCACCACCGCAAAGGTCGCTTTGCCTTCCGGCGTCACGCGATATTTTCTAAGCAGGTCCGAAGTGGCCTCAATCAGCGAGGTCGAGGGAGTAATCGGGTACCAAGCCACCACCGTCACCCCGGCAAACACCGCGCCCATGCCGCAGGCCGCGTTGCCGTCGATGATGATCTTGCCCGCCGTGCTCTCCATGTGCTCGAGGTAGAAGGGATCCTGTTTGGTAAAGGTCGAAGCGGCGTAGTCGAAGCCGGCTTTCACCGCGCCGAAGTTCAGGTCGAATACCTTCTGCTTCTTGGAGAACTGCTTCCTGACGCTTTTTTCCACCTGCTCCAGGTCGATCTCGAGCAGCTGCGCGACTACGCCCACGTACACCATGTTCTTCACCAACTTGCGCAGCTTGGCTTCAGGACACACCGCAGCGGTGAGCTTGTCGAAGGGCACCGGGTAGCAAACTACATCTTCGCGGTATTGCTTCAGGTTCATGCCCGCTTCGTAGATGGCCACGCCGCCCGCAGGCAGCGCCAGCATGTCTTCGCGCGCCGTCTCCGGATTCAGCGCCACCAGCACTTCCGAGTCGCGCGTGCGAGCCACATATCCATACTTGCTGGCGCGGATGGTGTACCAGGTGGGCAAACCGGCGATGTTCGAAGGAAACAGATTCTTGCCGCTGACGGGAACACCCATGCCGAAGATGCTCTTCAGCAGCACGCTGTTGGCAGATTGGGAGCCGGAGCCGTTGACCGTCGCTACAATAATGCTGAAGTCGTTGATGACGCGCTGGCGCGCAATTAAAGCGCCCTGCTCTTGACCCAGGGCCAGGTCTCCTGTCGCCATTTGGCGGGATTCCCTTCAGGTAGGATTCAGACAGAGCGCCGATTGCGCGCTCGCATAAGTGATTATAGTCACCTATCGACTGCACCGTCCCGCCTCATGACCCGAAGGTGGTATCCCTTTATGCACTCTTCACGATTTCCACTCGACGCATTTCAAAACGGGACCGCGCGCCAAAAATGCAACGCCTTTCCTTTCATCCACTTATGCGCGGATCTGCCGATCCTCTCCTGCTCGATTCCGGCAGACCGTTCCTAACACCGCGACCGTCTGCCGGAACCAGGCTTACCAACCAAATGGATGCGGGCAATCCTTCTGGTCTTCGACGCCCGTCAACAGCAAATTCGCTGCCGTGATCGTGCGGCTGTAGCAGGAACCGCGCGAGTCATTCGTCCTGTACGTCTGCGCGCTGCTCTGTCCGGAGCTCGAGCCCAGGTAGTACCCCCCGTTCTCGAACACAAACTCGGTTGAATCCTGGGTCTTCACTTCGTTGCTCGCGCTGGCACGATAGATCGGGAAACCTGCGAGAGTGCTGGTTTCGTCCTTTTCCCACTGCTGGTCGATCGAGGTTACCTGAGGCACATCGCCATTGGAGAGAAACGTGTCCGTGAGATTGATCGTGAACGGATACGAGAACTGTGTCTCGTGGGTAGTAAAAAACGGGCCCTCCTGCGTGGTCGTCTTCTGGTCCACGGTCGAGCTCTGCACCTCGTTCTGAATCTCCGCGTTCGCGGCCGTAAGCGCAACGTAGGTCACGTTGCGGAAATTCACCAAGCCCTTTACGGTCGTCGAGACCCTGCCGTGCGAGGTATTCACGTAGCCCGCAATCGTATAGTTGTGCGAGTTGGTGGTGGTGATCGTTCCAGCTCCCACGCCGCTTGAATTGAAGCTGACCGTGTTCACCACCGTGGGATCCGGAGGCGCAAGGTTGTTTTCGGTCACCGCGCCGGTCACCGTCTTGCTTCCGTGGTCAAGATAGAGCAGCAGCACTGCGTCGGTGCTGAAGTACTCGTAGGCGTTGTACACGCTCACGCCGATGGTGTGCTCCGCGCCGTCGCTCAATTCCCCGGCAAACGGTGTCAGGTCCACGCGGTAAGGCTTGAACTCAAGCGTTTGCGCGCCCGGAATCGGAATCCAGAGATAGGGATCGATGCCGCCGGTGTAAATCCACGGATAAACCGGAGCCACCCCCGCCGGCGTTCCGTCAATCGTCACTTCCACCTCGCGAAACGACGTATCCTGGCAGTCGCCCAGATCGGAGGCCAGGTTGTTCGGCACGCACAGGAACCACTGCTCCTCCGCGTTCTGGCTCTGCGCGTAGATGTCCAGGTACGCGCCCTCCACGTTGGTGGGCAGCGTGAACGTCTGCGCCAGTACCGGGCTGCCGGAGTCGATCGCGAAGGTTCCGTTCGAGTTGTCGGGAATCGCCAGCACCGCGTCGGCCGTCCGCGGCGCGGGGTTCAGGAAGTTGGCCGGATAAAACTCGAGCGTAAACGTTCCGTAGATAACCGAATTCAATCCCGGCTCGATTAGATTGCCCAGGCTCGCGAACCCGGTCTGTGGCGCAGAAAAGAGCGCGGAGTAATCGGTCACGTCGCGCTCTACGTGCCAGGTGTCGGTCTCGTTCTGGAGCGGCTCGGCCGTGGAGCCGAAGTAAATGTCCGCGTCGCCCAAAAATACTTCCGCCGTGCGGTCGTATTGCACACCCGCCTGAATGGAGAAATCGCCCGTGAACACCACCTTTGCCCACGGTCCGGGGCACGAGCTCGGAGGCGTGTACGTGAATGGTTTGTTATTGAAATCGGCAAACGCCTGGTTTGCGAGCAGCGTCACCACGCATGGTTTCGTGTTCGGCCGCGGAACCGGCGGATCGGCCGTGGCCTCAAGCGATGTTCCTATCTGATACTGGCTCGACGAACTGGCCGCGGTCTGGCCAAACGCGGCTGCGGCCACAACGGCTGCGAGCCCGGCGACCATTATGCTCCTCGCTGAGCGCATCGGCGAAAACTCTCTCTTCATCATGTCCTCTCCTTTGCTTGCGGATTATCTCTCGCTTCTGGTGCCTGCTCCTTGCGCGGCGCAGCTGCCCTCGCACCTCGCTCGCGCCGGACCCTCCGGTTTGCACGCTGGAAGGGGGAAGAACGCCCTCCGGTCCAGGAGCGCGTTCAGCCCCCGTTTCCGGAGAGGCACACAGTCTACAGCAGATTCAGAGTGGATGTCAGGAGGATTGAAGCGGCTTTTCCAAGGGTCGCGAGGCGTGAGTGAATACTTGCTTCACGACACAAAACGACGGGTGCCAACCCGTGCGTTTTCGGAGTTCGCGTTCCCGGCGTGCGCGTCTGGATTGGGTGAGGAGGAACAATTACCGGAGGCCGCTCTGCGGGCAAATCTGAGCACGGTCGTTCCTTAAAATCAAATCATTTACGCCGAACTGTGCCTTCGTGATCCCTTCTTTCCCATGCGCGCTGCTCTGCGTGGCGATGTGCGCCCACTCGTGCAGAATCACCCGCGCCAGGGCCTCGGACATCGCCGCCGTCCGCTCGTCGCGGCTCATCCCCTCCATGCTTCCGGAAAGCTCCTGCCCGATCGGCGTGCACTCCACGTGAATTACGGGCTCAATTCGCGGGCCGACTTTCATCACCCAGCCCAAACGCTCGCCCGTGAGAGAGGGCTCGGCTATGGGAGCAGGATTGCAATCGCCGTGAAGATACACCGTCACGGACTGCGGCACAACCGTTCCGTGAGCCAGTGTGTCCCCGCGAATCAGTTCGACATGCGCGTCCAGAGACGGGACCTCCGCCGCAGCTTCCGGCAGGCTCGTGCGCACGGCCGCAAACAGCGCAGTCCACGCGCTCCCCGGCAGCCGGTGCTGCGAGAAGAACACCAGCGCCGGGTGCGCCGGAACGGCCTCGCCCGGTTGAGCCGGCTCGACGTCGCTCGCCTGTTGACCGCCGAGAACAGGCGCGCCGGAGATCAGGATGCACAGAACAAATGCCAGCGATACCAAACGGAGATGGGGAATCTCGACTCTCATTCCCCGAGTCTGGGACAGATTTGATTATCCGTCCAATAGATTGATAGGATAGAGTCGATCTTGATTGGAGATGGATCGGTGGAAGTCCGGCAGCTTCAGATTTTTCGCATCCTCGCCGAGGAACTGAACTTCACGCGCACGGCGGAGAAGGTCCATACTGTCCAGTCGAACGTGACCGCGCAGATTCGCTCACTCGAAGAGGAACTCGGCGTGCCTCTCTTCGATCGCCTCGGCCGCCGCGTCACGCTCACTGACGCCGGCCGCCGCTTTCAGCCTTTCGCGGATAAAGCCCTCGAGGCCATGGAGCAGGGCCAGCGGGCTCTCCGCGCCGGCGCTGAACCGAGTGGGCCGCTCCGCATTGGCTCCCCGGAAACCATCGTTACTTATCGTTTGCCTCCTGTTCTGCGCATCTTCCGCCAACGTTTTCCCCACGTTGAGCTCAGTTTTCGCCCCGAGTTGACTGAGACTTTGGCCGCCGAGCTCGAGAGCGGCAAACTCGACTTGGTCCTCTGCATGTGCGATTCCGTCTCCCACCCGTCCCTCGTCTCCGTTCAGGTGCGGCAGGAAAAAATTCTGCTCTGCGGCCACCCCAGCCACCCACTCACGCGCAAGTCCGCCGTCAGGCCGGCCGATCTTGAAGGGCAAAACCTGCTGCTCACGGAGCCCGGCTGCGGCTACCGCAACAAGCTTGACCGCATTCTCACCCTGCAGAATGTGCGCCCCGGCAACATCACAGATTTTTCAAGCGTGGAAGCGATGAAGCAGTGCATCGCCGCCGGCATGGGCCTCGGGCTGCTGCCTGCTGTTGTCATGGCCGGCGAGCTACGCCGGGGTAAGCTCAAGGCCCTGCGCTGGACGGGCCCGTCTTTCGATATCGATACCCAGATCCTGTGGCACAAAGATAAATGGATCTCGCCGGCCATGGCCGCATTCCGCGACCTGGTGATGCAGACACTCGAGAGCCGCGACCCGGCCGCAGCCTAGATCTCCGGCACCGATGGCCGCGGCGTCACCGGTTTCGTCGTGATCGTCAGCCTGGCTGGCGTCACCTCCTGGTGGCGCACCAGGTTCACTGCTTCCATCTCAATCGTGCCCGGCTGCCTGGTCGACTGCAGTATGACCTGCGCCAATCCATTGAAAAGCGACCGCCGCGGCTCCTTGTCGCTCTCCTGGCAATTGGGATCGCCGTTGCCCACGCCGATGAGCGCCCCCGCGCCCGACACCTTGAACGCCACCTGATGCTGCGCCGTGGGCACCGCGCGCCCGTCTTTGTCCAGCGCCTCCACCTTCACCATGGCCACGTCCTCGCCGTCCGCGTCGATCTCAGTGCGATCCGCCGTGAGCCGCAGCGCCGTCACCGGCCCGGTGGTCTCGCGCTTCACGGTCAGCACTATCTTGCCGTTCCTTGTGCCCCGCGCTTCAATCACGCCCGGCGCGTAGCGCACCTTCCACTCCACGTGGCCCAGGTGCGGAACCGGCTTCGCACCTTGACTCTGGCCGTTCACAAACAGCTCCACCGTCTCTAGATTCGAGTGCACCCACACCGGAATCTCGTCGCCTTCCCTGCCCTCGAAGTTCCAGTGCGGAAACAGGTGCACCACCGGGTCCTTGCCCCACCAGGACTTGTAATAAAAGAAGGTGTCTTTGGGAAATCCGCAGGTGTCCACAATGCCGAACTGAGAATTGATCGAAGGCCATCCGTACGGCGTAGGCTCGCCGCGATAGTCGAACCCGGTCCACGCAAATCCGCCTGCCTCCCACGCGCGCGTATCGTAGAACGTCCACCACTGCTCGGCCGTCTCGCCCCACCCCGGCTGGTTG
>DATJRT010000086.1:0-8725 GCA_035504495.1 Occallatibacter sp.
CGCAACTTCGCCCGCGCCGATGCGATCCGCACCCAGCTCGCCGAAAAAGGCATCGTGATTGAGGACGGGAAGGACGGCTCGCGCTGGAAGCGCAAGTGAATGCGCAGCTGCCGGCCATCAGCTTTCAGCCGCCAGCTCTCAGCATCCTCGGGATGCCACTCAGCGTTAGCCGTCATGCTGGAACTGAGCCGCCGGCGTGAAGTGGGAAAATAGGACATCGGAACCAGTCAGGAGCCAAGCCCATGGAAGCCGACGAAGTAAGCGAGCTCAAAGAGCACGCCGAGCACGGATCGCACGACTCCGGAATGCGCCCCGTAGCCTTCACCATGGCGGTGCTGGCCGTGCTGGTGGCCATCACCACCGTCCTCGGCCATCGCACCCATACCGAGGCCATCCTCACCCAGAACCGCGCCACCGACCAGTGGAACTTCTACCAGGCGCACAAGATCCGCTCGAACGATACCGAGCTGATGACCGACCTGCTGGGCGTGGTCACCGTCTCTGACCCCAAGGCCGCCGCCAAGCTCGCCAAGTCTTACGCCGACCACCAGGCCAAATGGGCGCAGGAGCTCGACGAGGCCGAGAAGCAGGCCCACGAGCTCGAAGCCGACGTCACCCGCGCCGAGGCCCGCGCCAACCGCTTTGACCTGGCCGAGGCGCTGCTCGAGATTGGGCTGGTCATCACCTCGGTGACCCTGCTGACCCATAGCCGCATCTATTGGTATCTGGGCATCGTGTTTTCCCTGGCCGGCATCGCGTCCATAGCTTCCGCCTTCGTTCTCCGTTAGAAAATCGGAGTTGGGCAAGCGGAAGCAAAGACGCGGACACAGGCAAGCCAAAGGCCGGCAGGCAAAGCCAGAAAGGTCGGCAGGTTTCCGAGCCTTCCTGAAGACACATGCCCGCCGGGGAGAAATCCGCTGCATGCGCGCCTCCTGCATCGCCGTCCTGTTTTTTCTCGGCTGCGCGGCGCTCTGCGCGCAGTCGCCGCTCTCCACCGATACCCCGGCGCCGGACCCCTCCGCCGAAATCGGGTTCAGCTACACCCTGCCCTCCGGCTGGGTAGTCGTCGAAATCAAGCCATCTCCTCCCGCGGAAGCCGCGCAGCCGCAGTCCCGCGCTGCCAATGCCGCCATCAAGGGAACCGCGTGCATCCGCGTGCCCATGACCGCCCGCCGCGGCAATCCCTCCTCGGTCATCGTCGTTGTCGAGCTGCCCTTCGACTGCTACGGCCAGCCCATGACCGGGCAGGATCTGGCTGGCTTCGGCCTGGGCGCGGCCGACGGCCTCAAGCAGGAGTTCGACCTCATCGACCCCGTCTTCGGCCTCTACTCGCTCGGCAGCCATCGTCTGTGGATCGAGCGCGCCAAGGGCAGCCCCAAGGGCCATCCCGAGACCCAGTACACCATGGAGATCGCCTGCAGCATGCTCAAGAAAGGCGCGGCCTGCTGGATGACGATGGCCGCCGACGAGGCCAGCCTGCACGCCTTCGAAAATAGTTCGGTCACCCTCGATGGAGACGCCGCCACGCCGCTGGTTCCCGCCAACGCCTTCGACAAGCCGCCGTCCTGAGCCCGGATGCCTGCCCCGTGGTATCCTCAGCTTGAGCGGAGACTCCCATGCAGGCGCACCTTTCCCGGCATTTGCTGACTGCTCCGGCCGCCAGGCGGTGGTCGCGATCGCGCGCCCGCTCCATCTGCCCGCGCCGCCACCTGCGCGTGCTGCCCGTCCGCACCCGACCTAGCCTCTTCGGCGGCGACTGATCCCGAGCCGTCGAAGACTCTCTCGCCCAGGCCTCGCCCGCCCAAGTCTTGCCGCGTCGCTCCTTTGCCGGGCGAGGGGAATGAACCATCCCAATCGAAGGGACGGCCTGCCTTGCGCCTCCGCTTTCCGGCGGTTTGCCGCCATGGCCGCCGAACGCAATCGAGGAGACAAGTGCTATGACGCGAGAAGAAATGCACGCGCAATTCGGGCCCAGGCTGGTGTGCGCCCTGCCCGGCCCCAGGGCCCAGGCTGCCGTCGCCGCCGACCGCCGGCTCATTTCGCCCAGCTACACCCGCTCTTATCCGCTGGTGGCTAAACGTGGTCGCGGCATTCGCGTGGAAGATGTGGACGGCAACCACTTCCTCGACTTTGCCGCCGGCATCGCCGTCGTTTCCACCGGCCATTGCCATCCTCAGGTCGTCGCCGCCATTCAGAAGCAGGCGGCCGAGCTGCTGCACATCTCCGGAACCGATTTTTACTATGAAGGCCTGACCACGCTGGCCGAGCGGCTCTCTGCCGTCGCGCCCATGCCCGGTCCGCACCGCTTCTTCTTTGGCAACTCCGGCGCGGAGGCCATCGAGTGCGCGCTCAAGCTGGCCCGCTATCACACCGGCCGCCAGCACATCATTTCCTTCCTGGGCGCATTCCACGGGCGCACCATGGGCGCGCTCGCGCTCACCGGCTCCAAGCCCCAGCAGAAGCGCCGCTTCGCGCCGCTGGTCCCCGGCGTCACCCACGTCCCTTATCCCTACATCTACCGCGGCTGCACCGGCGACGCGCGCCAGCAGGAAGCCTTCAGCCTCGGCTGCGCGCGCTATATCGAAGAAAAACTCTTCAAGACCATCCTGCCTCCCGAAGAAGTGGCCGCCATCTTCATTGAGCCCATCCAGGGCGAGGGCGGTTACGTGGTTGCGCCGGACAACTTTCTGCGCGAGCTTCGCGCCCTCTGCCACCGGCACGGTATTTTATTGGTCTCGGACGAGGTCCAGTCGGGCGCGGGAAGAACCGGCAAATGGTGGGCCATCGAGCACTCGGGCGTGGAGCCGGACATGGTCTGCATGGCCAAGGGCATCGCCAGCGGCATGCCCCTCGGCATCTGCATGACGCGCGCGGAAATCATGGACTGGAAGCCCGGATCGCATGCTTCCACCTTCGGCGGCAATCCCGTCTCCATTGCCGCGGCTCTTGCCACCATGGACATCCTTGAGCGCGAGGCCATCGCCAACGCCGCGCGCGTGGGCGGGTTTATGCTGGAGCGCCTGCGCGATTGGACCCGGACGCACCCGCATGTGGGCGAGGTGCGCGGGCGCGGGCTCATGATCGGCATCGAGCTGGTCAGGGACCAGGCCACGCGCGAGCCTGCCGCGGAGCTGCGCAATCGCGTGGAGACGCTGGCCTTCGAGCGCGGCCTCATGATCCTGGGCTGCGGCGAATCCTCGCTGCGCCTGGCGCCGCCTCTGGTAGTCACCCGGGAAGAAGCCTCCGTCGCCCTCGACCTGCTCGAAGACGCCCTCGGCGCTGCCGAGAGGGAATTCGGAGAAAGCGGCAAACTCGAGCCCGGTTTTGCCGGAGCTGAATTGCTTCCTTCCGCGCCGGTTGCCAAGGGCGCATAATGAAGAGCAATTTCCCTGGCCGGGAGAGATGTTCCTCGCCCACGCGCCTTTGATCGAAGGACGCGCGGGAAGGCGCGCAATGCAGCGGCTGGCGCAAAAGCGGATCGACTGGATGGAGGGCGCATTCGCCCGCCTGGGCGCGCTGGCGCGCCGCCGCGGGGCCGCGCTTCCCGCGCATCTGGCCACCGGCCTCGAGGGCGAAGACGCAGCTTACTTCTATCTGCGGCGCAAAGGGTACATTGTCGTGGCGCGGCGCTGGTCGGCGGGCAATCTGCCCGGCGATCTCGACCTGGTCGCGTGGCAGGGCGACCAGCTTTGTTTTATCGAAGTGAAGACGCGCACGGCCCGCGACGCCAACCCCGCCGAGATCGCTGTCGATGCGCATAAGCGCAGCCTTTTGCGCCGGCTGGCGCGGCAGTACCTGCGCCAGTTGCCCGAACCTCCCGCGCAGGCGCGCCCTCTTCAAGTGCGTTTTGATGTGCTGAGCGTCTACCTGGTTCCGGGAGAGCCGCGCGAGTTCCTCCACTTTGAAAATGCCTTCGCGTGGAGCGGGCAGCGCAGCGAATCGGATTGAGCCCGGCGCGGCGAAGGTCTAGGTGGAAAACGATGTGCCGCAGCCGCAGGAGCGCGTGGCGTTGGGATTGATGAAGTTGAATCCCTGGCGGATCAGCGTCTCTTCGTAATCGAGCGTCATGCCCTTCAGAAACACGAAGGATTTGGGATCGATGAAAACACGCGCGTCCTCGAAGGCGAAGATGTGGTCGCGCTCGCGCGGTCTTGCCTCGAGCCGCATGGAATAGGAATGTCCCGAGCAGCCGCCGCCGATGACGCCCAGCCGCAACCCGCCCTCCGCGGGCGAGATGCCCTCCTTCGCAAGCAGCACGCGAATCCGCGCGGCGGCAGAATTCGTAACCTGAACTCCGTCCGCCGGCGTCGCTTGCCCTTCCGCCTGCGGCTGTCCGGAAGCAACGGAATCATTGCGCTCGCCGAGATTCGCTTCCGGCTTCGATCCCAGGGTCACCATCTCTGCCATCGTTTCTCCTCTTGTCTTTGCGTTTTCTCTAGTTTGCCGCAGTTTTTTTGATGCTTCAACCGCGCCCTCGGACTCGTTCGGGTTCCAGGTCCATACCGGTCTTCACCACCCCGGTTTGCGCCGCGAGCGCGCGTAACTTCTTCACCCCGCTCACTACCCGCGCAGCCACGTAGTCCACTTCGGCCTCGGTGTTGAAACGGCCCAGGCCGAAGCGGATCGAGCTATGCGCCGTGTCGTCGTCGAGGCCGAGCGCGCGCAGCACGTGCGAGGGCTCGCGCGAAGCCGAGGTGCACGCCGATCCGCTCGACAGCGCGACGTCGCTCACCGCCATCATCAGCGCTTCCGCCTCCACCCCCGGGAAACTCATGTTCAGGTTGCCCGGCAGCCGCTGTTCCCCCGGCCCGATTGCCCCGTTCACGCGCACGTCTTCAAGTCCTGACTCGATCTTCGCCCTGAGCCGGTCGCGCAGAGTTCTGAGCCGTCTGCCTTCCTCTTCCATCTCTTCTTGCGCCACCGCGCACGCCTTGCCCAGGCCCACAATGCCCGGCACATTCAGCGTTCCGGAGCGCAGGCCGCGTTCGTGGCCTCCGCCGTCGATCCGCCCCACAATCGCCACGCGCGGGCCGCTCCGGCGCACGTACAGCGCGCCCACCCCTTTGGGCCCGTACATTTTGTGGCCGGAAAGCGAAAGCATATCGATCGCATCCGCGTTCACGTCCATCGGAACCTTGCCCACCGCCTGCGCCGCGTCGGTGTGAAAAAGCACGCCCTTCTCGCGGCAGATTCTGCCAATCGCCCGGATCGGCTGCAGAACGCCGATCTCGTTGTTCGCGGCCATAACGCTCACCAGAATCGTCTCTGCGCACACCGCCCGTTTCACCTCTTCGGGATCGACCAGCCCATCCGGCTTCACCGGCAGACAAGTCACGCGGAAGCCAAAATCCTCCAGACGCCTGCGCACGTCCAGCACCGCCTTGTGCTCGGTGGCCTGCGTCACGATATGATTCCCGCGCTTGCGATTGGCCTCGGCCACGCCCTTGATGGCCAGGTTGTTGCTCTCCGTAGCGCCGGAGGTAAAGACGATCTCCCACGCCGCAGCGCCGATGAGCTGCGCCACCTGCTCCCGCGCCGTTTCCACCGCCTGCTCCGCCTCCCAGCCAAAGGAGTGGCTGCGGCTGGCCGCGTTGCCGAAGCGCGTGGTCAGGAACGGCATCATCGCCTCCAGCACCCGCGGATCCAGCGGGCAGGTGGCCTGGTTGTCCATGTAAATGGGCAGATGAACGCCCTCCGGAACCTCGATCGGGCTTTGCGCTCGGCTCATTGCAAGGGCTCCGGGAAAGAGACTCCGGCCTTTGCCGCGGCTCCCGCGCACGGCTTCAGGCCCGCAGACCGGAGCTAGAGGGTGAGCGTAATCAGCGGGCTGGCCTGCACCAGACGCGGTGCCGGATGCTCCCGCTCAGAGAGGTCCTGAATGCTGATACTCTTCAAAACTCCAGCGATTGTGTCATTTACGCGCGCCAGCGGCTCCTTGATGGTGCAGCTCGGGGTCAGGTCGCAGCCTTTGGCGCCTTTGGTGCACGAGGTGATGAAGAACGGCCCGTCTATCGCGTGAATCACCTCGTAGGCCGAAATCTCCCGCGCATCCCGGGCCAGCGCGTAACCTCCGTTCATCCCGGCGTGGGAGCGAAGGAGTCCCGTTTTGGTCAGCCTTTGCAGAATCTTGGCCAGCAGTTGTGCCGGAATTCCGTAGGCGTCGGCTAAATCCTTTGCGCTCAACGCAGGCGTCTCCGGATGCTCGGCGAGGTACTTGAGCGCCATCAGCCCGTAGTCCGCCTTCTTGGTCAGCTTGAGCATGAAACCCCGACTCGAACGCTCCGACTATAGTATAGGCCTGATTCTGTCGCCTTTGCTATACCGGCTCCGGCTCCGCCCTTGCTTGAATCCCCTGAGAAAAGTACCGGGACGGGCGAAAAGATTCAAACAAATGGTCTTTCAAAAACCGCCGGAGTCGGGCTACAATCTGGCCCCAAGAGCATTTCCCAGCTGAATAACGATTGATGGTTACCGCGTGCAGACATCCCAAGGTGCGAGTCGTGTCCCGCCACGAAGACACTGAGTTTGTGGAGTGCCTGGAATGTGGCGAGGTCTTCGACTCCGAGGAATTCCGCGATATGGAGATCGAAGACTCGGCCGAAACCGAAGACGTCTCCGGCGACTCCTAGGGTCCGCTCCTGCCCTCGCCGCGCGCCCTTCATTTCACGCTCGCTTCGCGCTCACTTGAGGCTCGACCCGTTCGTCTGCGGAGCGCCCAGCCTTCTTGAGACCAGCCACGCATACTGCAGCCCCGAGGCCACCGTAAGCACGATGGTCAGGTCCAGGGCGAAGGTGCGGAAGTAGCCCACCCAGGGCGCGGAGGTAAGCTGCTCCAGCAGCACCGCGGCCACCGCGCTGATCTGGGCCAGGGTGTTGGCCTTGCCGAAGATGCTGGGATGAAACTCGCGCCGGCCCACGGCAGCGTAAAGGATGGCCGCCACCAGCAGGATGCCCACATCGCGGCCGAACACCAGGACCGTCACCAGGACCGGCATGAGCCCTTTGTGCAGCAGCACCAGAAACAGCGTGCTCAGCAGCAGCTTGTCGGCCACGGGATCGAGATAATGGCCGAGCATGGAGCGCTGCTTGAGCAGCCTCGCCAGGGCGCCGTCGAGCAGATCGGTCAGCCCCGCGGCCACAAAGAGCACGAAGCTCAGCTCGTAATGCCCTTCGAGAATGGCCGCCACCAGAAACGGCGCCACGCAGATGCGCAGGAGGGTGAGGAAATTGGGAGTGGCGCGCAGCGGGTTGAAGCGGTCGACGAGATGGGCCTTCATGGCGACGGATCGATCGGCACGTTGTTCGGCTTCCATCATCGTATCGCAGTGATCGTAGAGCAGATGGGTAGAGCCAGGCAAAGAGACCCGGGTTCCAGGCGTTATCATCCCCCATTGCCGGCCGCGTCCCTCAAGCCGCCGGCGCGGCGATCACGTTGACCTGCGCATAGCCGCTGCCCAGCGCGCCGCTCGCAATCGTCAGATTGCCCGGGGTATAGGTGAGCGCATACTGCACGCGCAAGGCCACGCTGTTCGCGAGCGACGAGTTGGCCGCGATGGGACGCAGGTGTTGCGGGCCGTAGACCGGTGACCAGGTTTCGTTGATCGCATCCAGGGCGCATTGCGCATTGAAAGCGGCGTAGGGCGCGATGGCCGCGGGATCGAAGGTGAGTCCCTGCGCCTGGGCGTTGGCCATCATCCAGCCCAGCGTAATGTCGCAGAGGCGCGTGCCGTTATCCACCGGCCCGCCCTGCGGCGTGCCTCCGCCCACGTCGCCATGGCAGCCGGAAAACCACACCTGCACCAGGGTCTGCCCCGGCGCCGGGATGGAGGTCCACAGCGTGGCCGGAAACTGCGCCCGGGCCTCGTCGATGGCCAAAGCCTGGTAGGCGCTCTGCACGTCCGGGTGCAGCGAGGTATCGAGAAACCCGAACTGCCCCTCGTTGACGCCGCCGAAGATGGCGGGAATGCCGAGCGAACCCACCGTGTCCCACACGCCCACCATCTGGATGGATGCATTGAAAAGCGAGCACGCGCCCAGGCCGGCCAGAATCGACGCGCGGTTCACGGGGTCGCGATAGGCGGCGAAGGCCTGCGCGACGCAGTTGTCGGTGAAGCTGCCCGTGGGCAGGCCGCAGGTCGCGATCATGCCCGCGAGGCTGCGCGCCGTGTACGCGCCGCGGCTGAACCCGAACAGGTAGATCTGGTCGCCCTGCTCGTAGACGTGCGCAATCTGCGTATAGCCGTCCTGGATTTTCTGGAACAGTCCCTGCCCGAAGGCGCCCTCGAGAACGCGACCCAGGCCGGTGGCGTCGGCGCCGATGCCGTCGTCGTAATACGTCACCTGGTCGGCGCTCAGGGTGAGCGCCTTGTAGATCAGATAGACGTTGGTGTTGCTCCCGGGCGCATCCCAGGTTCCGTCGGCGCAAAATACGATCCGCTTGGACATCGGAGCTCTCCGCTCTTTCCGGTTCTCCCGTTGTCGCAAATTGGAGCCGCATGCCTGCTGAAGGTCAGCGCACGCATGCTCTCTTAGTCATGTAGTGATTGGGGGCCGTAGAAAGTTACACACGTTTTACCACACCTGCGCACACCAACGGGGGAAAACTTCCGCGCCGGAAGGCGGAATTCCATTGACAAAGCGCGCGGCCAGGTTTTCCCATGCAGCTATGTTCAGCAAACAGGGCCCAGCTGCTGCCGGAACGTTCGCAGTGCGCCTGCCCGCAGGT
>DATJRT010000087.1:0-7550 GCA_035504495.1 Occallatibacter sp.
CGAGCAAGACACGGAAACCAGCCCGCGCAGCCGCAAACGCCAAGCCGCGGCCCAGCGGGCCGGCCCCGATGATGGCGACGGTGAGCAACAGATAGCTTACTCGGCCAGGGCCTTGGCGATGTCTTCGGCGCTGGGCTTGGACTGCTTGAGGTGGTCACCGACACGCGCCCTTTCCTCGGGTGACAGGGTGGGAATGAAAGCCAGCACCCGGCGCAGGGTTACGGCAACATCATCGATGTAATTCATCAGGCGAATGGCTTCTCCGGAAAGCGGCATGGGTTCCCTCGTTCGGTGGTCTACGGCTTTCATTGTAGGCGGTGGATTGCGGTTGAGGGAAACCGGTACGCTGCGCGGCGGTTCCATCGCGCATAATCGAGAGAGCAAATTGAAAACGCAAGCGATCTCGGGCGAGGTGCGGCCAAATGGGGATGCCGATAAAAATGGCAACGGGGATTTCCCGGCGCGAGTTTCTGATGCGCGTGGGGCAGGCGGGAGGCTATGGCGCTGCCTTCCTGACCATGCAGGGACTGGGATTGATGTCGGTGACTGCGGAAGCGGCGCCACGGCTGGACATCGCGCCGGACGCGGGCAAGGGCGTGCGCGTGGCCATCCTGGGAGGCGGCATCGCCGGCCTGGTGGCCGCGTACGAGATGAAGCCGCTGGGTTACGAATGCACCGTGCTCGAGGCGCGCACGCGCCCCGGCGGGCGCAACTGGACCGTCCGCCGCGGTGACGCGGTGCAGCTTACCGACGGAACCACCCAGACCTGCGTCTGGAGTGCAGGCCAGTATCAGAACTTCGGACCGGCGCGCCTGCCTTCCGCGCACACCACCATGCTGGGCTACTGCCGCAAGCTCGGCGTGGCCATGGAGGTGGAGATCAACACCAACCGGTCGACGCGGCTTGAGAACCCCGCGGTGGGCGGAGGCCTGCCGGTGGAGCAGCGGCAGGTGGTGAATGACGCCCGCGGCCACGTAAGCGAGCTGCTGGCCAAGTGCATCCGCCAGGGCGCGCTGAACGCGGAGCTGAGCGTGAAAGACCGCGACCGCATGCTCAGCTTTCTGCGCATGTATGGGCCGCTTGACCGCGCCGGGAGATACACGGGGAGCGAACGCTCGGGCTACGCCAAGCTGCCCGGCGCCGGCGACGACGCCGGCGTGCTGCGCAAGCCCATCGATATGGATACCCTGCTCGACGAGAACTTCTGGGGCGCCATTCTCTTTGAAGAGATGTTCGACATGCAAGCCACCATGTTTCAGCCCGTGGGCGGCATGGACCGCATCCCCTATGCCTTTGCCAAGGCGCTGGGCGAGACGGTGCGGTACGGCGCGGTGATAAAGGAAATTCGCAAAACTTCCTCGGGCGTGCGCGTGGTGTACACCCAGCAGGGCGCGGAAAAGACGCTAGACGCGGACTACTGCATCTGCAGCCTGCCACTGGTGATGCTGCGCAAGGTGGTGAACGACTTCAGCCCGCCCTACCGCAAAGTGATTACGGAATGCACGTACGGCAACGCCTACAAGATTGCCTGGGAGAGCCGCCGGTTCTGGGAGCAGGACCTCAACATCTACGGCGGCCTGGAGAACGTGACCGAGGGGCCGACGCCGGTGTGGCTGCCTTCCGGCGGGCTGTTCACCGAACGCGGCGTGCTGGTGAGCGGCTACGCGTTCGAGTCAGCGGACGCCTTTGCCCGGCTGAGCCTCGAGGAGAAATTCGCGGCCTCGCGGCAGACGGTGGAGCGGTTGCACCCTGGCCACGGGAAAGAGCTCGAGAATCCCGTCTACGTGCCGTGGATTCGCGTTCCCTTCAATGAGGGCTCGTGGATCGCCTCGTATGGACCGGGCCAGAATGCCTACGATTCCGACGCGATTGACCCCGGCTACGAGTTGCTGCTCGAGCCCGACGGGCCAGTGTATTTTGTGGGCGAGCACGTGAGCCACATCCGCGCGTGGCAGGAGGGCGCGGCGCTGAGCGCGCTGCGCGCAGCGCAAATGATCGGCGAGCGGGAGAGGATCAAACGGGCCTGAGAGGGGGCGCGAAGCCGAGGGGCGCTTAGATGATGACTTTGCGCTTGGGCACAAAGCCCGCCTCATGCCAAGCGGTCATAAGACCCACGCCGAGAAAAACCAGGCTCAGCATACCCAGCAGGCCACGGCCCTTTTCCACGATGAAAGGCGAGGCGGCGGCCCAGAGCGGCAGCTTGACCAGCACGTAGTCGAGCCATACGGCGCTCGTGGATGTGTTCTCGACCGCGTGCATGATGAGGACAGGAATGGCGGCCAGGGCGACGGCGAGATAGCTGATCACGACCGGGGTCACGCGGAACTTGATTCCCGGCGCGCCTTTTGATCCCATGGCAAAGGCACGGCCCACGATGTAACCCACCGGGAGGGTCAGGAAGCTGGGCCCGCGCACGCCATCGAGCAGCACGTCAAGGCAGGCCAGGATCACAAAGTACACCAGCGCGGCTACTCCGCCCAGAATCAGGCCGCGGGTGAGCAGCACGCGATCATCGAGAAAGTCCTTGGCGGCTGCTGCCAGGCATTGATCGCAGGCTGCCTTCGACGCCACCCGGTTGATTTTGCCTGCCACCACTGCGCCGCAGAAAGCGCACACACCGGTGACAGGCGAGGGATCGACCAAGCCGGTTACCGAAGTGCACGTCTCGAAGGTCATAGCGGCAAGTTACCACTGGCATTATCGGATTGCCAGTGAAATTTCTTTAGCTTCGAGTACGTTAGCCCACCCGGTTATTGGACTTCAGGGTACTTCAGGCCGGGTTTCGCACGGACAAGGGGCCTCAACCGTGACCGTATCTTTGGCTCATCCGGCTCCCGGGGAGCGGAGGCGGGCGGCCGGCCCCGCGAGCGCCTACTTGAACGCAATCACGCCCGGCAGGCAGGCCTGCGCGATCAGCGTGTGCTCGTCGGCGGCAAATTCTGCCATTTCGCGCAGCAGGCCGTCGACCTCTTCCCGGGTGGCGGCAGCCGCTCCTACGCTCAAGGCCACCGGCGCCGCTTCGGCAAAGGAGTACTCCCACAGCCGCTTTTCCGGGCCGGCGAGGTAGGCGGGCTGGGCGAGCCGCACATCGATTGAATGGAAGCCTGCGTCGAGCGCCGCGGCCGGCAGCCGCGCGCCGAAGTCGTAGTCCACGCCAAGAGCACGGCCGGTCGCGTGACCCAGCTCGATAAAGCGCTCATAAGCGGCGCAGCGGGGCGAGCAGAAGATGGACGAGATCATCAGATCCTGGCAAACAAACGCACCGCCGGGTTTGAGTACGCGGTACACCTCGCGCAGCACGTTGCCCGGCTCGGTGAGATGGCAGAGGAGCAGACGCATGTGCACCAGGTCGAAGCACTCGTCTGCAAAGCCGGTTGCATAGGCGCTAGCTTCCACGTATTCAATGGGCAAATGCTCGCACTTGGCACAGTGCCATTTGGAGACCACGAGCTGATCGGGATTGACGTCGGCCGCAACCACCGAGCCGGCAGGTCCCACCTGGGTCGCCATCCAGCAGGAGACGGCGCCGATGCCACAGGCCACATCGAGCGCGCGCTTGCCTTCGCCCAAGCCTGCGTCGAGCAGCATCTCGCGCGTGAATGGGCCGTACACTTTGTCGAGCAGGCGCAGGCGCTCTGCGCCGGCGTCGCCGGTATCGAGCACATAGACGTCGGTTGCCGTGCCTTTAGCTCCTTCTGCCATGAAGCCGCTCCTTGAGAGTCGCCGGCCGAGGCCGGGCCTCGACTGCGCCGTGGAATTCGATGTTTTGCTGTCGCGCGGGGAAGGCGCCTGCGGGGAGGAATTCAGCATAGCACCCGGACGCGCAGTTGCAAGCCGGTGAACGGACCATGGTTGAATAATCGATTTTGCCCCGGTATGATGGGCCTTCCCCCTTTTTGCTCAAGGGAACGCGCAGGACTCTTTTCCTGCCACCGGTGCGCTGCGTTTTCTCAAAGCCCCGGCCGGCCCTCACGGTTTCAGCCAGTCCGTGTCGCTCCGCGAGGTCTTTTCATGGAATTATCTGAGTTATCGCCAACCCATTCCGGCGTGCCGCGCGCGTGGTTCATTTCGGCAGCAGCCGTTCTGTTTCTGATCTTCGCGCTGGAGCTGTATCTTTCGGCCCGGCTGGAATCGCAGACCTTCGACGAACCGGCGCACATGTATGCGGGTTACTCCTATTGGCTGCGCGGCGACTTCGGCATCAATCCCGAGCATCCGCCGCTGGTGAAGCTGGTGGCCACGCTGCCTCTGCTGGTGAGCCGGCCCAAGTACCCCGAACCGCTGCCGATCTTCTTCCGCGCGCAATCGGCCTTTGGCGGCATGACGATGATGGACCAGCCGGGAGCGGATGCGATGCTGGCGCACGTGCGCGCAGCGGTGAGCGTGTTTGCGTTTGCGCTCGGGCTGCTGGTGCTGCTGGCGGCGCGGGAGATGTTCGGCGACAGGGCGGCGCTGCTCGCGCTGCTGCTTGTTGTCTTCGATCCGCTGATCCTGGCGCATGGGCCGCTGCTCGGCACCGACATCGGCGCCACCTGCTGCATCTTCGGCGCGGTCTACGCATTTTATCGCTACGTGGGGAAGCCTACTTATCTCCGGCTCGGCGTTTGCTGCCTCGCCGCGGGGCTGGCGTTTGCGGCCAAGCACTCGGCAATTCTGGTTTTTCCCATGTTGGCGCTGCTGGGCGCATATGAAGTCCTGCTTGCGCCGAAAGAGGAGACGCAGGCGCAGAGCCCGCAGTCGAATCTCGGCCGACGCGCGCTCAGGATGGCTGCGGCCTACGCGGTGATCGTCGCAGCTGCGGTGGTGATTCTGTGGGCGTTTTACGGATTCCGCTACGCCGCGCGGCCGGGCGGCAAACAGATCGTCCCGCCCTCGGCCGTTTATCTCAAAGACCTGCATCATCCCATCGAAGCCAATGCTATCGGGTTCGCGGAGCGGCATCATCTGCTGCCGGAGTCGTATCTCTTCGGCCTTACGGACGTGACCATTCTGGCGCGCGATGGCCGGCCTATGTATCTCTTCGGCAAGATCTATCCCGAGGGCAAGTGGTTCTACTTCCCTTCTGCCTTTCTGATCAAGATGACCATCGGCTTTCTGCTTCTGCTGGCGCTGGTTCCCTTTGCGCGCGCGCTCTGGCGCAAGGAACATCGCCGCGAATTGGTATTCCTGCTGCTGCCGCCGGTCATTTTTTTCGGCACGGCGATGACGGCGAAGGTGGACATCGGCATCCGGCACATCCTGCCCATTCTGCCGTTCCTGATTGTGCTTGTTGCGGGCGCGGCTGTGGCTCTTATGCGGCAGGGGCGTGCGTGGGCGTGGGCCGTGGGGATTCTCGTCGCGCTGCACGTGGCCTCGTCGCTGCACGCCTATCCAAACTACCTGCCCTACTCGAATGAGGCCTTCGGCGGGCCATTTCGCACCTACCGCGTGCTGGCCGACTCCAACGTGGGCTGGGGCGGAGGGTTGAAGGCGCTCGACGCGTACATCGCGAAAAACAACATCAAGCAATGCTGGTTTGCTTATGAGGCGTTTCCCGATCCGAAGAGCTTTGGCATCCCCTGCCGGCAACTGCCCACGTTCTTCAAGATGATTACCGATCGGGGAAAGCAGCAGCCGGTTCCGGTGCATATCGACGGGCCGGTGTTCGTCAGCGCGTATGAGATGGCGGGCTCGTTCTGGGGGCCTGGCGCGCTGAATCCCTACGAGCAGTTCGTGGGCCTGCAGCCCTCGCGGGTGATCGAGGGCGAGATTCTGGAGTTCGACGGCAGTTACGACGCGCCGCACGTGGCAGGCCTGAGCGAACAGGTAGTGGCGCAGGGGCTGCTGCACCAGGGCAAGCTGGACGAGGCGGTTGCCCATGGCGAACGCGCCGAGGCTCTCGATCCCGCATCGGAGTACCCCCACGAACTGCTCGCCGAAACCTACGCCGCCAAGCACCAGAACGAACAGGCGGAAGACGAGTACCAGGCCGAGCTGCGGATCTACCAGGCGCTCGCGCCGGACCTGCGCACCTATGTGGACACGCCGGAAGATCCGCTGGCGAAGCACTGAGCGCGTCTCTTCCTGAAGGGCTTGGGTGCGGAAGCAAGAATGATTACGCTGCCGAAATGCTCCGCCGGAAGGTACGCCCGCCTGAGCTGGCGCGGCATTTCGGAACCACGCGGCAAGAAGTGAACCGCCTCACAAATCTCAGGTACGTCATCAGGCCTCAAACACGCCAGCAGGATCGACGAGGCGCTTCGCGAAAGGCTTTGTCTCGATACGGCGTAAGCGGATTGCAGCTCCCGCTTAACCTGTATATGCCATTACGCCACCGATCCGGCCTGCACCCTCAGGCGGTGCGGAGGATGGAGATTACGGTGAGGTCGTCCTCCTGGCCGTGATGGATGGCGGCTTCAGCGAGGGCAAGCGGGGACGGATTCAGACGCAAGAGTGACTGAGTGCGGTCAAAGCCGAACAAGCCTCCCTGCGCATCGCGCGCCTCGGTGACGCCGTCTGTCATCAGAGTGAGGCGATCGCCGGGGCGCATCTGCAGAGTGGCCTGCTCCGGGGCAGCCGCAGCAAGCAGGCTAAGAGGCAAGGAGCCGGCGAATGCGACTTCGGCGCCGTTGAGCCAGGGCGGCAGATGGCCCGCGTTGGCCAGAGCGACGCGGCCGGAGGAATCGAGACACGCTACCAGGCAGGTGACGAAGCCTCCGTGGCGGCCCTCGACAAGCCTGCTGTTGAGTTCGGCAAGAATCTGCGCGGGGTCCCGGCTGCTCCGGCTGATGGTGCGCAGCATGCCGATCAGCATGGAGACGATCATGGCGGCGCCGATGCCTTTGCCGCTGACATCGCCGATGGCGACGAGGGTTTGGCCGCCGGCGAGCGGAATCACCTGGAAGAAATCTCCGCCGACCTGGGCGGCAGGCCGGTAGACGTCTTCGATAGCGTATCCGGTAGCCGCGGGCAGCTTCTCGGGCACCATGAGCTGCTGAATTTCGCGCGCCGCGGCCAGCTCCGTATCCACAGCGGCTTTTTCGCCCTCAACCCGGATACGACGCCGCGCCTCGGTGATGGAGACCACAACAAAACCGACGTAGCCCAGAATGATGGCGCTGACGGCCGATACGCCGTCAAAGACAAGGCGGCTGTGAAAATGGGCTAGCTGCGCGGAATCGAAATGGGTAAGCGCAGGTCCGTCGGGCAGCCGGCGGAAGAGAAGGTTCATGCATAGGTTCTGGATAACCAAGATCGGCAATATCGGGATCCACCAGCGCTGGCGAAAGGAGATGCACGCGATCGCATAGGCGGTCGAGAACAACGCAATCATCAGGACCGACAGGGCAAAGCGCAGCGGGGGCTGGCGGCCCATGTCCATGCCGTCGAAGACGAAGCCGAAACTCGAGAAGGTAAAAAAGATCGCCAGAAGGAAGACGGCGATGGACCATCGCGGAGTGGTCTTCCAGCGGCTAAAGGGTCGCAGGTTTTCGAGGGATGGGGACGGCATCAGGGCATTCTCAGGGCTGCTCCCAAGCATGACAGAACGGGCGGCTTTTGGGGCTGGTTTC
>DATJRT010000088.1:0-2660 GCA_035504495.1 Occallatibacter sp.
GAAGTATGATCTTGCATACACGGTTCCCTCAAAGTAGAAGTCCCCAGAGCAGTTGCGGTCATGGTGTCCCCTCACGAAGAAAAAACGTCGGCGGCGAAGACGCTTGTCTCCTGGAAAGAGATTGCTGTTTTCCTGAATCGCGCCGAGCGCACAGTGAAGCGCTGGGAACGGGAACGGGGTCTGCCCGTTCATCGCGTTCCCGGCGGAGAGCGCGGAAGCGTGTTTGCCTATCCGGACGAGCTCGCGGATTGGCTCAAGGGCAAAGCCCACGAATTGGAAGCCGATGACCCGGCCCCCGGCAGCCCCGCTGACGGACAGGCCCTCGATTCGGCTGCGGAGCGAAGGACTGCTCCGGCAGAAACTCTGCCTGAACCGGCCGGACGTCGCTGGACCGTGACCCTGGCACGGTCGGTGGCTTGGCTCCTGCCTTTGGGCCTGACTGCGGCTCTCATCTTTTACCTCTCAGGCGGCCACACCGATTCGCGCGTCACGGCGGTCGGCGATCGCGAAGCCGCGAGTGCCGGCGTCTCCAATCTCGCCCCCGACTCTGTCGCAGTCCTGCCATTTACCAACGCAGGCGGAGACGCAAGCTCCGACTATCTCAGCGACGGCATCACCGAATCGCTGATCGGCAACCTCGCCCACATTCCCCAGCTCAAGGTCCGCTCCCGCGACTCGGTCTTTCGCCTCAAGGGAAAAGACATTGAGGTGCAGGAGGCGGGAAACGAGCTGGGCGTCTCGGCTGTGGTCAGCGGCCGCGTTTCCGTGCAGGCCAACAATATTGAAGTCAGCACCGAGATCACCAACGTTCGCGACGATACCGAAATCTGGGGCAAGCGCTACGCCGGCAAAATCTCCAGCCTCATCCAACTGCAGCAACAGATCGCCGGCGACATCGCGGAAAAGCTGCGCTCCACGTTGAGTACCGCTGACAAAGAACTGGTGACCCGGCAAGGCACGCAGAATATGGAAGCCTACACCCTGTATTTAAAAGGGCGTTACGGGTGGAACCAGAGAGACCGCGCCAGCCTTGAAGCTTCCGTCCCCTACTTCAATCAGGCCATCGTCAAAGATCCCGGGTATGCCCTGGCGTATTCCGCCCTCGCCGATGTCTATTCCGTGCTTCCTTTTTTTGGAGGGAATCCCGCCGAGGATTTTCCCAAGTCCAGCATTGCAGCCCGCGAAGCTCTGCGCCTGGATCCCACCCTGGCTCATCCCCACGCCATTCTGGGCAGCATCGAGATGGAATATGACTGGGACTTTGCCGGCGGCGAAGCCGAATTCCGGAGAGCCTTTGCCCTCGATCCCAACGATGCCACCGCCCACCAGTGGTTCGCCGAAAGCCTGGGTATGATCGGCGGGCGAGAAGCGGAGGCTCTCAACGAAATCGATCTCGCGCACCAGCTCGATCCAACCTCGCCCGTCATCCGCCGCGTAAAGGGGAGCGTGCTTGTTGCGGCGCGCCGTTACGATGACGCCATCGCGGTTTGCCAGCAGTTGCTGGCAGAAAACCCAACCTATAACCTGGCCCATGACTGCCTGGGCTACGCCTACTGGGGAAAACGCATGTACCCCGAGGTGGTGCAGCACTGGGCGGCCTATTTCCAGCACACGGGCGTTCGCGAGGACGTTGAGTTCGGCGATGCGCTGGAGCGCGGATTCCGCGCCGCCGGCTGGCACGGTGCGCTTATGGAAAGCGTCAAGGTCCTGCTCAACCAGCGCCAGACCGGTTACGCGTCCCCGTACAAGATCGCCCGCCTGTACGCCGAGCTGGGCGACAAGCAGAAGGCATTTGCATGGCTGGACACGGCTTACCGGGAGCACGACTTCCTGCTCAAGGAGCTGAACACCGCCTTTGAGCTGGATAGTCTCCGCTCCGACCCGCGCTACGCGGAGCTGGTGCGCAAAGTCGGTTTGCCGCGTTTGCAGTGACTGTTGTCGGCTCCTGCCGCAGCTTGTGCGGCGGCGAGGGCGAGGTTCTGTGCCCAGAGCCGCGCGCATCGAGAGGCGCTGCGGCGTCAGAGATCTCGCAGGCGGTCGCAGGCTTGGTCCAGCTCGGCGTCCTGCTTGGCAAAGCAGAAGCGCAGCAGGTCTTCGCCGCGCCCTGGGCGGAAGAAAGCCGAGCCCGCGACCGCAGCCACGCCGGTGGCGGCCAGCAAATGGCGCGCTTTTTCAGCCGCGGTTTTGCCCGGCAGGCGCTTGGCGCTCGCCATGATGTAGTAGGCGCCGGCAGGTATGGCGGGATCCATGCCGGCATCGCGGAGCGCACTGAGCAGGCGGCCGCGCTTGGACTCGTGATCGGCCGCGATCTGCGCGTAAAACGCGGGCGGAAGCTGCTCCAGTCCCGCGGCCGCGGCCACCTGGAAGGGCGCAGGCGCGCACACGTAGGTGAGATCGTGGAAGTGGCCCATGGCCGGCATCCAGCGCGCATCGGCGACGGCGTAACCCACGCGCCAGCCGGTAATGGAAAAGGTCTTGCTGAATCCCGAAAGCACAATCGTCCGCTCGCGCATGCCCTCGAGCGACGCCGGGCAGATGTGGCGCGCGCCGTCGTAGACGAAATACTCATAGATCTCGTCGGTGATGAGGAAAAGATCGTGGCGCCGGCAGGCAGCCGCGACCTCCTCAAGCTCCGGTAACGTGAAGATTTTGCCGCTGGG
>DATJRT010000089.1:0-39948 GCA_035504495.1 Occallatibacter sp.
TTGAATTGCCCTGCCGGCTTGAAACGCAGCATGGAGTAGTAGGTGGCCACGTTGCGCACTTCGAGCTCCGTAATCCCGATGCGCCGCGCCACTTCGGCAATCACCGCGTCGGAAAGATAGCCCACCTCGTCCTGCGCATACAGCAGCATGGGCACCAGCGCCGAGCGCTTCACCGGGTACTTCTTCACCAGCGCGTCCAGCCGCGCCCCGAGCGCAGCCGAAAATACCGGTTCGGGCTCTGGACTCGCCTTCTCAGCACTCATCCCATCAACTCCCGCGCCCATGCCTCGGCTGCCATGTCGATCTCTTGACCGACTTCTTGCTCAAGGCCGGCGCCGCGCAGGCATCCGGCCTCGGTCAGCACCAGCACT
Source organism: Occallatibacter sp. (assembly GCA_035504495.1). GTDB lineage: Bacteria > Acidobacteriota > Terriglobia > Terriglobales > Acidobacteriaceae > Telmatobacter. The sequence continues at coordinate 372 of DATJRT010000089.1, forward strand.
CCGCTGTTCCCATTTTCGCGCATCCAGGTCACGCGTGTGCCGTCGCGCTTCAGATCAAGCCATTTGTCGCGGTAGCGTGTCAGAATGTGGGCCGCGTCCCACTCCACCTGCCAATCCGCATGGACTGTCTGGTTCTGGCCCGTCCGGCTTGGGCCCGCGTGGTTCCGATCCGCGTGGCCGCGGTGGAGGCCGTGAGCCGCCATATAACTCCTCATCATGGAGGCAAGCGAGGTCCACAGTTCAAAATACACGGTTGCGGGGTACACGGTCGCAGGGGAGTCAACCAAACCGTTCTCGGCCTCGCTCAAGTCTGGCGCGCCTTTCAGGAAAACTCGCCTGAAAGGACCGAGGAAATGATGTCGACAGCGATCTCTTCCGGGCCCAGTCCCCGCACAATCACTCCAGCCGTCTCGTCTTCCATGAACGACTGCGGTTGCTGCGAGGCCCGATTGAACAAATACACCCTGCGCCCGATCTCGCGCGCATTTGGAGGACCGCTGACGGTGGCTTTGATGCAACGCTGGCCCAATCTGGTGTCGAGTTCCACGCCGCACAGCAGCGAGACCCCGAAGGTGAAGCAGAATCTGCCGGAGAAGCTTGGGGAAAAACTCCGGTCGAGCGTGGACAAGCCTCTCTTGCCCAGCTCCAGGTTTGCTTTATACATCTCGGCAACCAAATGCGACTTCACTTTACCGAAAAAAGCGGTAGGGTCCTGTTCCTGTGCCTCCAGCCGGCCGTTGGGACCCTTGGCGGCATCTTGCAATGCCTTTGCCTTCTCGGCCAACTTTGCGTAATCAACCACGTTGTCTCCTCATTTCTTTATCTATCAATCTCTCCCAAAACAATATCGATTGAGCCGATCACCGCAACCAGGTCGGCCAGCAGCCGCCCTTTGCACATGGTCTCGATCGCCTGCAGCGTGGCGAACGAGGGATTGCGCATGTGCACGCGGTAAGGCTTGGCCGTCCCGTCTGAAACCACATAGTAGCCCATCTGCCCGCGCGGACTTTCGATGCCTTGATATACCTCGCCGGCGGGCACGGCAAACCCTTCCGTCACGATCTTGAAGTGATGGATGAGCGCCTCCATCTGCGTCTTCATCTTCTCCCGGTCGGGCAGCACGATCTTGGGCGCATCGGCTTTGATGGCGCCCTCCGGCATCCCGTCCAGCGCCTGCTGGATGATCTTCACACTCTCCCGCATCTCCACCAGCCGCACTTCATACCGCGCCCAGGTGTCGCCCACCGTGGAAGTCGGCACCGCGAACTGGAACTTCTCGTAACTCGAGTACGGCATGTCGCGGCGCAGATCGAAATCCACGCCCGAGGCGCGCAGCGGCGGACCGGTCACGCCCAGCGCAATCGCATCCTCGGCCGAAAGCAGCCCCACGCCCTTCAGCCGGTTGATAAAGATCGGATTGCCCGTCAGCAGGTTCGAGTACTCGTCGATCTTTTCCGGAAACGTGCGAATGAAGGCCTGGATGCGGTCGAAGTAATCCAGCGGCGGTTCCATCGCAAGCCCGCCGATGCGGAAGTAGCTGGTCATCATCCGCTGTCCGCTCACGGCCTCGAACAGCCGCTGAATCTCCTCGCGCTCGCGGAAGGTGTAGAGAAACACGGTCAGCGCGCCGATATCCATGGCGTGGGTGCCCAGCCACACCAGGTGCGAATTGAGCCGCGTCAGTTCCGCGAGCATCACCCGGATCCACTGCGCCTTCTCTGGGATCTCCAGCTCCAGCAGCTTTTCTACCGCCAGGCAATAGCAGAGATTGTTGGCCATCGGGCTTAGATAATCGATGCGGTCGGTAAGCGGAACCACCTGTTGATAGAACTTCGCTTCGCAGGTCTTCTCGATGCCCGTGTGCAGGTAGCCGATCTCCGGATAGACCCGCACCACGATCTCGCCGTCGATCTCGAGCACCAGCCGCAGCACGCCGTGCGTCGACGGGTGCTGCGGGCCCATGTTCAGCACCATGTGCTGATCGCTCGCACCCTCCGCCACCGGCGCTTCCAGAATCGGCGTACCTGCGCTCAAGGCCATTTAGCGGTATCCCTCCACCGGATAGTCCTTGCGCAGCGGATGACCCTGCCAGTCATCCGGCATCATGATGCGGCGCAGGTTGGGGTGCCCTTCAAAACGAATGCCAAAGAGATCGAAGACTTCGCGCTCGTAGTAATTCGCTCCCGGCCACACCGGCGTAATCGACTCGACCGCGGGATCGAGCTCTTCCACGGGCACGCTCAAGCGGATACGTTCCTTCAGCAGGTGCGACAGAATCGCATAGCTCAGCCGGAAGCGCGGCGAGGCAGGAAACCAGTCCACAGCCGTCAGGTCCTCCAAAAAGTTGTAGCCCGCGGCCTTCACCGTCGCGCATGCGGCGCGAATCTCTTCGGGCGCAATGGTCAGCGTCAGCTCTCCGCGGTCGAATCGCGCATCGAGAAGAGCATCGGCATTCCATCCCGCAATCGCCTTAACCGCAGGATGCTCGGCGAGGCCCTCGAGGACCGCGGATTTGCCGAAAAATGTTCGGGAATCGCTCATCTTTGTCCGCTGTTAGCACCTCAGCTTGCGTCTGATCAGAGGCTGCCTGATCACAATTCCGCTCCGTCCGGAGTTCGTTTGTCCGGTGTGCGGCTCGTCAAAGATCCGCCCTGTCCAGGCTCCAGTCCAGGATGCCCTTGCGAACAATATAGTAGAGACCCACGGCCACGAAGCCGAGATAGACAGCCATCTCCCAGAAACCAAAGAGCTTGTGACCGGTGATCGCGGGCAGCCTGCGGTAAATTACCGCCCACGGCATCATGAACACGGCTTCCACGTCAAAGAGGATGAACAGCACCGCAACCATATAGAAGCGTACGCTGAACCTTCCCCGCGCGTCCCCCACGGCCTCAATCCCGCACTCGTAAGCCGCCAGCTTGGTCTTTGTATTCCGGTGCCGGCCCACAAACCACGAGGCCGTTACCATGCCCACGCCCAGCAGAACCACGGCAAGGATCTGCAAAAGCAGGGGAAGGTACTGCCAGAAGTAGGGAATGCCATTCATTTCCTTAGTCCTCGGAGATTCTGCATGCTTCCCACGGCTTGCGCCAAAGCGATAGCCGGAGCAAAAGGGGGGAATCTGGCCGGCGCGAAAACGCAGAACCTGGATTGAGCTTAGGTTTTCGGCCCGTTGCCGTCAAGACGCTGCAAGTTACTGCAAACAGTACCATCTCCCGAATTGAGGTGACTTCCACTTCGGGGCTTCTCTCAATCCGGGACCGCCAGCCGGCACGGCCCGTTACCAGGCGCCTCACGGGTAACCGTCCCCTTACCCGTTAGCTTTCCGGCACCCGCAGATTTTTTCCATGTACGGGAAGCCGAGAATTAACTTGTCTTAAAACAGAACCCGGTACATTCGACATGTACGCATAAGGGCGGGATTAGCCGATAGGCTCAAGGAGAATTGCAAGCCATGGCATCTTCCACCACCACCCTTCCTGCGCCGCTGAGCGCGTCCGCCACCATCGTCTCTCGTGCAGCCCGTCGCCGCCGCTCCGCGCGCCGCCGCATCGATCCCAAATCCGGGCACGCGCTCGAGAAACTCGGCCATGCCATTGAGTACCTGGCCGACGAATACGTCCGGGCAGGCGGCTCGCTCTGCGCGCACAACGGCCAGCTTGAGGCGGTGCAGTTGCTCATGGCGGCGAACCGCGCCATCTACTTCGCCTGCCCTCAGGTTGAGTCCCCCGTGGAGCGCCTGCGCCGCTGGTTGCGGCTCGCGCCACAACGGGCCTGAGAAGCTTTTCTCCTTCTCTGCCTCTGCTGTATCCCAAGCCCGCCCGCTCGAGCGATAAGCTGGATCGCCACCGGATGCAAAGGCCGCGCCCGGGGGGAAATGGCGCAGCCGCGTGTTGCCGCCCGCTTACTGGCCCAGAAGCAGGACCGCAAACAGCAGCACCCACGCCATGCCCATGGTGTGCCAGAACCATGCCGTCGAGTCCACGGCGATCTGCCGGTAGTCGACGCGCTTGAGCCAGCCCAGCGCGCACAGGCAGAATCCCAGCGCCATCACACCCAGCACCAAGTGCGCGGCGTGGATCCCCGTGATGACGTAAAAGAAGTAACTCGCCGGCGTCGACCAGCGGTCGAAGGCAAATCCCTGCGCCGTCAGTTGCTTCCACGCGACCACCTGCCCGGCCAGAAAGAGCGAGCCCAGGAGCAGCGTGGCGGCGATCCAGGGCAGCGCCCGGCGCAGCGCGGGACGGCCCAGCCCGAGCCACTCCTCCAGCACATCGATCTCCCGGAAGATGTTGCGCCGCGCCAGCTCCATCGTCAGGCTGCTCAGCACCAGCGCGGCGGTGTTGAGAAAAAGAATCGGCGGCAGAAGCACCGGATGCCAGTCGCCTATCTGACGCATCGTGGCCAGATCGAGGTGCGTGCTCGTCTGGCGCGCATAGAAGAGGACCACCAGCACGGCAAAGAACATCATGTCGCCCGCGAGCGCGCAGAAGACAAAGGCGCGCACCTTGTTCAGGAGCTCCCGCGGTCCGTGCCGGGAGTTCCTCCACTCGTCGTCGCCGCCTCCGCCGCCTCCGCCGGTTGGCCGCCGGTCTACGGGCGGCTTACCCCCAATACCGGGCGATTTGCGTTCGATCTCGGTCGAGATGGGCGTGAAAATGGAAGGCATGACAAGCCCCTCTCCCTCTGAGGTTACTCCCACTCTTGTTTGGACGCATCCGGAATCGGAAGAGTGGGCTGTGAAATGGGAGAACCGAATTCGACGCCGGAAAACCCGGTCCGCCGCGGGAAGCGCACTCCGCGGCAATCGTCTTTTCCCACGCCGCTTGAGCGGAAGCTCCCCGTTCAATTGAATCTTGGATGCTTGCAGCCGGAGTTTGGTCACAGCCCGCGCGCCCGGAACCCGCGCCCGTCCCGGTACCCTCGCGGGAAAAGGTTGCTAACCGCGCGCCGCCTTGCCTCTTGCCGTCTCGACCTCCTCCACAAAAAGCCGGTGGACGCGGCGATCGGAAGAAAGCTCGGGGTGAAATGTAGCCGCCAGCAGCGCGCCCTGCCGCACCAGCGCCGGCGAGCCCTCGCGCCAGGCCAGCGCCTCCACGCCGGGACCGATCTCGGCAATGCGCGGCGCGCGAATGAACACCATCTCCAGCGGACCTCCGTCGAGCTTTGTCTCAGAATGCAGAATCGCCGAGTCGATCTGGCGCCCGTAGGCGTTCCGCTCCACGACTGCATCGAGCAGACCCAGCGAGCGCTGGGGTGGATTGAGGACCTCGCGCGCCAGCAGAATCGCACCGGCGCAGGTTCCGAACGTGGGCTTGGCGCGGCAAAACTCGCCGAGCGCTTCGAAAAGCCCATGGCGTTCCAGGAACTTGAGCATGGTGGTCGACTCGCCCCCGGGCAGCACGATCCCGTCGAGGCCATCGAAATCGGCGGGGTTGCGCACCTCACGCGGCTCAGCGCCGGCCTCTCTCAGCGCAGCCGCATGCGCCGCGTAATCGCCCTGCAGGGCGAGCACGCCGATGTGAGGCAACCCACTCTCTCCGGTCAAGCCTGAACTCTCCACCGAATTTCTGTTGAATTCACCGTGGGCGCTTCCTTGCGCTTTCGATGAATGCAAGGAGGCCGGCACTGACGCCTGTGCGAGCGCACAGCGAGCAGTTGGCCCCACCGCAGGCGGTTACCAGCCGCGCGTCTGCAGCAGCTCCTTCTCGTCGATCGCCGCTGCCGCCAGCCCCTTCATCGTGCCCGTCACCTGCTCGCTTGCTTCGGCAAGAATCTTCGGGTCGTTGTAGTGCGTGGTAGCAATCACGATGGCCTTGGCGCGGCTCACCGCTTCTTCGCGCTCACGGGCGTCGTTCTCCACGTCAAGCGGAGTGGCCCGTTCCTTCATGAAGATTCCCGACCCCACGAAGATGGCTTCCGCGCCCAGCTGCATCATCAGCGCGGCGTCGGCCGGCGTGGCAATGCCGCCCGCGGAAAAATTCGGCACCGGCAGCTTGCCCGCCTGCGCCACCATGCGCACCAGTTCGTACGGCGCCTGCAGCTCCTTGGCCGCCGCGTAGAGCTCCTGCTCGCTCAGCACCGTGAGCGCCCTCATCTCTTTGGTGATCTGCCGCATGTGCTGCACAGCATGCACCACGTCCCCGGTTCCGGCTTCTCCCTTCGTCCGGATCATGGCCGCGCCTTCGGCAATGCGCCGCAGAGCCTCGCCCAGGTTGCGCGCCCCGCACACAAACGGCGTAGTGAAGGCGTGCTTGTCGATGTGATGGGTCTCATCGGCGGGCGTCAGCACCTCGCTCTCGTCGATGAAGTCCACACCCAGCACCTCAAGAATCTGCGCCTCGGCGAAGTGTCCGATACGCGCCTTGGCCATCACCGGAATCGACACCGCCTGGATAATCTGCTTGATCAGGCTCGGCTTGGCCATGCGCGCCACGCCGCCCTCGGCGCGGATCATAGCCGGCACGCGCTCGAGCGCCATGACGCTCGCGGCGCCCGCCTCTTCGGCAATCCGCGCCTGCTCCACGTTCATCACGTCCATGATCACGCCGCCCTTGAGCATCTCTGCCAGGCCCACTTTCAGGCGCAGGTTGGTTGGGGCAACACTCTTGTTTTCTTTTGGCTCCGGCATCTTCTTCAACCTCGATCGAATCCCGCGCGAATTTTGCTCGAGGGCTCTTCCGCGGCCCGGTTGCGGCCGCAAAGAGCCGCATCCTATTCTTCGGCTGGCTCTTTTTCAGTGTACCAGCGATGCAGATTCTCGACCTGCCGCGCGCCGTCCGCCTCTGCTGGGTTAGTCCCTTCCAATCTGACTGTTCCGCCTCTGGTCACTTCGCTGCATGGTTTCCCGACACATGGCCACAGCCAACCCAATGCCGTCAGCGGGGGTCGAGCCCCCGCGCCCGGTCCCGTCTCCGGGCGCGTCCTCGATCCCGGCTCAGGCGGCCAAAGGGGCGCAGGCCAAACCAATGCAAAGCAAACCAGAGCAAGTCAAGCCGGCGCCGGGCGGGCCCGCACAGGGAAGAACGGAGACGGGCAAAGCGGAGGCGGGCAAAACAGAGACGAGACTGGTCCCTGCGCCGCAACCGGTGGAGGAAGAAGAGACAAGTCTGCGCGCGCCGGTCACGCTTCTGCCTGTCGCGCTGGACGTCATGATTCCGGTGCGCACCTTCCGCGTGCGCCATCTGCTGGCGCTCGCGCCCGGGCACGTGATCGAAACCCAGTGGAGCAGTGGAGACGATATGCCCCTCGGCGCCGGCAATGTCCGGCTTGCATGGAGCGAGTTTGAAGTGGTCGATACGCAGCTGGCGGTGCGCATCACGCGGCTGGCCTGAGCCCGGCCTCGGCGTTGGGTCCAAGCGCAAATTGGCGCAGAAGGGAAGTTGTCTGTGAAGACCCAGGCGGGCAAGGAAGAATTCGCACCACATCCGGCTGCTCGAGCTCTGCCCTTCGGCGGATTCGCCGGATGGATGCTCGCGCGCCTCGGCCGTCGGCCGCGCCCCCGTCCCCGCCTCGCCCTCCTCGAGCGCATCGCGCTTGCGCCGCGGCATTCTCTCGCGCTGGTCGAAGCGGAAGGCCGGCATCTTCTCGTCGTTACCTCGGCCGAGGGCGGCTCCGCCTTCTATCCTCTCGACCAATCCCGCTCTCCCAGGCGATGCGCGGATGAATCCCAGACCTTAACCAGAAGATCGCCGAGGGTCTCCTGGTGACCCTCTTATCGGCAATCGCCTTCCCGGTGAGCTCCTGGCCCGCACGCCCCTTTGCGCCAAGCTTTTTTGGGGTGGCCGCAGTCCTGGCCGCGCCGGTTCCGCTTCTGCCCGATCTGAACGCGAAGCTTCATCCTTCGGACTCGACCCCGTGGACGATCCTTCTGGTTCTCACGCTCATCACGCTTCTGCCCGCGATCCTCATGGCCATGACCCCGCTGGTGCGCCTGCTGGTGGTCTTTCACTTTCTGCGTCAGGCGCTGGGCACGCAGACCGCGCCTTCGAACCCCACGCTCATGGGCCTGGCGCTGATGATGACCTGGTTCCTCATGACGCCGGTGCTCAACCAGGTGGATCAGCAGGCGGTCGAGCCCTACCGTGCCGGCCAGATCACGGGCATCGAGGCCATCGACCGCGGCGCGCAACCGGTGAAGCATTTTCTTCTCCGCTACGCGCGCGAGAAGGATCTGGCGCTGTTCACCGCCGCCGGACAGACTCCCCGTCCCAATACGCCCGACGACCTGCCCATGCGCGTGGTTGTCCCGGCCTACATCCTCTCCGAGCTCAAGGCGGGCTTTGCCATCGGCGCGGTTTTGTTTCTCCCCTTTCTGCTCGTCGATATCGTGACCGCTTCGATCACCACTTCGATCGGCATGTTTCAGCTGCCGCCGGTGGTGGTCTCCACACCGCTCAAGATTCTGCTCTTCGTGATGGTCGATGGCTGGAACCTGCTGGGCAGCTCGCTGTTGAAGAGCTTTTGACCCAATGTGCTTTCGAAAGGACTGTCCCATGACGCCCGACCTGGTGGCCGAACTGCTGCGCCAGCTGATGAAGGAATCGATGATCGTGGCCGCGCCCCTGCTCGTCTCCGCCGCCGGGCTCAGCTTTCTGCTGAGCCTGGTGCAGACCCTCACCAGTCTGCAGGAGCAGTCGCTCACCAGCGTGCCGCGCCTGGCCGCTGTCGCTTTCATCCTGCTCGCCGCCATGCCCTGGTTCCTCGCCCGCCTCGCCGACTACACGCGCCTGCTGTTCGGGGATTTTCACCGCTATCTGGGATGAGGAAAGACAGCTTCTAGCTTCCAGCTACCAGCTTGTAGCCGGAATGCGGAGGAGCCAACTACGGCTAACCCCGGCAAGTGCGGCCGGCAGCCCAAGCGCGAGAAAACCAACAGCGACGAAAGGCCGCACGGAAGAGCTAAGAGCTAAAAGCTGGCAGCTAGGAGCTGACATTGACCGACTGGCCCACCTTTCTCACCGCGATGACGCTGACGTTGGTACGGATCAGCGGCATGGTGGTCTTTGCGCCGTTCTTTGCCTCGACCGCGCTGCCCCTGCGCGCGAAAGCCGTGTTCGTGGGCGCAGTCGCCTTTCTGCTGGCGCCGCTCGTCGCCGCGCTCCCCGCAGCGCGCGTCGAGCTCGGCTTCTCCGCGCTTCTCGGTGAGCTCGCGGTCGGCCTCGTCTACGGCCTTTCGCTCACCCTGCTCAACGAGATGCTCCTTTTCGCCGGGCAGATCGCCGGCGTACAGTTCAGCTTCTCGCTCGTCAACCTGCTCGATCCCGGATCCAACATCCAGACGCCGCTGTTGGGCGACCTATTCCAGATCTTCGGCACGATGGTCCTCATCACCGCCGGACTCGACCGCATTCTTCTTGGCTCCGTCATCCGCAGCTTCCGCGTGGCGCCGCTCGGTTCCTTTGCGCTCGCGCCCACTTCGGCCCTGGTAATCGTCCGCGCCGCCGCCGGCGTCTTTCTCGCCGCGGTGGAGCTGGCCGCGCCCGTGCTCGCCGCCACCATGCTGGTCGAGATCGCCGTGGCGCTTCTGGGCAAGCTCAGCCCGCAGTTGCCGGTGATGGCCCTGACCGTGCCTCTCAAGACCATCACCGGCTTCGTCATTCTTACCGGAGCCCTGGCGCTCTGGCCGCGCTTCATCGAGGCGCGCTTTGCCGCGCTGCTCGACCTGGCCGAGCGGCTCATCGCCGCGCACAGCACGAGTTTGGCCACGGGTTTGGGAGGCTGATCCATGCCCGGCGAGCGCACCGAGCAGGCCACGCAGCACCGCCGCCAGAAGGCGCGGCGCGAAGGCGACATCCTGCACAGCCGCGAGCTCTCGGCCGCCGCCGGCACCCTCGCCGGCGTGCTCGCCCTGGGCACGCTCGGCAGCCGTATCGTCGAAGCCTGGCGCGGCGCCTTCGCCGCCTTCCTCATCCTCGGCGATCCCGCGCGCTGGGAGCCGTCCACGCTGCCGCCCACTTTGATCGCCCTGCGCCGCCTTCTGCTCTCCGTCCTCGCGCCGCCCGCTCTTGCCATGGCCCTCGTCGCCGGAGCCGCCCTTGTCGCGGGCGTCCTCCAGACCGGCGGCGTCAACGTCCATGCGGGCGCCGCCGGCTTCAAGCTCGACCGGGTCAACCCGGTCACGAATCTCAAGAATCTCTTCTCGCTGCGCGCTGCCGCGCGCTTGGGCAAGTCGCTTTTGCCCGCCGCGCTGCTCGGCGTCTTCGCCGTCGAGCGCATCGGCCGCCAGCTTGCCCTGCCCGCGTTCTCGCTCGACCGGCTCAACCGGCTCGGTCCCGACATCTACGGCCTGCTCGAGGCCGCGGCCTGGCTGCTCTTCGCCTGGTCGGCTATTGACTATGCGGTCGAGTGGCAGAGCCGCGAGTCGCGCCTGAAGATGAGCCGCCAGGATCTGCGCGACGAGTACAAGGAGACCGAGGGCAGCCCGCAGATTCGCTCCCGCATCCGCGGCCTGCAGCGGCAGATGCGCCGCCGCCGCGTGAAGGCCGATGTCTCCCGCGCCGCCGTGGTGCTCACCAACCCCACCCACTACGCCGTCGCCCTCGGCTTCGACTTCACCACCATGGAGGCGCCCAAAGTTCTCGCCAAGGGCCGCAACCTGCTGGCCGAGGAGATCAAGGCCGAGGCGCGCTGGGCCGGCGTGCCCATCCTCGAGAATCCCTCGCTGGCGCGCTCGCTCTACCGCTCGGTCGAGGTCGGCCAGGCCATTCCGGTCGAGCTCTACGCCGCCGTCGCCACCATCCTCGCCTGGCTCTACCGCCAGCGCGTCGAAGAGGAACTGCGCGCGCGGACCCGCTCCGCGGTAGCAGATTCCCGCGCTGCGTCGCCAGGTTTTGCCCCGGGTTTTGGAGGAGTTCCTCGATGAGTACAACCGCTCTTGCCGGCGGCGCGCAGCCCGCCGCCTCTTCTACGTCCATCCTCGACCGGCTGCGCGAGTACGCGCTGCCCCTGGCCGCCATCAGCGTGATCTTTGTCATGCTCGTCCCGTTGCCCGCCGCCGCGCTCGATCTCCTGCTGGCGCTTTCGATGGCCGCCTCCATCATCGTCTTCCTCTCCGCGGTGCAGATACGCCGCGCGGTCGAGCTTTCCGTCTTTCCCACGCTGCTTCTGCTGCTCACGCTCTTTCGCCTTGCGCTCAACATCGCCTCCAGCCGCCGCATTCTGCTTCATGGCTCGGAGGGCACGGCCGCCGCCGGCCACGTCATCCAGGCCTTCGGCCAGTTCGTTGTCGGCGGCAATTACGTAGTCGGCTTCGTACTCTTTCTCGCCCTGGTCGCCATTCAGTTCCTGGTCGTCTCCCATGGCGCCGTGCGTACTGCCGAAGTCACCGCGCGCTTTACTCTCGACGCGCTGCCGGGTAAGCAGATGGCCATCGACGCCGACATGAACGCCGGCGTGATCGACGAGGCCGAGGCGCGGCGAAGACGCCAGGCCATCGCCCGGGAGGCCGAGTTTTACGGCGCCATGGATGGCGCGGCGCGCTTCAACCAGCGCGATTCGCTGGCCACGATCCTCATCACCGCCATCAACATCGTGGCCGGCCTGCTCATCGGCACGCTGCAGCAGGGCATTCCCCTGGCCGAAGCCGCGCGCACCTACACCGTGCTCACCGTGGGCGACGGCCTGGTCACGCTCATTCCCTCGCTGCTGGTCTCGGTGGCCGGCGGCATCACCCTCACCCGTGCCAATTCGGCGGGCCTGCTCGGCGGTGAACTGCGCCAGCAGCTCTTTGCGCGGCCGGCCACACTCTATCTGGCCGCGCTGGTCTCGGCGGGCATGTGTCTGATCCCCGGCCTGCCCAAGCTCGCTTTTCTGGGCGTGGCCGCGGTGCTCTACTGGAGCGGCCGCCGCATAGCAGCGCGCGCAGCGATCGCGCCCAATGAGGCCGCGCCCGCCGAAAAGAAAGCCGCTGCGCAGGCGCAGGGCGCCGATCTGGCGGCGCTGCTCAAGCTCGAAGAGCTCACCCTCGAGATCGGTTTTCAGCTCATCCCGCTGGTCGACGAAAAGCAGGGCGGGCAACTGCTCGCCAAAGTCCGCACCCTCCGCCGCCATCTTTCGACCGAGCTCGGCTTCCTCGTCCCCCCGGTGCACATCTCCGACAACCTGCGCTTGAAGCCGCGCGAGTACGTCTTCTCCCTGCGCGGCCTCGAGATCGGCCGCTGGCAGACCGAGGGGCCGCAGCTCTTGGCCGTCTGCGGCGAGCCAGGCCGCCGTCCACTCACCGGAAAAGAGACGCGCGAGCCGGCCTTCGGCGTGCCCGCCCTCTGGATCGCGCCCCAGCTCGAGGATCAGGCCATCGCCGCCGGCTACTCGGTGGTCGATCCCACCACCGTGATCACCACGCATCTGGGCGAGCTCATCCGCCGCCACGCCTGGGAGCTGCTGAGCCGCGCCGAGATCAAGCGCCTCGTCGACTCGCTTAACGACTCTCATCCAAAACTGATGGAAGAGCTCGTGCCCAAGCTGCTTACCCTGGGCGAGGTGGGCCGCGTGCTTGAGCAGCTCCTGCGCGAGCGGGTCTCGATTCGCGATCTGGGCGCCATCCTCGAAGCCCTGCTCGAAACCGCGCCCCTGAATAAAGGCCTCGTCCCCCTGGTCGAAGCCGCGCGCCAGGCCCTCAGCCGCCGCCTCGTCCGCCCGCTGCTCGATGCCGACGGCCAGCTCCCCGTGTTTCTGCTCGACCCCGCGCTCGAGGACGACATTCTCTCCGCCCTCGGCCCCGAGGCAGGCCAGCCCGGCCCATCGGGAAATGCCGGCCCGCGCCTGCTCGCCGCCCACGCCGCGCCGTCTACCCCCGCCCTGCGCCGCCTCACCGATTCTTTGAGACAACTCATGGGCGCTGCCTCTTCGGCGGTCCTGCCCGTGCTTCTTTGTCCCAGTCCGGCACGCTATTACGTCAAACGCTGGCTCGAGCCGGCTTTGCCCCGCCTGGCCGTGGTGGCTGCCGGGGAGATTCCGCCCGAGGTCCGGCTGCGCCCTGTGGGCACTGTGCGCTGAGGGCTGCAAAAGTCTGAAGGGTTACGGGCGCGTGGCCGGACTTGCATTGCCGGACTTGCATTGCCGGACCGGGCTGCGGGAAAGGATGGCCGATGGCGACCGAAACCGGGACGGTACCGCGCGGGCCCCGCGCCGTGCGCCGTGACAACACGGAGAATCCCTATCCGCCCGCCATCCCTGTTTCCACCGCGCTCAGCGCCGAGCAGGAAAAGGTGCTGCTCGAGCACCTGCCCATCGTGCGCTTTCTTGCCCGCCGCATTCATGAGCGGCTGCCCCAGCACGTCGATATCGAGGATCTGGTCTCGGCCGGCGTGGTTGGCCTCATGGACGCCTTTGCCAAATTCGATCCGGCCAAGAAAGTTCAGTTCCGCAGCTACGCGCAGTTCCGCATCCGCGGCGCCATCCTCGACAGCCTGCGCACCCTCGACTGGAGCCCGCGCGAGCTGCGCCGCAAGGGCCGCGCGGTCGAGGAGGCCATCCGCGTGCTCACGGCGCGCATGGGCCACGCTCCCGGTGAAGCGGAGGTTGCCCTTGAGCTGAATGTGAGCCTGGAAGAGTACCAGCAGTTGCTCGGCGATCTGAAGGGCCTCGAGATCGGCACCCTGCACGTCGAGCGCAATGAGGACTCGGGCGACGAGGAGCTGGCCTATGTGCCGGGAAAGCCCGAAGAGGACCCGCTCTTCCGCTGTCTCAAGGGCGAGCTCGCGGAGCGGCTTACCGATGCCATCCAGAAGCTGCCCGACCGCGAGCGCCTGGTGATGACGCTCTACTACTACGAGGAGATGACCATGCGTGAGATCGGCCTGGCGCTGGGTGTGGTCGAGTCGCGAGTCTCGCAAGTGCACGCCTCGGCCGTGGTCCACCTGCGCGCCGCGCTCAAGGATCTGGCTGCCCGCGGCGCTTTCGAGAAGGCTGGCGCGCGCACCCAGGGGCGCCGCGCCGCCGGATGAGCCGGGCCTGCTTCTCCACAGGCGCGGCCAAGCCAGCGCGCCGGAGCGCAACGGGATCCTCGATTCTCGCGGGGCGTGACACACACGGAACGGAGACTTCATGGCGACGGAAAAGACCCTCAAGCAGGACGAGATCGACGCACTCTTCGAGGCCGCGCGCCGCGCCGCGCCCGCGGCCGAGCCGGTCGACGTGAGGCCTGATGCTCTCCCCTACAACTTCTCCTCCGCCGGACAGATTTCGAACGAGCAGCTCCGCGCCATCAGCCTGCTGAACGATCTGTTCGCCCGCAACCTCACCCACAATCTGGCCGCGTGGCTGCGCACGCGCTTTCAGGTCAATCTCGTCTCCGCCGAGCAGATTCAATTTAATGAATTTCTCTTGAGAATTCCCGAGATCAGCTACGTTGCCTCCGTCCGGCTCGAGCCGCTGGGCGCGCTCTCCGCGCTGCAGCTCGATCTCGGCCTCGCGCCGCCCATCGTCGATCTGCTTCTGGGCGGCGAGGGCCGCAGCGGCCCCCTGCGCGAGCTCACCGATATTGAAGAATCGATTCTCGGCTCGGTGGTGGAGATCATCTGCCGCGAGCTCACCTCCGCCTGGCAGACCGTCGGCCTGGGATTCCGCTTCGACCGGCGCCAGTTGCAGACCCAGGTGGCGCGCCTGATCGCGGTGACGGAAAAGACGCTCTGCCTCAGCTTCGAGATGCGCATGCCGCACGTCTCCGGCCTGCTCAACCTGGCTTTTCCGGCGGTGGTCGCCAACACCATCCTGCGCCGGCTCACCAGCGACTGGGGCCGTCGCCGTCGCCACGCCGCCGATCTGCGCGCGCGCATGGAAGCGGCGGCGCGCAACATCCGCTTCGGCTGCTCGCTGCAGCTGCCCAGCGTGCGCGTGCCCGCGAGCGCCCTGGAAAATCTTGCGCCGGGGAGTCTCGTGCGCCTCAACCTTCCCTCGAACACCGTGCCTCTGCTGCGCGTGGCCGGCCTGCCGCTGCTGCGCGCGCAGGCCATCCGCCAGGGCCCGCACCGCGCCGCGCGCGTCGAGCGCTCGCTGCTCCCGAACCCAGCCGCGGACTCTGACGCCGCCGTCCAGCCCGGCGCCGAGGACCGTCGATGAAGAGCTATGCCGAGTGCTGGGCCAGCGTGGCTGCCGACCTCTTCTCCCAGGCCCTTGCCGGCCAACCGGAGCTGACCGAGGCGCTGCCCGCACCTCTCGGCCCCGGCGCCTTCGGCTTTGCGGCCACACTCTCCGGCGACTTGGCCGGCCGCTTCACGGTTCTTCTCGAGGGTTCCCTCCTCGATACGCCGTTGGTGGGCGACGGCGTTGACCAGAAGGCGGGATGGGCCGAGCTGCTGCGCGAGGTGGCCGATGCCGCCGCCGGCGAGCTGCTGGCCGAAACCGGCAAGCGTGCCAAGGTGGAAAGCTTCGCGGAGACCTCGGGCGAGAGCCAGGTCACGCGCGCCTTCCGCCTGCGCTCGGGCGACCGGGCCTGGACCCTCCTCGTCCGCGACGAGCTCGTCCCGGCACAGGCTGCCGCCGCGGCTGGGTTCGAAGCCCCGGCAGCCGTCCCTGCCGGGCTCAATCCCGGACTTGAGCTGCTGCTCGATGTCGAGCTCGAAGCCTCACTGCGCTTTGGCTCCCGCGAGATGCCTCTCGGCGAGATTCTCGAGCTCGGCCCCGGCGACGTGGTCCAGCTCGACCGCCACGTGGCCGACCCCGTCGATCTTCTCATCGGCGACAAGATTGTAGCCCGCGGTGAGGTCGTCCTCGTCAACGGCAACTTCGGTCTGCGGGTTACGGAAGTAGCCGAGCCGCGGCGACGGCTGGAGACCATTCGATGCCTCTTCTGAGCCGTGGCCGCATCCACCCCGAAGAGCGCAGACCCGAAGGGCGCAACCTGCCGCAGATTCTCGATGCCGTAGGCGCTCCAATCTCCGGTGCGCGGCTGGATTCGGACCTGAATTCGGCGCCGGATTCAACCCCGGGTTCAGAACTGGATGCGGCCATCGAGCGAAGTTTTGCGCGCCGTTTCGGCCGCAATCTCAGTCCGGCCCTCAATCGCGGCTCCGGTCAGGGTTTCGAGCCGGGGCGGCCGGCACCGCGCTCCCGGCTTTTTGAGACCTGCGCCAACCCCCGCTGCGGCTCCGGCTGGCTCAAGCTCTGGCGCAGCCGCCGCGCGCCGGTCTTTGAGGGCGGCTGGTGCTGCTCGCCGGAATGCATGCGCGCGCAGGTCGAGTCCGCGCTCAGCCGCGAATTTGACACGCGCAGTCCCGCGGCTCAAGTCCGGCCCCACCGCATCCCTCTCGGCCTGGTCCTGCTCGAGCAGGGCTGGATCACGCGCGACCAGTTGCGCGCCGCCCTCGAGGCGCAGAAAGCCGCTGGCGAAGGCCGCCTGGGCGCGTGGCTGGTGCGCCGGCAGGCTGCGAGCGAAGAGCAGGTCGCGCGCGCCCTGGCCCTCCAGTGGAGCTGCCCCGTGCTCGGTCTCGAATTTCACCGCCCTGAGGCCATGGCCGCCCTGCTGCCCCGCCTCTTTGTCGAGGCCCTCGGCGCGCTCCCCTTGCGCGTGGCCGCGGGGCGCATCCTCTATCTTGGCTTCGAAGACCGTCCCGACCCCGCGCTTGCCTTCGCTCTCGAGCGCGTCACCGGCCTGCGCGTCGAAAGCGGCGTAGTCTCCGCCGCGCATTTTCGTCCCGCGCGGGCGCGCCTGCTCGCCGCGCGCTATCCCCGCTCCGGCCTGGTCGAGGCCGCGAACGGCGCCTCGCTCGCCACCTGCATACTCAAAGCCGTGGAACAGGCGCGGCCCGCCGACGCGCGCCTGGTGCGCGTGCACGGCTGCCTCTGGCTGCGCCTCTGGCTACGGCCGCAGCTCGGGCCCACGCCCCAGCCGGATGCCATCGAAGACCTGGTCTTTTCGCTCGCCGGCCCGTGATGCGCGCGCGCCCGCCCGGCGCAGAAGCCGCTGGCCCTTAGCGGGATTCCATCGCATGTCACGCCGCCGGCTGTTCCGTATTCGGTCACCCGCGCCTGTTTCCTAATTTGCTTTAATCCCTCCGTCTCACTTCCGGCCACTCATCTGCAGTCTCTTCCCGGCATGGACAGCGGATACTATGCGGCCATGACCGGCCTGGTTGCGCGCTTCCAGGCGCTGGACACGGCGGCTTCCAATCTGGCCAACGCGAGCACGCCGGGTTACCGCGCCGAGCGCGAGTTCTTCCGCTCCGCGCTCCTCGGTCCCGATGCCCTCGACTCGCAGCTCGGCGAGACGGTGAACAACTACGGCCTGCTCGGCGGCGACCGCCTGAGCCTCACTCAGGGCGCGCTGGAGCAGACCGGCAATGCGCTCGATCTGGCCATCGAAGGCCAGGGATTCTTTGAGATTCTTACGGCCGATGGCCCCCGCTTCACCCGCGATGGCGGCTTTCACCGCGCGCGCAACGGGCAACTGGTCACCGAGGCCGGGGAGCCGGTACTCTCGCCCGCCGGCCAGCCTATACCGATTCCGCCGGGCGATGTGACCGTGGGCGCCGATGGCACCGTCTCCGTCGCCGGCGGCGCCGTGGCCGCGGTCGGCGTCTTCACCTTTCCCGCGGGCACCGAGCTTACCCCCGAGGGCGCCAACCGCTACATCGCGCCCCAAGACGTGAAGCCCGTCGCCGCGGCGGATGCCTCAATTCATCAGGGCGCGCTCGAGTCGGCCAACGAGGACATCGTGCAGGGCTCGCTCGATCTGGTCATGATGCAGCGCCAGGCGGAGATGATGCAGCGCGCGCTCACCATCTTCCACACCGAGTTCAACAAGTTTGCCGCAGAAGACCTGCCGAAAGTGTGAGTGGTCAGTGATCAGTGAACAGTTCTCAGTGGTCAGTCGCAAGTTGTCAGTTGTAAGTAGTCAGTTATTAGTTCCAGGTTGGCAGACTTCAGACAGCAATTTTCGTACGAAGGATAAGGACGGGGAGCCGACCGAAGCCGGAAAAGATCAGGGCAGCACAGAAAAGAACTGACCACTGGTCACTGACCACTGATCACCTCGAAGGAGAAACATGATTCGAGCCCTCTACACCGCCGCCAGCGGCATGAGCGCGCAGCAGCTCAACCTCGACACCATCGCCAACAACCTGGCCAACTCCTCCACCACCGGCTTTCGCCAGTTGCGTCTCGAGTTTCAGGACATGGTCTACCAGAATCTGGTCACGCCGGGCGCGGCGCAGAGCCAGACCACGGTCTCGGCCGGCCTGCAGATCGGTTTGGGCACCAAGTCCGCGGCCACGGAGGTCATCACCACCCAGGGCGAGCTCAACGAGACCGACAACCCGCTCGATGTCGCCATCGAAGGCCAGGGATTTTTCCAGGTGCAGTTGCCCAACGGCACCATCGCTTACACGCGCGCGGGCCAGTTTCAGTTGAACAACCAGGGCACCATCGTCGATACCGACGGCGACCCGCTCATTCCCACCATCACCATTCCGCCCAATGCCACCGCGGTCACCATTACCCAGTACGGCGTGGTCAACGCCACCCTGCCCGGGCAGCAGAACCCCTCGCAGCTCGGGCAGATTCAGCTGGCCACCTTTCCCAACCCCGGCGGCCTGCAGCTTATGGGCAACAATCTGCTTCAATCCACGCTCAGCTCCGGCGACCCGGTGCTCGGCAACCCTGGCGGCAACGAAGGCCTGGGCACGCTGCAGCAGGGATATTTGGAAAACTCGAACGTCGACGTGGTCACCGCGTTTGTGCAGATGGTGCTGGCGCAGCGTGCCTACGAATCGAACTCCAAAGTCATCAAAGCCGCCGACGACATGTACTCGCAGGTCAACAATATGACCCACTAGGAACCCTGAAAACTGCAATAGACGAGCGCAGCAGCAACCATGCACTCAAGACAACTCCAATTCGGGATCGCGATGACGGCTCTCCTCTCTGCATTCACGCCGCTCCGCGCCCACGCCCAGGCCGTCCCATCTTCATCCGCGGCACGCTCTCTCCCCACCGCGCTCTCGGCTTCCGATACGGTTGAAGTCGTCCGCGAGATCGACGACCCCGGCACCGGCAACCGCTGGCTCCTGGTGCGCGACTGGAACCGCCCCGGCGGCCCAGGGCGCCTGCTTCTTCTCGCCGGTTCGCCGCGGCTGGCCCAGCCCGCGCCCGCGAGCGCGCGTTCGGCGGCCGGAGAGTCAACCTTCCCCGCGCCGGCCGCGCCGGTGATTCGCGCAGGCGACTCCCTTGTCGTCGAAGAAAGCACGCCCGTGGTCGAAGCCCGCCTCGCGGCCACAGCTCTTGGCCCCGCCGCGCCCGGCGCTGCTTTCGAAGCCCGTCTCCAGATCGGCGGCAAAATTGTCCGCGTGCGCGCCCTCGCCCCCGGACGGGCAAGGCTCGAACCGGGACTCGCGCCGGAATTCGAAGGGCAGCCATGAAACGCCAGATTGTTTCTCTGCTGCTCTTCGGCGTGGTCTTGCCTCTGGCCGCGCCGCTGGCGCACGCCAAGAAGAAAGCCGCTGCCGGGCAGACCTCCAAGGCCACGCCGCCCGAGGCTGCGCTGGCCAATTACATTGACCGCGTGCGCGCCGAGCAGGCGGCCGAGGTGCACTCGCCCGGCTCCATCTGGTCGCAGCAGGGATTGCTCGTGCGTCTCGGCACCGATCCCAAGGCCTACCGCCTGCACGATGTGGTCTCGATCGTCGTAAGCGAAAGCCTCGCCGCCTCGACCGACGGCCAGGTAAAGAACGCGCGCGCCTCTACGGCCAACTCCGGCCTTACCTCGCTCTTCGGCGCGCTCAAGACCGGCAACAACCTCCAAAATCTCATCGGCATGAGCGCGTCCTCCGGGCTGAGCGCCCAGGGCCAGAGCACCACCAACTCCAGCCTCACCACCACCTTCGGCGGCGAGGTGGTCGACGTGCTCCCCAACGGCATGCTCGTGGTTCAGGCCACGCGCCAGCTCACCTTCTCCGAGCAGACGCAGCTCATCAAGCTGCGTGGCCTGGTGCGCCCCGAGGACGTGAACAACCAGAACCAGGTGCTTTCGACCGACATGACCGACCTCGAGCTTGAGGTCACGGGCAAAGGCATTGTCAACGACTCCACCTATCGCCAGAACCCGGTGGTGCGCTTCCTCGAGAGGCTGCTGGTGTTCTGAAGACAGGGACCAAGGGAACGAGGGAACAGGGAACAGGGAATAGGGAACAGGGAATACGGAGCAGAGGACCGGAAACAGGAAAAAGGGGAAAAAGGGAAAGAGGGAGCACCAAGGTTGAACAGGCGCAGCAAAAAGATTGTCCGGATGTCACCCTGAGTGAACTGTCGCGGCGGCGAGCCGAAGTTGAAAATCCGCCATGGCGGGGATCTGCGGTGGCTTTTCGCCGGGCAGCCGGAAAGTGCTTTTCGATGACCCCTGAGCCATTCGCTCTGCGCGCACCAAACCAAGAATTGCAATGACCACGAACCTGACAGATCGCACTTCTCCTCCCGCACAGGCCCGGCCGCTGCGGACTCCGCGCCTTCTGGTCCTCGCCGTCTTTCTGGTCTGCGCCCTCCCCGCCCTTTGCGAGTCGGCCGACATCGGCCAGTTGGTGCGCGTCAAAGACGTCGCCGCCATTGAAGGCATACGCGACAACCAGCTTGTCGGCTACGGCCTGGTCGTGGGCCTGCACGGCACCGGCGACAGCCAGCAGACCATCTTTCCTTACCAGAGCCTGGTCTCGGCGCTCGAGCGCATGGGCATCACTGTGCCCCAGTCCGGCGCCATCAGCGCGGCCAACATGCAGGTCAAAAACATGGCCGGCGTCTTTGTGGTGGCCACGCTGCCGCCTTTCACGCAGCCCGGCTACAAGCTCGACGTGACCGTCTCTTCGGCCGGCGATGCGCGCTCGCTCGAGGGCGGCATCCTGCTCATGACCCCGCTCTACGGACCCGACGGCAAGATCTTTGCCCAGGCGCAGGGCGCGCTGGTGCTCGGCGGCTACCTGGCCGCGGGCGGCGGCAACTCGCGCCAGGTGAACCACCCCACCACTGCGCGCATCCCCGACGGCGCCCTGGTCGAGCGTCCCGTGCCCTTCGATCTCAAGCAGCTGCACACCATCGACGTGGAGCTGAACGACGCCGACTTCCACACCGCCGAGTCCATGGCCGCCTCCATCAACCGGGTGCTTGGCTCCGAGCGCGCCCACGCCCTCGACAGCCGCGTGGTCGAGATCGTGCCCAAACCCGACGAGGACCTGCCCGCGCTGCTCGACAGGATCGAGCAGGCCGAGATTGAGGTTTACCCGCGCGCCCGCGTGGTCGTCAACGAGCGTACGGGCACCGTGGTCATTGGCGGCACCGTGCGCCTGCAGCCGGTCTCCATTCTCCACGGAGGCCTCACCGTCAACGTCATCTCCCAAGTCGAGGTCTCGCAGCCCAACGCGCTTTCAAGCGGCGGCACCACGCAGGTGGTGCAGCAGACTCAGGTCCAGGCCGAGGAAAAACCCGTCAACCGAATCGATCTCAAAGAGGGCGCCACGGTCGAGGATCTGGTCCAGGAATTGCAACGTACCGGGGCAGGCGCCCGCGACGTGATCTCGATTCTCCAGGCGATGAAAGATGCGGGCGCGCTCGAAGCCGATCTGGAGGTCATCTGATGGCCGTGGGACACTCGTTTGCTGCGCAACCGGCGGGAACTCTGCCGCCGGCTGCAGACTCGTCCGCGCCGAGCCCTAAACTCGTCAAGGCCGCGCACGAGTTTGAGGCGCAGATGATGAAGGAGTTATTGCAGCCGATGACGGGCGAAGATCCGCTCCTCGGCGAGAGCGACGATGCGCAGGACTCCGGTCTCGCACTCGGCTCGGGCTCCGGCTCGGGCGGCGCGCTGGCCGATTTCGCCTCCGAAGCTCTCGGTCAGGCCCTGAGCCAGCGTGGTGGCTTCGGCATTGCCGACAAGATTATTCGCGAGCTTGCGCCGGCTGCCAGCGCGCCAACGGGTGCAAAGGATACTTCCAAGGTAACCATCTTGCCGCGCCGCAATACCGTGATGAGAAAGACTGAATGACTAAGGTGTTTCGCAATCGCTGCCGATACATTCGGCTAGGAGCAGGAAGATATGGACATAAGCAGCAATCTTGACGGACTACGGTCGCTGCTGGGCATCAACACGGCCGCGCCGGCCGCAACCCCGGCCACAAACCAATCCCCAGACCAATCCAGGGCCGGGCTACCTTCCTCGGGCGGCGGCCTCGGGGGCGATCTGGCTACGCTGAGCACTGCCGCCAATGAAGTCTCCGAAACCGCCGGCGGCGACAGCGTGCGCTGGGACAAAGTGGCGCAGATTCAGTCCGCGCTGGCCTCGGGCACCTACTTTGTGCCCGCCTCGGCTGTCGCCTCCAAGGTTGTCGATTCCATGCTCGCGGCCGGCAGTTAGACCACGCCCGCATCGTCTGCGCGCCTTTCTCTGCCGTTTTCTTCGGGATGCCGCGGTGCTCGATCGCGTCTCACGGCTTCGCGAAAGCTCGCGTACGGGAAACGTGCGCCGCAATCGACAAAGGATAACCGCTCATGCAGCCGTTCCTGGCCCCTCCCGCGCCTCCATCCCCGTCTCGGCCGGCGCTCAAAGACATCGTCTCCGAAGCCGCGCGCGCCCTGGCACAGCTCGATGCCGCACGTCTTGCAGAGCTCGCGCTCTCCTGCCAGGCGCTCAACCGGAGTTTGCATGGCGAGACGCTTCGCGAGGTAACCCGCGATTCGGGCCTGGGCGCGAATCCCGATTTGAATCCCGCTCTTCTGCCGATAAACGAAGCAGAGCGTGCGCGCCTGGCCGTGGAAGCCCGCGCGGCCCGTCGCGAGATGGCCGTCTTCGCCCGCGTGCTTGAAGCCACGCGCGCCAACGTGCAGGTTATCGAGCGTCTGCGCGAATTGCGTGCCGGCCGGCTCGAATACGCGCCCGGACCAACGGCCGACTTTGAAGCGTGCTGGCCGTCGAAAGAGAGCGGGCAAGGGGAGACGGGCCATGGGAACGATTAACGCTGCCTTTTCCATCACCGCCCAGGCTCTCGACGCCGACCAGTCCGCGCTCAACGTGGTGGCCAACAACGTGGCCAACGCCAACACTTCCGGCTACACCACCGAGGTCCCTGACTGGCAGCAAAATTCGCCCATCGACATCAACGGCACGCTCATCGGCCAGGGCTCGACGGAGACGGGCGCCACTTCGCAGCGCGACCGCGTCCTCGACGAGCGCCTCGATCAGCAACAGCAGCTGGCCTCGGCATCCGGCGTGCGCCTCACCGCGCTCAACACCATCGAGTCGCTGTTCACGCCGGACTCCGGATCTTCGAGCGCAAGCGCCGGCGACATCGGCAGCGACATCACCAACTTTTTCGACTCCTTCTCTTCTCTCGAAGCCAACCCCACCAACAACGCCCTGCGCCAGAACGTGCTCTCCACCGCGCAGACTCTCGCCGGCGACATCTCCAACGCCGCCGCCAGCCTCAACGCGCAACGCGCGGCCCTCGACCAGGAGGCCGCGGGCGTGGCCAGCCAGGTGAACTCACTCACCAGCGCGCTCGCCCAGCTCAATACGCAAATCCAGTCCGAATCGCCCAGCGCCGATGCCGGACCGCTCGAGGACCAGCGCCAGCAGGATCTGAGCCAGCTCTCGCAGTTGATCGGCATCAATCAGATAACCACGGAAAACAATGGCCTCTCCATCACCACCGCGTCCGGCCAGTTGCTGGTCTCCGAAGGTCAGAGCTTCCAGCTCACCACCGGCCAGGTCAACGGCGTCACCGACTTCTTCGTCAACGGCACGGACATCACCTCCCAGCTCGAGCAGGGCGGCGGCCAGCTCGGCGGCTATCTCACCGCGCGCGACACGGACATTCCCAACGTGCTCAGCTCGCTCGATCAGCTTGCCTACGGCGTCTCCACGCAGGTGAATGCGCTCAACAACGCAGGCACCGATCTTGACGGCGTCACCGGAACGGCCGCAGCGCCGCTCTACATCTTCAACCAGCCCACGCAGGTGGCCGGCTCGGCCCAGGCCATGAGCGTCGTCATGACCGATCCCAACCAGATCGCCGCCGCCAGCGCGGGCAATGGCACCGGCGACAACTCCAATGCCGTCGCCCTTGCCGGCCTGGCTAATCAGACCATTGCCGATGGCGAGACGCCCACCAACTTCTTTTCGAACTTCGTTACCGCGCTCGGCTCCACGGTCTCCCAGGTGCAGACCGAGAACACGGCGCAGAACGCCTCCGTCACCCAGCTCCAGACGCAGAACGACGCGCTCTCGAGCGTCAACCTCAACGATCAGGCCTCGGACATGACCGTGCTCGAGCGCAGCTATCAGGCCGCGGCTCAGGTCTTCACCATGCTCGACACCATCATGGCCTCGGCCCTCAACCTGGGGGAAGAAGCGACCGTCTCCTGAAAGCACAGCCCGCAGAAAAGCGTTCGCGGCGCGCGCGCCGGAAGCGGTTGTAAGAAAAAGGGAATTGCAGAGAAGGGAACTGAAGCAGAAAGACGAACACCATGCGCGTTGATCCGAACTACATTACCAACCTCGCCGGCTCGCTCGATCAGGTGCAGGCAAACGAGCAGCAGCTTACCCAGGAGCTTTCGAGCGGCGTGCGCGTCACCTCGCTCGGCGTCGATCCGCTCGCCTCCGGCGAAAATGTTCTCCTCCTCAACCAGATCGATCAGGACACCTCTTTCACCTCCAACGCCAGCCTCGTCACCGGCCAGTTGCAGGTGGCCGATTCGGCTCTCGGCAGCGTGGTCTCCGAGCTTACCCAAGCCGTGACCCTCGCCACCGGCGCCACTAACGGTACCGACGACGCGAGCGACGTGCAGTCGGTGGGCAACCAGATTGCCGGCATCCTCGACGAGGTCCAGTCGCTGGCCAACACCAGCTACCAGGGCCAGTACATCTTTGCGGGGGGCCAGACCACTACCGCGCCCTTCTCGACCTCCAACGCCACGTCGCCCGGCGTCACCACCTACAACGGCGACAGCGACATCAATTATCTCGAGCTGCCCGACGGCGAGAAGATCCAGTTGAACGTGCCCGGCAACCAGATCTTTCAGGGCGCCGGCGCGAACAACGTCTTTGCCGCGCTCAACAACCTGGTTGCCGACTTCGAGAGCGGTTCCGTCAACACCCAGCAGGCTATCAGCGATACCAGCGCCCTCAGCTCGGCGCTTAATTATGTCTCCCAGCAGCGCGTCACCATCGACAACTCCATCACCGGCCTCAACGCCGCGTCCGACGCGGTCACCAACGAGCAGACCCAGCTCACCGGCGCACAGACCAACCTGATGCAGGCCGATGTAGCCGGGATCTCCACCCAGCTCTCGCTGGCTGAGACCCAGCAAACCGCGCTTGAGGACGTCATCGCTCAGCTTGGCTCCGACCAGAACGATCTCTTTACCAAGCTGCCCGACTGATCCCGGCGCTCACGCCGCATCCTTGCCCTCTTCCTCTATACTCAATGCGGGAGAAAAATCGCTTTTGCTCGCCCCGCTGCGCTTTCTCTGGAACGCCACCCGCGGCCATCGCTTCAGGCCGTGGAAGAGCGAGTACCTGCGCTGGCGCGTGGAAACTTACTCCGGCAAGTGGGCCGAGAAACTCTCAGCCTCCAGTTTTCTCGGCTTCTTCTGGGCCTCGCGCTGGGAGCTCCTGAGCTTCCTCGGTTGGACGCATCAGCTCGAGCGGGAGACACGCCACCGTGCCTGAGCGCATTCCAATGCCGCCTTCGCGCCCGACCAGCCTCACTCGCCGCCAGTTCGCCTGGAACGCGCTCGGGCTCGGCGCTTTCGCCGTTCTTGCTGGCGAAATCGCAACCCTCACCGGCCGCGCCAGGGCGCAGCGCGATCGCCGCTACGCCAACGCCACGCAGCCCGCCGTCACCGGCGCCAGTGCGCTTGAGGCGCACGCGACCCCGCGCGGCCTGCTCTACGGCGCCGCCGTAGATCCCGAGCGGCTCGACCTCGAAGGCATTGCCGCGGGTCACACCACGGACGCCTACACCCAGCTCTTCGCCGACCAGACCGGCATCCTGGTTGCAGAAAACGCCATGAAGTGGGGCCCGCTGCGCCCTTCGCCCACACGCTTCGACTTCACCCAGGCCGATCGCCTCATGCGCTTTGCCGAGCTCACCCAAAAGCGCGTCCGCGGCCACAATCTCTGCTGGCATGAGGAGCTGCCCAACTGGTTTGCCTCGACCGCGACCCCGCAGAACGCGCGCCAGCTCCTCGTCGATCACATCCGCACCGTCGCCGGCCATTTTCGCGGCCGCATCCAAAGCTGGGACGTGGTCAACGAGGCCATCAACCCGGGAGACGGCATGCCTGACGGACTGCGCAACTCTCCCTGGTTCCGGCTCATCGGCCCCGACTACATCGAGCTTGCCTTCCGCACCGCCGCCGAGGCCGATCCCAACGCCATCCTCACCTACAACGACTACGACCTCGAAACGGATCAACCGTGGCAGGTAAAGAAGCGCGCACAAGTCCTCGCCCTTTTGCGCCGTCTCAAGGCCGCCGGCGTGTCCATTGGCGCCCTCGGCATTCAAAGCCATCTCCGCGCGGCCGACAAGCAGCCCGGCGCGGGTCTCACCGAGCTTATCCGCACCTGTGCGCAGATGGATCTGAAGGTCTTCGTCACCGAAATGGACGTCAACTGCCACGGCCTCGACCTCGGCCAGGACGAACGCGACAAGCTTGTCGCCGGCATCTATCGCGACTATCTCGGCCGCGTCCTCGCCGAGCCCAATGTCCCCATCGCCCTCACCTGGGGCATCACCAGCGCCTATACCTGGCTCAACTCACCCTTCAGCCGCAATGACCAGCTCCCGCACGGCGCAAAGCAGCGGCCTTTGCCCTTCGACGATGACTTCAATCCCACGCCGGCTTTCTTCGCCCTGCGCGCCGCGCTCGACTCCGCCCATCCCGCCGTCTCACCCTCCCCCGCCTGAATCCGTCCATCATGAAGGGGCTTGTACGAAAATCTTCCCAGGGCCGCGCTCCCGGGAGTCCCATTTTCTGATGCGATTCGAAATCTTCTTTTTTCTCCTGTTTTCCCTCGCCGCATCTCCCGCGATGTCCCCGGCTGCGCGTGCGCAAAATCTTCCGCCGCAACAGGTGCCTCCTGTTGAGCCGCCCAGGCCCATGCCCGGCACGCAGGGCCCAGCGCCCACGCTGCGCGTCACCACCACCGAGGTACTGGTCCCCACGCTGGTGGAAAAGCGTGACGGCGAAATTCTCTACGGGCTCAAGCAGAACGACTTCATCCTCGAAGACAACGGCGTGCGGCAGAAGATTCGCGTGCAGGAAGAGATGGATACCGCGCCGGTCGCGCTCGTGGTCGCGGTCGAGCTCGGCGGCGCCAGCGTGCTCGAGTTCGGCAAACTGGCCCATCTCGGTCCGCTTCTCGATCTCTTTCTCTCCGATCCCCGCAGCCGCGTGGCCCTGGTCGGCTTCGACTCCACGCCGCACCTCATCCAGGACTACACCGGCTCCAGCGATGAAGTGGACAACGAGCTCAAGAACCTTCAGCCCGGCGACGGCGGCGCGGCCATCCTCGATACCGTCAGCTACGCCGTCGATCTGCTCGAAACCCAGCCCAAGCAATTCCGCCGCATCCTGCTGCTCATCAGCGAGGAGCGCGACCACGGCAGCAAACACACCAGGCCGGTGAATCTGGTCCGGCAGATCGGCAGTTCTGACGTGCTGGTGCTTACCGTCGCCTTCAATCCCGCGCGTGCCGAGCTTGCCCACGACACCATGGACGCCAATCTGGACGACCGCACCCTCAACATGGTCTCCGCGCTGGCCATGGTGGTGAAGGCCTTCAAGAAAAACGTGAGCAGGGAAATCGCCCAAATGAGCGGCGGCGAGTACACTACCTTCGCCGGCGACAAAAAATTCGAGGCCCGAGTGGTCGACGCCGCCAAGCACGCGCGCAACCGCTATCTCATCACCTTCAGCCCATCCAATCCCACCCCCGGCCTGCACACCATCCGCGTCCGCACCGCGCAGGACTACGTCGCCCGCGTCGTCGCCCGCGCCAATTACTGGGCCGCGGCGCCATCTCCCTGAGACAATTTTCCATTTAGTTTCAAAACTTTACACTCAATTGGACAAAATGCCGTATAATCTGTGGCACAATGTCCTCATGGGTCAAACCGCCGCCATCCCCGCATCCCCGCCTCCCTTCGTTTTCGATTGGCACGAGATCGAGCGCGGCCTTCCGCTGGTCACGCTGGACGAGTTCTCCGCCTATTCCGGCATTCCCGTTAAAAGCCTGCTTGAGGTCGTCATTCCTGCCCGCACCTTGAAGCACCGCCGCCAGCGCGATGAGCTGCTCAGCCTCGACGAATCCGACCGCCTCGCCCGCGTGGCGCGCATCTACGAGCTCGCCGTTAAGGTCTACGGCAACATAGAAGATGGTCGAGGCTGGTTAGTGCACCCCAAGGATCGCTTTCATGACCGGTCCCCGCTTGCGATGCTGAGAACCGAGGCCGGTGAACGCGCCGTCGAAGAGTTCCTCTACCAGATCGACGAAGGTGTCTTTGCTTAGAGAGCGCGAATGAAGACGCTTTGGCGCATAAGCAATCATGTGGATCTCGGTGGCTGGGGCGGAAGAAAATTCGAATCGAGATGGAGCAGCCTTGGCAGGCGAATCGTCTACATGGCGGAATCCCCGGCCGGAGCCACGCTGGAAGTACTCGTGCACCTGAAAGACAGAGGGGACGAACTGCCCGCCACGTTTTCGCTCCTGGAAATCGAGTGGCCAGAGGGATCAGGTATCCGGGAGCTCCTGCCCCTCGCGGAAGTTGAGTGGAAATATCAGCCGGAGTCCACGCGCACAATCGGTGACGCATGGCTCTCTTCGCGCGAGACGCCAATGGCCCGTGTTCCCTCCGCAATCATGCCGCGCACATGGAACGTGATTCTGAACCCGGAGCATCCGGATGCGCACCTGGTCCGGGTCGTCTCAGTCATCCGCGAGCGCTTCGACAACCGCCTCTTCCGCTTCGGCGCGCGCTGAAAGCGGGAACTGACTGCCTCAGCGGTCTACTACCTGTCTATCACCTGTCTATCATCGATCCAGCACCTGGTACCGCGCATCCATCCCTGCCAGCATGTGGTCGCTGATGTGGCAGTGGTAAAGCCAGATCCCGGGCGTGTCGGGAACCATATCCGCGGTGATCATCTGCGCCGAAGTCACCACCAGAACGTCGGTGCGCTGCCCGCCGACGAGCACCGTGTTGCCGTGCCAGTGCGGCGTATGCGCGTTGTTGAAGTCGCCCAGCGTGGCCACGTACCAACGCACATGGTCGCCTTTCTTCATCGTCATCATGGGCATGTTGCCATAGATGTACCCATTGATCGACCACTTGATGTTGGTATTCGCAAATCCCGTGTTGGCAGCGGGCGTAAAGATTCCTGTGGCCGTGAGCAGACCGATTTCGCCCTTCTTTACGCCCTTGGGATCGGTGCAGTGCGCGCGGATGTTGTCGTCGAGATACCAGCTCTCATTCTCGTTGATGGCGATGAAAATGGTCACAAATTCCTTGTCCACGTCTTTCGGGCTGCCGTCGGACCGCGCCATGCCGCGGCGGGTGATGACAATTCCGCCGAAGAGCCCCGAGGCCACGTCGCGCAGCTCATCGCAATGCGAGTGGTAAAGCCAGAAGACGGAGCTGGGATCGTTCGGCCCCGGACCGGCTCGCTCGGGAACCCGCCACGTGTACACATGCGTCGCGCCCGGCGCCACGCAGCCGCCTTCCGCGTCGCTGCCGGTGGTGCCGTCGTTATAGTCCGCGCCTTCTGAATCCTTCTCGTACAGCACTCCATGCGGATGCATCCCGAAGGGGTGCGTCGCATTGTTCTTGAAAACGACTTTGATCGTGTCGCCCACCTCGGCGCGCAGAATCGGTCCCAGGATGCCGAGATACTGCTCGTCGGGCCGCCGCGGCTTGATCCTGGAAAACGTTGCATCTGTGTACTCGCGATACACCGCCTTCTTGTTGACGCTCCCGATCTGGTGCGGCCCCGGCTCGGTGTAGCCCTTGGCGATGGCGTCGAACGGCATGCCCATGGCCTCGTCGCGTCCGCTGGGCGCATAGTCCCAGTTCACCTCGTCGGCAGCCACGTAGTAGACGCGCGTCTTGCCTGCGTGGGCGGGCGCGGCATGGACGCAGATGGATTGCGCGGAAAAGATAGCGCCGGCCAGACACACCAAACCCGTCGCGGCGCGTGGAAACAGTCGCAGATTCATTCTTCCTCCCGGGAATTTTCGCCCCGCAGTCCACCTGACAGTTCACGCCGCCGCATGCGGGTTCGGAGCGCCCGCGTTGCGCTGTGCGCGCAAACTTTCTCTACCCATGCGGGCCGGGACCTTGAACCCGGTCCGCAGGAAGCTGTCTCAAATGCCTGGGGTGACCTGTTTTGAGGATTCTAATCCCGTATGCGCAAAGGGCAAGCTCTTTCTGCTCTTAATATCGCTTCGAACTCTCGCTGCGCCTCAATTCGAATCCCGGCGCCATCGAGGTTTCCGCGCGGGTTCCTCCACCCGCCCCGGTTTCCCGGCATGGCGGCATTCATGGTAATCTCAAATAGACACTTGAGAGTGGACCTGAGAGAAAACGAGGAGTACCTGACGCCGTGCTGGCGACTCAAATCAAGACAGACCTGATCCAACGCTTCCGCACCAACGAGAAGGACACCGGATCGCCGGAAGTCCAGATCGCGATTCTGAGCGCGCGGATCGGCGACCTGACCGAGCACTTCAAGACGCATAAGAAAGACCACGCATCCCGGCGTGGACTGTTGATGCTGGTCAGCAAGCGCCGCCGCCTGCTGGATTACCTGAAGACCCACGATTCGGACCGCTACCGCGACGTGATCGGCAAACTCGGTCTCCGCAAGTAATCCAGAAAGCCCACATTGAACCGGAAGCGCCCAGACCCGATATCGGTCGCGGCTTCTGCTCGTCTCATCCTGCAGAGCCCCGCTGCACCTGGCAAATCCAACTTACTGCCAGGGCCTGCGCACCGCTATCGGCCGCGCCGCGCTTCCGCGCGCACGCCGCAAACCGCCGCAGATGTATGGTCCGAGTGCTTCGGCCGCGCCGCGCGCCGGTTTCCGCGCCCTTCCCCCACAAGTTTCCCAAGCGAAAAAACTGAAATGAGGACTCTATGTCTACCAAGCATGAAGTAGCCGTCGAGCTTGCCGGCGGCAAGCGTCTGGCCTTTGAGACCGGGCGCATGGCCAAGCAAGCCTCTGGCGCCGCGCTGGTCACCACCGGCGAAACTGTCGTCCTGGCCACCGCTGTGGCCTCGCCCGATCCCCGCGAAGGCATCGATTTCTTTCCCCTCACCGTCGATTACCGCGAGTACACCTACGCCGGCGGCCGCATTCCCGGCGGCTTCATCAAGCGCGAAGGCCGGCCCAGCGAAAAGGAGATTCTGACCTGCCGCCAGATCGATCGGCCCCTGCGCCCGCTGTTCCCGGATGGATTTCGCAATGAGACGCAGCTGATCGCCCTGGTTCTCTCCGCGGATAAGGAGAACGATCCTGACGTGATTGGAATCAATGCGGCGGCCGCGGCCGTGGCTCTGTCGGACATTCCGTTTAATGCGATTGTTGGAGCGGTGCGAGTGGGGCGCGTGGACGGCGAGTTCGTGGTGAATCCCACGTACGCTGAGCGCGCAGCAACCACGGTCAACATCATGGTGGTCGGCCACAGAGACGGCATCGTGATGATCGAGTCCGGCGCCAAAGAAGAGACGGAAGAGGTTATTCTCGCGGCCATCGAGTTTGCCCATATCGAGATCAAGAAAATCGTCGCCGCCATCGATGAGCTCGCCGCGAAGGCCGGCAAGCCGAAGCGCGCCTTCACCGCGCCCGAGGTAGACGAAGGCTACTACAACGAGTTGAAGGCAAAGATCGGCGCCCGCCTCAGCGACGCGCTCGACACCAAGACCCACGCCAAGACGGAAAGCTACGCACTGGTCAAGAAGATCCAGGACGAGCTGGCTGCCGAATTGCCCGCGGACGACCCCAACGCAAAAAAGAAGCTGGCCCACTATTACGAGCTGCTGCGTGAGCGCCTCTTCCGCGAGCAGGTGACCAAGGACCGCATCCGTCCCGATCGCCGTGCCTTCGATGAGATTCGTCCCATCTCCATCGAAACCGGCGTTCTGCCGCGCACCCACGGCTCCGCCCTGTTCACTCGTGGAGAAACCCAGGCCCTGGTCACCGTTACGCTGGGCACGCCCGACGACAGCCAGCGCCTCGAAAGCTATGAGGGCGAGCAGAGGAAAGGCTTCATGCTTCACTACAACTTTCCGCCCTTCAGCGTTGGTGAAACTGGACGTATGACCGGCGTGGGCCGCCGCGAAGTGGGCCACGGCGCACTCGCTGAGCGCGCCATCTCCGCGGTTCTGCCCGCCGCCGACGAATCTCCCTATTCCATCCGCATCGTCTCTGACATTCTCGAGTCCAATGGCTCGTCGTCCATGGCTTCGGTCTGCGGCGCCAGCCTTGCGCTTTATGACTCCGGCATCCCGCTCAAGGGCGCGGTAGCCGGCGTGGCCATGGGCCTGGTCAAGGAGGGCGACGACTACGCCATCCTCACCGACATCGCCGGCGCCGAAGACCATTACGGCGACATGGACTTCAAGGTGGCCGGCACGCGCAAGGGCATCACTGCTCTGCAAATGGACATCAAGATCGGCGGCCTCACCCGCCAGATCCTCGAGCAGGCCATGGAACAGGCGCGTCGCGGCCGTCTCTTCCTCCTCGACAAGATGGATGCCGAGCTCAGCGGCCCGCGCACGGAGCGCTCCAAGTACGCCCCGCGCATTGAGACCGTCATGATTCCGACGGAAAAGATCCGCGACCTCATCGGCAAGGGAGGCGCCACCATCCGCGGCATCGTGGAGCAGACCGGCGCCAAGATCGACGTTGACGACACGGGCCGCGTGAGCGTGGCCTCAAGCGACGCCGAAGGCCTCAAGAAAGCGTTGGCCATGATCAACGACATCACCGCCGTGCCCGAAATCGGCAAGGTCTATCTGGGCAAAGTGGTCCGCATTGCCGAGTTCGGCGCCTTCGTCGAACTCTTCCCCGGCACCGACGGCCTGCTTCACATCTCGGAGATCGCCGAGCACCGCGTGAAGGAAGTCAAGGACGAGTTGCGCGAGGGCGATCAGGTGATGGTGAAGGTGCTGGCCATCGAAGGCAATCGCATCAAGCTCAGCCGCAAGGCGCTCATCAAGGAGCAGAAGGCCAAGCTCGCGCAGCCCGCTGCTGCCGAGGCGGCGCCCGAAGGCGAGAATGCGCCCCATGAGACGCACACCACCATCACCGCGCGGCCGCGCCATGAGTTCGACGATCGCCAGCCGCTATCGAATCAGAGCACCATTCTTATCGAAGGCGGCGACGACTTCGAAGAAGAGGGAGCCGAAGAGTTCGACGAATCCAACGAGCCCAACTTCAACCGCGCTGAAGGCGCGCCCGTCCACGCCGGCCAGCCGCATGCGGGCGGAAGCGGCAGACCCCCTGCCGGAGGAAACAATCGCCGGCGCCGGCGCCGCCGCGGCGGCAGCGGCCGCGGTCCTGGCGGAGGCCAGGGCTGAGGTGGCAAAATTCAACGCAAAAGCAATCGGCCCGGATCGCATCGATCCGGGCCTTGTTCTTTCAAGCTGCTTTGCAAGATCTCCTCAGCGCGTCTCCAGCCGCGAGGTTTGCAACTGCGCCGACTTGAGGTTCCGGGTCTCGCCTTCGGCCGGGAATGGTGCCGCCACCGGCGCCAGGCTGGCCTCGTCCGCAGGAAGGGTGCGCCCTGCGTTCTTCTCCGTGTACATGCGCCGGTCCGCCGCAATGCATAGGGCCTCGGCGTTCAGCGCGTCCTCCGGATAAACGGCAATCCCCACGCTGGCGCCGATGCGCACCCGGTGGCCGTCGAGCTCGAATGGCTGGCTCAGCAGTTGAATCAGCGACTGGCCCACGGTCTCGGCGTCTTCGCGGCTGGTCGGCTCTTCCAGAATCACGCTGAATTCATCTCCACCCGTGCGCGACACCGTGTCCGAGCGACGCACCCGTCCCAGAAAAATCTCGCCCGCGCGTTTCAGCAGCTGGTCGCCCACGTGATGCCCTGAGGTGTCGTTCACCTCCTTGAAGTGGTCCAGATCCACCAGCAGCAGGGCCGCCTGCTTGCCCGAGCGGTGCGCCCGCTCGAGCGCCCCGGCCAGCCGGTCTTGAAACAGCCGCCGGTTCGGCAGCCCCGTAAGCTCATCGTGCAGCGCCAGATATTTGTTGTGCTCGATCTGGCTCTCCAGCAGCAGCAGAATCATGCCCACCGCGACCACATATTTGGGCAGGTTCCACACCTCGCTTTCCGGATGCAGGGAAGGGAAGTAGG
The DNA here is from genome assembly GCA_035504495.1 of Occallatibacter sp. GTDB lineage: Bacteria > Acidobacteriota > Terriglobia > Terriglobales > Acidobacteriaceae > Telmatobacter. Next base: position 34,714 of record DATJRT010000089.1, read on the forward strand.
TGTTGATTCCGGGCGCAGCCACAAACACCATCGCCCAGGCCAGGAATCCGGCGATCGTGATCAGCGCTCCCGTGGTCGCGCGCCGGTAGGTGTACCAGAAATGAATGCCGCAGCCGAAATAGACAGTGAAGAACACCGCATTCAGCGCCAGCTCCTGCCCGTTGCCGGGCTGGTTTTCCACCGCCAGCAAAAATGCCGCCAGCCCGCCATAGAGGCTCGCCACTGACCAGCGCAGCGGATGGTTCTTCCGCCCGATCGTAATCACCGCCAGACCCAGCGGCGCCAGCCCCAGCAGCAGAGCCGATGGCACAAAGGCCCACGACCCCGGGGGCGCGAAAGCCAGCAGTGCGAGATAAAGCGTGTTTGTGCCCAGCAGCAGGCCCAGCATCCAGCGGCTGGAGTATTCGCCGCGATAGGGCACGCAGGCCCACATGAAAATCACGCCCGCCCACACCAGCGCGGCCAGCGCGAGGAAACTGGCGTAGGGGCCGATGCGGCCGTCGGCTTGAAACATGGAGGCGACGAAGTGCAGCTCGATCAGGAGCCATCCGGTCAGCCACAAACCGGAGACAGCCGTGAAGCCGCGGCGCGCTACCGACGCGAAGGCGCACGTCAGCAACGCTACCGCTCCTACATCTGGAAGTTTTCCCCAGTCCAAACTCGGCTCACCTTGACTTCGGCAAGGTCCCCCAAAGAGATAGAATCGCTGATATCCCAGCGATCTCTATGGCGCTTTTGTATCATCTTCGAAACCTCCGCGCAAACTTCGGTAACCAGAAAGTTCGCCCAACTTCGCTGCCTGTACACACTCTGTAAACCCTCTCCAACAGATTGAAATCGTGCCTTTGAGTCTGTTCCTGTGCGGGCATCAGGTTTTCTTTTCAATAAGAAATGGGCGTAACCAAAAGCGACGCTTCGTAAAGCCTCGCTGGTCGGTGCCGATAATCTAGGGTAACCGCATGCGCTGTGGAAAACGGCGCGTAAACCAATACGGCGAGGGAGCGGATGATCTCGCTCAAGAAGTACCTTTGTGCTCAAGAGACGCTCTTCGAGTCCTCAACCGGCCCTGCCGGGCGGGATCTTCTTCCGGCCGCGCTCGCCGTTTATCGCGCCACGCTCCTGGAAACCGGAAACTGCGCCGTTGAAGCCTGTCCCGCCTTGGGCGACGAGCTAAAGCAACACTTCACGGATCTCGCAGCAACTCTTTCTCCGCAAATGGACTCGCCGCGCTTGGCCGTCGCAGGAGAAGAGGTCCGTGTGCGCCTGCGCGACTGGAGCCGACGCACCGCGCGACATTATCTCGAGAAGGCCCGCGAGGTCAAAGAGCTCCTTATCGTCATGGCCCACACCTCGGACTCCGTCGGTGCGCGCGACCAGCGCTGTGCCGGCCAGCTCCACGAGATCACCGCCCGCCTGAGCGCCATCGCCAGCCTCGACGATCTCACCGAGATTCGCGCCTCCATTGTCAAAAGCGCCGGTGACCTGAAAAGCTCCATCGACCGCATGACTAGCGAAGGCAAAGCCGACCTCGACCGTATGCGCGAGCAGGTGACCACCTACCAGGCGCGTCTCGAAGAGGCGGAAGAGCTCGCCTTTCGCGATCCGCTCACCGGGGCGCGCAGCCGGCTGGGCCTCGAATCCCTGATCGAAGACCGCATCGCCGCCGGCTCGCTTTTCTCCCTCGCCATGATCGATATCGACGCCTTCAAATCCGTCAACGACATACACGGCCATCTCGTTGGCGATGAGCTGCTCAAGCAGTTTGCCGCCGAGCTCCGCTCCGCCTGCCGCTCCACCGATGTAATAGGCCGCTGGGGCGGCGACGAGTTCATGGCCGTCTTCGACTGCGGCATGGCCGAGGCTGAATCCCGCCGCGACCGCATCCGCAAATGGGTCTGCGGCAACTACGCCGTGCCGTCCGCCGCCGGCTCGATCCGCCTCACCGCCGATGCCTCGATCGGCCTTGCCGAATACCGGCGCGGCGAACCCATGAAAGATCTCCTCGCCCGCGCCGACGCCGCCATGTACCAGCAGAAAGCCCAGTCCCGCGAGACCGCCAACGGCGTCCGCGCCGGCGCAGCTCACTGATTCCGCGCAAAACGCTACGGCGCGGTGAGCATCGCGCGTGCGCGCCCATGCGTGTGCGCCATGGAGATCAAGTCGGAAAAAAGTCGAATCGGGATTAGAAATCTCTAACTTTTTCACTACGGGAAACTACTCTCGCAGGTTTTCTCCTTAATTGTTGTGTTCTGCATCATCCCGCGGGAATGTTGACTTACGCCCATCCTTAGTGCGCGCTAACGGGTTCCTTCGCTTACGCGGTCGAATCCGTGCACCAAGCGAAGACGCGGGAAAGGCATTGCATGAGGCTTCTGATCGCCGAAGACGATAGGGCGCTGGGGCTGTTCCTGAGCCGAGGCCTTGAGGCCGATGGTCACCGCGTGCGTCTGGCCTACGACGGCGCCGCCGCCGTCGAGGCCTTTCGCCAGGACATGCCCGACTTAACCATCCTCGACCTGAACATGCCGGTCAAAGACGGCGAGCATGTGCTCGAGGAGGTGCGCGCCCTCGACGGCGATCTGCCGGTGATGGTGCTCACCGGCCGGCAGGAGGTCGATACCCGCGTCCGCTGCCTCGACCTCGGCGCCGATGACCTGATGACCAAGCCCTTCAGTTTGCATGAACTCCGGGCTCGCTGCCGCGCCCTGCTGCGCCGCAAGCGCGAAACCCGCCTGCGGCTTCGCGCCGGCGATCTCGAGCTCGACCGCCTGGAGCATACTGCCCTGCGCGGCGGCGAACCGGTGGTTCTCACTAACAAGGAGTTTGCGCTGCTCGAGCATCTGCTGCTCAATCGCGGCCAGTGCGTCACCCGCGTCGAGCTGCTGGACTCGGTGTGGAACCTCGAGCCCGCGCAGACCACTAATATCGTCGACGTGTATGTCAACTATCTGCGCCGCAAGCTCAAGGATCCGCCTCCGGGCCATCTGATTTGCACCGTGCGCGGCCGCGGCTATATGGTTCCGTCCGAGCCGGAGCTGGCGCTCGATGCCGCGGCCATGCTCGCGCGTCCCGCAGAGGAGGCTGGGGCGCAGGCCGCGCGGCTTGCGGCTGGCCCCTCGGCCGGTCCTCCGGCGAGCCCTTCCGCTGATCGCGGCGCCAGGCCGGCTTCCGGCGCGGCGGAGGTGCATGAGCATGTCTGAATCATTGCGGAGACCCACGATACAACCGCCGCCTTCGCCGATTGCCATTCTTCCGGGTCCCACCCGCATCCGGCCGCGCACCGCGCTGGTGGCCAGCGCCGACCGCAGCTTCCGCCAGCGGCTGGCGCATATTCTAGCCGGCCTGCGCTGGCAGGTGCGCGAGGCCGAAGGCGGGGCGCAGGCATGGGCGGAGGCGGAGACTTCGCCGGTCGAAGCCGTGATCGTCGACTCCTGGCTGCCCGACCTCGATGTGGCCGAGTTTCTCAAGGACTTCCGCGGAAGCTTTCCCCAGGTCGATCTGGTCACCGCGCACGGCAGCGCCCAGCAGGACGGTCCCCGCGGACCCTACCGGCAGGAGCTGCTCTACGCCGTGCGCCGCAGCCAGGAAACGGATACGGCGGTATGGAACACGGCGCCGCTTCTGCACGGCCCCGGCGCACCTTCCGATCCGGCTTCGCCCTTCGCGCGCACGGTTTCACCCCCGCCTCCCGAAACTGTGCCCGCGGGCGCACGTCCGGCGCGCGACGAGCCCACGCGCTCCGAGCCCGCGCGCGTCGAAGCAGGTCGCGCCGGGGCGGGCCGCGACGAAGCGGGACACCTTGAGTCCGGGCACTCCGGCCGCTTGCCCGAGCTGGTGGGCAACGCCGCCTGCATGCTGGAGATCAGCCGCCGCGTGCGTCTGGTGGCGCCACGCATGACCTCGGTTCTCATCGAGGGCCCCACCGGCTCCGGTAAGGAATTGGTCGCCGAGGCGCTCCACCGGCTCTCGCCGCGCAGCCGCAAGCCCTTCGTCGCCCTCAACTGCGCCGCCATTCCCGAGTCGCTGCTCGAAGCCGAGCTCTTCGGCCACACCCGCGGCGCGTTTACCGGGGCGGTGCAGGGGCGCACCGGCCGCATCGAGTCGGCCGACGGCGGCACGCTGTTTTTGGACGAGATCGGTGAGATGCCGCTCGGCCTTCAGTCGAAGCTTCTGCGCTTCGTCGAGTGCGGCGAGCTGCAGCGCGTGGGCGAGAACGAAACCGTAAGAGTGGATGTCCGCATCCTCGCTGCAACCCATCGCCCCCTGGCCGAGCAGGCGCAGGCGGGCACGTTCCGCCCCGATCTTTACTTCCGTCTCGCCGTCTTTCTGATCCGCACGCCGGCGCTGGCCGAGCACGGGGAAGACCTGCCGCTCCTGGTGGAGCACTTTCTCGAACGAATGGGCCGCGAGACCCCGGTCAAGCGCGTCGACGAGGGCGCGATGGCCAAGCTGGCCGCGCACGACTGGCCCGGCAACGTGCGTGAGCTCGAGCACGTGCTCGAGCGTGCCGTGATTCTGGCCGGCGAGGAGCCGGTTCTCACCGCGGCGGAGATCGACTTCGGCCGCGCTGCGAATCAGGCCTGACGCCTGGGCGCGGGATAGACCGTTTGCCGGGATATGGACCGGGGGTTGTCATCCTGAGGGAAGGTCGCGCAGCGACCGAAGTCGAAGAATCTGCGGTTGTCTTGGCTTTTTGGGGGCACACATTCCGGATGGGAAAGGGCACGGGTTGACTCGTGCCCATTCACCGGGTCTTGTATCCGGGCGCGAGCTGACTGGTGCCGAAACGGCCCACACGGCAACCCGGGGCTCTGGCCCCTGAGGAAGGCTTGGGATCGATCGTTACGCGACGTAAGCGAACCGCACCGAGGAAACCGTCATGACCATGCACATTGAAACCCAGTTGAGCGAGGAGATCGCGCGCTATCTCGACCTGGCCGCGAGCGAAGCCAAGCTGACCGCTGCCAACATGGCCAACATCGATACGCCCGGCTATCGCACCGTTGGCCTCGACTTCGAGGCCGAGATGCGCGAAGCCGTCAACGAAATAGACGAGGGCCGCGCACCGCAGAAGGTGCGGGTGAAGGCCGTCGACGGCCTGATCGCGCGCCCCGACGGAAACAACGTCTCCATGGACCGCGAAAGCCTCAACCTGGCCGAAGCCCAGCTCAAGTTCAAAACCGGCGTGGCCCTCTTGCGCGAAGAGTACCAGCGCGTGATGGACGCCATCCACGC
>DATJRT010000090.1:0-14597 GCA_035504495.1 Occallatibacter sp.
CCGCCGGGTCCGCGGCGCTCGCCAGCGCGTCGGCGCAGTGCACCGCGGTGAGCGGCGTGAACTGCGCGTCCTCCACTTCGGAGGGTTGATCGTGATGCTCCACCGCGCGCACAATCGGCTCCGGCAATCCCCACACGCTCATCAGGTACGCGCCGATCTGCTCGTGCGTGCAGCCGACCCGTTCCATCTCCAGATCCCGGATCGGCCGCGAAACCTCATCCATCTGCTCCACCACCCCGCAGTACTCCTTCGGCATCTCCGCCAGCAGGATGATCTTGCCCACATCGTGCAGCAGCCCGGTGGTAAAGCTCTCCTCAGCCATGGATTTGCTCCCCGTCTCCGTGGCCGCAATGCGTTGCGCCAGTGAGGCCGTGGTCAGGCTGTGATTCCACAGCGCGGGCAGGCACGCTGCCGCCGTGGAATGCCCGTCGAACTGCGAGAAAATATGAATGGAAAGCATCATGCTGCGGATGATCTCCGCCCCGATCAGCGACAGCGCGTGCGACAGGCTGGAAACGTGACTGCGCGCGCCCAGGAACGCCGAGTTGGCCAGTTGCAGAATCTTCGCCGCCATGCTCACGTCTTTGGAGATGATCTCCTCGATCTCCCGGAGCGAAGTGTTTTCGTCGCTCAGCGCCAGGGTCAGCTCGTTGTAGAGCGTGGGCAAACTCGGAATGGAGCGCAGTTTGGAGACGATCCTGGCCAGCGCCTGGTTCCGCAGCAGGTCGCGCATGGCAAATGCCTGGCCCAGCCGCGCTCTCAGCTCTTTCAGGTCGCACGGCTTCGACATGAACTGGTGCGCCGGCCCGATCGAGCGCAGCACCGAATCCTTTTCCGACTGCCCCGAAAGCACGATCCGCACCACGTCGCAATGCCGGTCCTTCACCAGTTCCAGCAGCTGCGCGCCGTCCATGCCGGGCATGCGCATGTCGGTGATGATGGCGTCGAACGGCTCCCGGTCCAGTGACTCCAGCGCGGCCGCGCCTCCGTTCACAAACTGCATCTCCCACTCCTGCCGCATGCTGTGCAGCGCGCGCCGCAGCCCCTCGAGCACCATCGGCTCGTCGTCCACAAACAGAAGCCGCTTCATCTTCCATTCTCCGTGCGCGCCGCCATTTGTCCGATCGGCAGTTGTATGAAGAACGTTGTCCCCTGGCCCGCCTTGGTATCGAACCAGATCTTCCCCTGGTGTTTTTTCACCACCACGCTGTGGGCCAGCGCCAGGCCTTGCCCGGTGCCCTTGCCCACCTCCTTGGTGGTGAAGAACGGCTCGTAGATGCGCGCCTGAATCGCCTCCGGAATGCCCGTGCCCGTGTCCGCGATCGCGATCTCCGCAAACTGCCCGCGCTGGCGCGTGCTGATCGTGATCTTGCCTTTCTCGCCGTCCCGCGCCTTGTCCTTGATGGAGTGCGCCGCATTCACCACCAGGTTCAGCACCACCTGGTTCACTTCGCCCGGATAGCAGAAGACCGGCGGCAGCGTTTGGTCGAAATCGGTCGCCATCTCGGCCACGTACTTCCACTCGTTCCGCGCCACGGTGATGGTCGATTCGATCGACTTGTTCAAATCGGTATCGATCTTGTCGGCCGAGTCCGGATGCGAAAACTCCTTCATGGCGCGCACGATGTGCGCCACCCGCCGGGCTCCATCCAGGCTTTGCGCCAGGGCGCGCGGCACCTCCTCCTGGATAAAGTCAAGGTCCAGGCTGCGCTCCGCTTCCTTGAGCGCCGCGCACGCCGCCGTCGGCGCCGCCGCCCCGCAGGGTTCCGTCGTCGCCTCCCTGTACATCTTCAGCAGCTTTGACACGCTCTTCCACGAGTCCTCGAGAAAAGTCAGATTGTCGGTCACAAACTGCGTGGGCGTATTGATCTCGTGCGCAATGCCGGCCGCCAGTTGCCCTATTCCTTCGAGCTTCTGCGCCTGGCGCAGCTCGCTCTCCATCGCCCGCCGCTTGGTGATGTCTTCCTTCACGGCCACCAGGTGGCTGATCTTGCCGTCTTCCTCCACAATCGGGGAAATGATGGCCGACTCCCAGAAAATCTCCCCGTTCTTTTTCTTGTTGCGGAACTCCCCGCGCCACTCCCTCCCGCCCAGGATGGTGTCCCACAGGACCTTGTACGACTCCTTCGGCGTGTAACCGGAGTTGAGAATGCGCGGATTCTTTCCCAGCAGCTCATCGAAGGAGTAGCCGGAGCTTTCGCAGAACTTGCGGTTCACATACAGAATGCTGCCGGCCGGGTTGGTGATCACCACGGAAACCGGGCTCTGCTCCACCACCGTCGAGAGCTGCCGCAGCTTCTCCTCGTTGCGCCGCCGCTGGGTGATGTCCCGGAATGTCCAGATGCGCCCGTAATGCTTGCCCTCGGCATCCTTCACCGGCGCAGAATACCGGTCGAGCACGGTGCCGTCCTTCAGATCGATCTCGTCCCGCGATGTCTCTTCGGGATGTCCGTAAAGGTACTTGATCTTTCCCAGGAACGAATCCGGATCTTGGATGAGCCTGAGCGCGTATTCGAGCGCCGGCGCGTCGTCTTCGAGATCCAGGATCTCCTGCGGAATTTGGAACATCTCCAGGAAGCGCCGGTTGCGAAGGATGCGCCGTCCATTTGGATCCACCACCAGGATTCCGTCGATGGTCGCGTTCACCTGCGCTTCCAGCAGGGCCGTCTTTGAAAGCAACTCGAGCTCCGCCCGCTTGCGGTCCGTGATATCGGAGAGCAGCCCGTCCGCGTAGACGATCCCGTTGCGCAGGTGCGTGCGAACCGCCCGGTTGTGCACCCATATCCAGTCTCCATTCCGCTTCTGCACCCGGAATTCCACGTCGTAAGGCTGGTGCATTGTGAACAGATCCCGCAAAGCAGCCGTCACCCTCGGGGCGTCCTCCGGATGCATCCTGTCGACCACAAGGTTCCCTCCGTGCGCACGGACCTCTTCCGACGTGTAGCCCAGCATGCCCTCGATTTTCGGGCTGATGTACAGCAGTCGCCGGTTCTGGTCGGTCGTCCAGGAGACATCGGGAAGATTGGTCAGGATGCGCCGGAACTTTTCTTCGCTCTCGTGGAGATTGATCTTCGCCAGCAAAGCGGCGTGCCGCGTTGCGCTCATCCATGCGGCCCCCAGGGCGCCCAGCAGAAACGGCAACGCGTAGGGCATAGCCTCCCGGCCAATGCCAAGTGTGTGAAGCGGAGGCAGGAAGTAGTAGTCGAACGCATAGAGGGAAAGAACGGCGGCAACAATTCCCGGACCGCGGTTCGCCAGCCACGCGCACGCCACCACGGCCAACAGGAACACATACTCCGCTGAGTGTGGAATCAAGCGCCCAAGCGGCACCGCCGCCAGCAGCGCCAGCGCCACGCTGACCGGCGCCAGCGCATAGCGCAGCATCGCCCGCCCCAGCCGGTTTTTTACGCGGATTTTTGCCTTTGCGCTCATTCCATCCGATCGGCTCCGGAAATCGAACTCCGCAGCTCGCCCTGTTCCCGCTTTTCTTGCCGCGCTCGGCGGCAGTTCTCTCCTTGAATCGGCCGCCCGCCCGGTCTTCTGGGCCGGCTTGACCCCTCCACCTCTCTTCCGCGGATGCGGAGAAGCCCTCTTCATCTATCGGCAAAACCGCAGCTTCCGTGAGGATTCCATCCCGGCGCGCAACCTCTTCCTCCGCGGCGGGTCCGCAGTCGAAATCCGGAAAATCCATGCCCCTGCCGCTGCCGGTTCTCCCCTCGGTGCGCGTTCTCGGCTCATTCTTTTCGCCTCCCTCGCCGATGAGGCAGTTACCGTCTCCGGGTGTAAGGGCATGCGGGCGTGGTCCCGCTCCGGAGCATTGCTTCAATCCGGCGTTCCCGCCGTCGGCAAAACCATGCCGGCGCCTGGCGGGATCGCCCTCCAAGCGCAGGGAGGCATCGTGCCCGAGGAAAAAATTCTCTTTGTTGACGACGAACCCGCCATCCTGGACGGATACCAGAGGCTCCTGCGCCAGATGTTCCACGTCGGCACCGCGCTCGGCGGGGAAAAAGCGCTTTCTCTCATCCAGACCAACGGCCCCTTCGCCGTGGTCGTCTCCGACATGCGCATGCCCGGCATGAACGGCGCGGAGTTTCTCGCCCAGGTGCGCGAAAAAGCGCCCCATACCGTCCGCATGCTGCTCACCGGCCACGCTGACCTGAATGTCGCTATCGAGGCCGTCAACCAGGGAAAGATCTTTCAGTTCCTTTCCAAGCCATGCGAGAAAGACGTTCTCGTCGGCGCCATCCGCAGCGCTCTCGAGCAATACCGCGTTGACGCCAGGGATCGGGAACTCGTGAGGAAAGCCGAATTGATCAGCCGCTCCCGCTCGGATTGGGACTCGGACGAGATCTACCAGCCGGAAAGCTTCGCCGGGCGCAGCAGCCTGCCCGGACCCTCCCAGGCGCGCGCCTTCCTTGCCCCGCTCCTCGGCGCGGACGCTCAGGGTTTCGCGATCCTGTTCAAGCTCACGCTGCTTTCCACCATCGAATCGCGCTACGGGGAAGAAGCTGCCGTCGGCTACCTGAAAGGCGCTGCCGATTTCCTCACCCGCTCGTTGCGCCCCGAAGACCGGCTCTTCGAGTGGAGCCGCGACATCCTCATGGCCTACGTTCGCCGCCAGATCTCCCCGGCCGCTGCGCGCATGGAGATCTCCCGCCTGACCGGGGAAACCCAGCAGCACATTATTGAAGCCAACGGCAAGCGGATCATGATGGCGCTCTCCATGACCTTCGATCTGCTGCCCGTGGCCGGCTACGCCGCCTTCGATGACCTGCTCGGCGCTTTTGACGCCAAGCTCGCCGCCAAAATCTGAAGGTTCCCCTTCTCACGTCTCCGCAAACGTCTCGCTCCCGTTCGGCTCATAGTGCTCCACGCCGTTCATCCCCTGCCGGTACGTGGAAAGCTCTTTGTATAACCGCAGCCGCGCCCGGCTCTGGTTGCCCAGCGGCCGGTGCTCCGCCATTGCGTGCCACGGATTGTAGGAGAGCACGCGCGCAAACGCGAGCTGCGCCGGCGAGTCGAACTTCTGCCGCGGTATGCGCAGCGTGGCCGCGGGAATCCGCGGCGAAAGCCGCGGCGGCCAGAAGACCGCCGCATTTTCAATCGGCATTTTGAAGGGATCGGTCTGCATCTGCAGCAGGATGTCGAACTCCACATCCTGTTCGGCAAGCGTAGCCGCCATCGCCTCGCGCAGATAATTGTCCGGCGGCCGCAGCGGCAGCCGTGGCACCCGCGTGCGCGTCTTCAGCCGCGAGCGCATGGAGTACTGCATCGCCTGCCCCTCGCCCAGCAGATACGGCACGCAGCTGAAATACTCGCACTCCAGCGGACTCGTCTGCGTCTTGATCCACAACCCCTGCATCGCGAAGTCCAGCAGATGATGCCCCCTGAACTTTACAAAATGAAAGACCGACGCATTCTTCAGGCTCCAGTGCTGCAGGTCGGTGTTCGACTTCGTATCCGCGGTCACGAACGTCGGCGTCACCACGCCCAGCAGGTCCTGCGTGAACTTTTCGTCGTCCAGGAGCTTCTCGCCGGGCACGTCCATCAGCTTGATGCTCATGCTCATAAAGCCCACATCGTCGATGTCGGCCGTAATATAGGGTCCCGGGCCCGAGAACCGCACCCACGCCGGATACGTGCGCGGCGTCGCGTAGATGCCCTTACGCAGATGCTCCGGCAGGTCGTCGCGTACCGTGAACTCCGCGCGCACAATCCCGTGCGTCTTGGTGTTGCCTCCGCGTTGAAAGCCGCCCGGCTTCCACAGCCCTTCCATTTGCCGGTGCATGGTCGCGATGATGTCGTCGAGATGCGCCTCCTCGTCGGGCTGCATGCGCTCTTCGGCCAGCTTCAGCCCGTCGTCTGTCCGGAAAAAATTGATGAATGCATTCACGCTCCACGTCAGCAGGTTGCGGAAGAGCGCGTCGAATGCGGGGCGGAAGAACGGGTCGAACCGCCGCTCGATGTGCACCAGCATCATCGACAGGTTCGAAATCCGGTCGAGCAGCCAATTGCCCGTATTCGCCGGTGGCAAGCCGTATCCCGGAGCAGACTTCGATTGCGCAGCGGTTCCCACGAGTTCCTCCCACCGGCCTGGGAGCCGGATTGATCGTTCTTCGGGAAAAGCGGAACAATACCGCACGCAGATCAGGACGCGAGCTTCTCTTTGAAGCAGTTGGTTTGGGTCGATTGGAAGGTCGATAAGTGCGGGCTTGAAGGATACCGGTTTCAGCCCGCACGCAACCTGAGCAGAATAGCCCCTGAGCGAACCTTTCTCCAATCTCGCCCATGACCCAAACAGCGTTGCCATCCCTTTCGGGTGGGTTGAAGATACCACACCGCGCTTCCGGCTGCATGCGCTTATTTTCGCCCCTCGCGCGCGGCGGGTACAATCGGAGCACCGTTTCCTTCCATGTACTCTGCCCGTCCCTTGAGGATGGCGCGGGAACCCCGGCGGCCGAATGAATCCGCAAAGCCCGAATCCGGACAGGGAATACGAATACATCGTCGTCGGCTCCGGCGCGGGCGGCGGCACCGTGGCCGCGCGGCTTGCGGAGGCCGGCCGCTCCGTGCTTCTTCTCGAGTCCGGCGGCGATCCCCGCGCCCTCGAGGGCGGCGATGCTCTTCATCCCGGCTCCAACCGCCTTCCCTTCGACTACGACGTGCCCGCGTTTCACGCCTTCGCCTCGGAAAACCAGGCCATGAAATGGGATTTCTTTGTCCGCCATTACGCCGACCTCTCCGAGCAGAAGCGCGACTGGAAATACGTGGAGGAGTGGGAAGGCAGGAAAGTCGACGGCGTCCTGTATCCGCGCGCCGGAACCCTCGGCGGCTGCACCGCCCACAACGCCCACATCTTCATCTATCCGGATCACTCTGACTGGCAATCGATCGCCGAGCTCACCGGCGACCCGAGCTGGAGCCCCGATCGCATGCGCCTCTACTTTGAGCGCATCGAGAACTGCCATCACCGCCCCGTTCAGCGTCTTCTCTCAAAGCTCGGCCCCAATCCCTCCCGTCACGGCTTCAAGGGCTGGCTGCAATCGGAGAAAGCCATCCCTCTCGCCGCGCTCGAAGACGAGGGCCTCTTCGACGCCATCCGCCGCAGCGCGGAAGAGGCGCTCGCCGAATCCGGCAACCCTCTGCGCAGCACCCGCGGCCTGCTCCAGAGCTGGGCCGATCCCAATGACTGGCGTCCGGAGGCCGAGCATCTCTCCGGCATCTGTTACACGCCGCTCACCACGCGCCGTCACGCCCGCGCCGGCGCCCGCGAACGTGTTCTCGCCGCCGCCGCGCAGCATCCCAACCTCACCCTCCAGCTCAACGCGCTCGCCACGCGCGTTCTCTTCGACCAAACCAATCGCGCCACCGGCGTCGAGTTTCTTTTAGGCGAGCGGCTCTATCGCGCGGCTCCCCGCGCCCGCGCGGAAGCCGGCGAGCTCCGCACCGCGCGCGCGAGCAGGGAAGTGATCCTTGCGGGCGGCGTCTTCAACACGCCCCAACTGCTCATGCTCTCCGGCATCGGCCCCGGTGCAACCCTCGCCCGCTTCGGCATCGAAACCCGCGTCGATCTTCCCGGCGTCGGCCGCAATCTGCAGGACCGCTATGAGATCGGCATCGTCCATCGCATGGATTTTCCCCAGTGGGAGATCTTTCGCCACGTGCAGTTCGCGCCCGGCGATCCGCAGTTCGCCCAGTGGCAGCGCTGCCGCTCCGGCGTCTGCGCCACCAACGGCGCCGTGCTCTCCGTCTTCAGGCACTCGCCCGTAGCCGAGGGGCCGCCCGACCTGTTCTGCATGGCGCTGCTGGCCAACTTTCAGGGCTACTATCCCGGCTACTCGCGGATCTTCGCGAAGGATCTCAACTATCTCACCTGGGTTGTGCTCAAGGCTCACTCCCGCAACCGCGCCGGCCAAGTCACTCTTCGCTCCGCCGATCCGCGCGACACGCCCGCCATCGATTTTCATTTCTTCGAGCAGGGCGGCGAGAAAGACCTCGGCGCCGTGATCGACGGCATCCGTTTCGTCCGCAGCCTCACCGCCTCCATGCGCCGCAAGCACAATATGGTCGAGGTTGTTCCCGGCCCCGATGTCGAAACCGATGAAGCGCTCGATGCCTTCGTCCGCGCCAACGCCTGGGGCCACCACGCCTCCTGCACCTGCGCCATCGGCCCGCAGGCAAGCGGCGGCGTGCTCTCGAGCGACTTCTGCGTCCATGGCACGCGCGCCCTTCGCGTCGTCGATGCCTCCGTCTTTCCCCGCATCCCCGGCACCTTCATCGCCTGCGCCATTTACATGATCGCGGAAAAAGCCGCCGACCGGATCCTCGCCGCCCCCTGATGCCCCAGGGAAGCAGCGGCCTTCAGGCCGCCGAGTCCATCACCCCTCTTCACTGAGCTTTTTCGATCGCTGCCTGAATCACCTGCAGTTGTCATCCTGAGCGGCCGAGCGCGAGGCGCGAGCCAGTCGAAGGATCTGCGGTTGTTCTTCCCGCTTTCCATCCACGGCTCTGCCCCTTGGCCGGAAGGTTGAGAAAGCGCCCCCTTGACACCCCTACTCTTCTAGGCCTATGCTTCTCTATACTGAGAAGCATAGGGGTGCAGCTTGGCCAAAAACGATCTGCAAGGCAGCCTCGATCTGCTGGTTCTCAAGACTCTTGCCCAGCGCGGCCGCCTCCACGGTTACGGCATCGTCCAGCACATTCAGCGCGCCTCCGACGATTTGCTCCAGGTCGAAGAGGGCTCGCTCTATCCCGCCCTGCACCGCATGGAACAGAGCGGCTGGATCGGATCCGAATGGTCCGTGACGGAAACCAACCGCAGCGCCAAATACTATCGCCTCACCCCCGCTGGCCGCCGCCAGTTGCAGCGCGCCGAAGAGAGCTTCGACCAGCTCGTCAAAGGCGTGCGCGCCATCCTCCGCTACGCGTGAGGTGACTTCATGTCGATTCTCCGCCGCATCGGCAATCTCCTCCGCCCCTCCCGCGTTGAGCGCGAAATCGACGCCGAGCTTCAGTCTCACATTGCCCTGCGCATCGAGGCAAACCTCGCCGCCGGCATGCAGCCTGCGGAAGCCCGCCGCGACGCCCTCATCCGCTTTGGCAATCCCGCCGCAACGCGCGAGCGCGTTACCGCGGCCGACGCTGCGCTTGGACTTCAGAGCTTCTGGTTCGATCTCCGCTTCTCCGCGCGCCAGCTCGTCAAGTCGCCCGGCTTCGCTGTCACCGCCGTGCTCACGCTCGCCGTCGCCATCGGCGCCAACGCCGTCGTTTTCAGCGTGCTCAACGCGCTCGTCCTGCGCCCGCTCAACCTTCCCGGCGCCCGGCGCCTCTACAACATTGAAGATCGCGGCGAGCCCATGAACTCCTATCCCGACTATCGCGATCTGCGCGACCGCAACCGCGCCTTTTCCGGTATTGCGCTCTACAGTTTTGAGTCGGTCGGGCTCGACACCGGTCGCGATCCGCAGCTCGCCTGGATCTACGAAGCCAGCGGAAATTACTTTGACGTCCTCGGCGTCCATCCATTCCTGGGGCGCTTCTTCTCCTCCGCTGATGAGCACGGCCCTGACAGCGTTCCCTTCATCGTGCTCTCCTATCCTTACTGGCGCACGCGCTTTCATTCTGACCCCTCCGTCATCGGCCGCGCCGTCCAGGTGAATCGCCACGCATTCACCATTCTCGGCGTGGCCCCGCCGCAGTTTCGCGGCACGGAGCTCGAATATCAGGCCGATCTCTGGATGCCGGTCGTCGATCAGCAGCAGATTGAAGGCTCGAGCGGACTCGACGACCGCAATCAGCGCGGACTTGAAATCGTCGGCCGCCTCAGGCCCGGCGTTACCGTTGCCCAGGCCGCGGGCGACCTGAACGCCATCGCCGCCCATCTCGCGAAGTCCTATCCGGTCGACGACGACGGCCTCCGCTTCTCGCTCGTTCGTCCCGGCCTCTTCGGCGATATGATCGGCGGGCCTGTGCGCGCCTTCGTCGCCGGCCTCATGCTGCTTGCGGCGCTCATCCTCCTTGCCGCCTGCGCCAACCTGGGCAGCCTGTTTGCCGCCCGCGCCGCTGACCGCGCCCGTGAAATCGCCCTGCGCCTGGCGCTCGGCTCTTCGCGCAGCCGCATCTTCCGCCAGCTCCTCACGGAGGCCATGCTGATCGCGCTCCTGGGCGGCGCCGCGGGCATCGCCGCCGGCGTCTTTCTTCTCCGCGCCCTCAGCGTCTGGCGTCCGCTCTCCGCGTTCCCGGTCAACGTCCCCGTCAATCCCGATGCGCGCACCTACCTGGTCGCCGTCGCGCTCGCCCTGCTCAGCGGCCTCCTGTGCGGACTCGCGCCCTTGCGCCAGATCTTCCGCGCCTCTCCTTGGGAAGTCGTCAAAACCGGCCAGGCCGGCGCGCGCGGAAAATGGAGGCTCCCCGCGCGCGACCTCCTGCTGGTGGTGCAGGTGGCCGTCTGCGCCGTGCTCATGACAGCCTCGCTCGTGGCCGTGCGCGGCCTCGCCCGCTCGCTGCACTCGAGCTTCGGCTTCGACGCGCATCACGTGCTCCTTCTCAGCACCGACCTCAACATGGCTGGCTATAGCGGCGATCGCGTTCCCGCCATGCAGCGCCGCATGCTGAACGCGGTCGGCGCACTGCCCGGCGTTACCTCCGTCGGCCTCGTCGACAACATCCCTCTCGGCCTCGGCTGGAATGAAACCTCCATCTACTCCGCGCAGACCGCCGATCTGCGCGCATCGAATGAGCTCGCAGAGTCCATGCAATACTCCGTGTCGCCCGGCTACTTCCAGTCCGCCGGCACCACGCTGCTTGCCGGGCGCGGCTTCGCCTGGACCGACGCCAAAAACGCGCCCGCCGTCGCCATCGTCAACCGTGCGTTCGCGCGCAAAATCTTTGGTTCCGTCGCGCAGGCCATCGGCGGCCGTTTTCAGCAAACCGGCAAGCAGTTCTACCAGGTGGTCGGCGTCGTCGAGGACGGAAAATACCTTACCCTCACGGAGGATCCCAGGCCCGCCTTCTTCGCGCCGCTGCTGCAATCGCCCTCCAGCCAAGCCTGGCTCGTCGTGCGCACCGCGGGTGATCCGCAGCCGCTCGCCGCCGCCGTGCATGACGCCGTGCGCGCTCTCGACAGCGCCATCCCTTTCACCCTTCTCACCTGGGACCGTGAGCTTGATAGCGCGCTCTTCGCCGCGCGCGCCGCCACCGTCTCGCTGGGCGTGCTGGGCGCGCTCGGCGCCATGCTCGCCCTCACCGGTCTCTTCGGCATGGCCAGCTATTCGGTCACCCGGCGTCTCAAGGAGATGGGCATTCGCATGGCTCTCGGCGCCGGCCACGGCAAAATCCTCTCGGCCTCGCTCGGCCGCGCTTTCCGTCTGCTCGCCATCGGCTCTCTCCTTGGATTGGCGCTGGGCATGGCCGCCACGCGCCTGCTCTCCTTCATCGTCTATCAGGCCACGCCCCAGGACCCGCTCGTGCTGGGCGGAACCCTTCTGGTTATGCTTCTGCTCGGCTCGCTCGCCACCTGGGCGCCCGCGCAGCGCGCTCTCAGCGTCAATCCCTCAAAATTGATGCGCGAAGAGTAAGCGGCTCGCGGTTGCAAAGAGCTGCAACAATCCAAATTACGCAAGTCATCCTGCGTCGCGCCCGTTCAGTAACCAGCCACTCGCGCACTACGGAGAGTTACTTTTCTTTCCGCTCTTTTCACTGGCCCTCGCCCGCCCGCGCCCCGCTCTCCCATGCTAGAGTGTGAGAATCCCCCGCAGGCTCGCGGTGTGTCTTCTCCGCGATTTGAACTGAAAGTCGTCCTGAGAACTGCCCTCGCGGACGAACGATTTTTCTTTAAGTGGCGTCCGCTGTCCGTTGTAGTTACAAAATCATAGATATCGCAAGGTTCTTATCATGGGCGCAACCTCAATTCCGGAAGCCGTCGCCATCCACTTCGCCAGCCAGTGCGATCGCGGCATGGTCCGCGAGGAGAACCAGGATTGCGTGCGTCAGTGCGCCACCTCTCTCGGCGATCTGCTCATCGTCGCCGACGGCATCGGTGGCTATGAGGGCGGAGGCGTCGCGTCGCGTATGGCCGTCGACGCGATCGCTGCGAGTCTCGAGAGCATGCCCGCATTTTTCCCCATCGACATTGCAATTGAGGAGGCAGTCTGCCGCGCCAACGCCGAGATTGTAGCCGCAGCGGCCGAGCCGGACACCCCCAACAACCGCATGGGATCCACCGTCGTGCTCGCGCTTCTGCAGCAGGAACCGGGAAACCCGAAGGCCCCCGTCCATGCATGGATCGGGCACATCGGCGACAGCCGCGCCTATCGCCTGCATCGTCGCCGGCTCAGCCGCATCACCCGCGATCATTCGGCGATTCAGATGCTCCTCGATCACGACCTCATCGCGCCCGAAGAAGCGTCAAACCACCCGGATGCTTCCGTCCTCACGCGCGCCCTCGGCCACGACCCGAATGTCAAGATCGATTTGAACTCGATCGAGCTGGAGCTTGGCGACACCCTCCTCCTCTGCTCTGACGGCCTCTGGGGCTACGTTTCCGATCAGGAGATTGAGCGCGTCCTGGCCGACCCCGAGCTCACCGCGGAACAGGCATCCCGGGCGCTCCTTGATCTGGCTCTCGATGCCGGCGGCCACGACAATGTTGGCATCCAGCTCGCGCGCCTGGCGGGGACGGGCATTGCCGCTGCTCCGCGCGAGCCGGCGTCCGCATACGAGTCGCCATCCGATCAGGAGCTGTCATTCGCTTATCGCCTCACCTCTCGGCTCCGCGATCCCTTCGCCGAACCGGCGCCGCAGCCTGAAATCGCCCCGCAGCCCGAATTTGCTGCACAGCCCGAAACCACGGCACACGCTGAAATCGCCCCGCTCACCTCATCGGAAGCTGCGCCCGAGCTGCTTTCCGCTCCCGCGGCAGAGCCCGAAGCCGCGCCGCCGTCCAACGCCGGCGTCGCATGCGAACCCGTGTTGCAGCTCGAATCCGCTTTGGATGGGCAAACGCTGGAAAAGCAAATTCCGGAAATGTTGATTCCGGAACTGTCAATGCAGGAATTGCCGATCCAGGAATTATCGATACAGGAAGTTCCAATCCATGACCTGCGGCTCCTCGGCCGGCAGCCGGCGCACCTCTCGGCGCGGAACCCGGATTCGATCCTCGCGTCTGAAAGCCCTGAACCCCGCATGACCACGATTCTCGGGATCGTGGCCGAACTCTGGGAAATGTTCAAGTATCCCCTTGGGCGCGACTACGACTTCGCACCGGAGTGGTCGGCGGTTTTCGTGTCCTTACACGAGAGCTCTGAAGAAGAAGGAGCCAGGCCCCAGCCGCCGATGCTCCCCACGCTCCTCGCCCGAGTTCTGGTCACGTGCGCCGCCTCACCCCAGCGCGAATTTGAGAACCTCGCCACGCAGGAGTCCGATCTCCCCGCACAGTTCAAAAACTCCGCTTCCGAGGTATCCACCCTTCTCAAGTTTCTGGGGATTCTTCTGCTGGCGTTCTGCGCTTCGTGCGGCGTGGTCTACTTCGCCCTGTTCCAGAACTGGTTCGGCATCGACCAAATCCTGCACCTGCTCTAGCGCCGCGCTCAATCGCAGATCAGCGCCGCCTCCGGGAAAGCCGCCGCCAGATCCTCCGCGTCCGCCTCCAATGGAGCTTGGTCGCTTCGCGTCGCAAAGAACCGCTCCACCTCGGCCAGCACCGCTTCGCCCGTCCGCGCCTGGTAAATGGCCGCGCGCAGCTTCGCCCCGCCGGCCACGCCGTGCGTGAACCACGTGGCGAACTGCTTCATCTTGCCCGCCGGATCGCCCATCCGCGCATCGCGCGGCAAATCCCGCGTCGCCTCTTCCTCGTTCAGCAGCATCGCAAAGTACGCGCGGATCATCCGGTAACGGTCCTCGTCCGTTGCCGAATCGTACCGGCCCGTCGCCGTGTACTGCGCAATCTGCCGGAAGATCCACGGATTCGCCGGCGCCGCCCGCCCGATCATCACCGCATCGCAGCCGGTCTCGGCCACCATCGCTGCCGCATCCTCGGGCGTGCGCACGTCGCCGTTCCCAATTACCGGAATCCCCACCGCTTCCTTCACCCGCGCAATCCACGCCCACGCCGCCTGCCCGCTGTACCCCTGCTCGCGCGTCCGCGCATGCAGCGCCACGGCGTTCAGCCCCTCCGCTTCGGCCATCCGCGCCAGCTCCACGCACACAATCTGCTTCTCGTTCCAGCCCATGCGGAACTTCACGGTGAAGGGAATCGTTACCGCCCTCCGCACCGCGCGAAAGATCTCGCCGATCCTGGGCAGATCGCGCAAGAGGCCCGACCCTCCGTTGCACCCCACCACGCGCTTGGCCGGGCAGCCCAGGTTCAAGTCCACCAGGTCGAAGCCGGTCTCCTCCACAATCCGCGCCGCCTCGGCCAGCGTCTCCGCATTCGACCCGAAAAGCTGCGCCCCGATCGGATGCTCGTCGTCGTAAAACGTCAGGTAGCGCCGCCGCTTCGACTCCCGCATCCGCGTCAGTCCATCCGCCGACGTGAACTCCGTCATCAGCAGCCCGCACCCCGACTGCGCATTCGTCACCGGCGCCTCAACGTCCGCCGT
>DATJRT010000091.1:0-16828 GCA_035504495.1 Occallatibacter sp.
TGTGCGACGAGTTTCTCGATCTGTGCTCGATGCATGGCGAGGCGAATCCGGGCGAGCGCAGGCTGGCGCGGGCATTCCTTGAGCGCATCGAGCGGGACCAGGTGGGCACGCCAGCGAACGAAGAAAACAACCCGAATTGAACGGCTGTTTGGGCGATTCCCGGGCGACTGTATCGCTTAAAGGACTGCAGCTCGATTCCGTCGCCCCTAAGGCATTTCTCCTTCAGGTATAGCCGTCTTGATTTTCGTGCAAGGTGGCGATTTCTTGAGGGAAATCGCCACTTGAAGGTATCGGTTTCGGTAACCATCAGAAGGAGAAATGCTCTACGGGGCTCGAGGATCTAATCTGCGAGCGGACCGAGGATTTCGTCCGTAGTCCGCAGAAGCGGACGACAAACTCCATCCTGGGCTATTTTCCCGGCATCCCTCCGGGATGCATGCACCTTCACCACTGCACTCCGGGATACAGGCTGGGCAAGCGGTAGACGTGGAATTGGTCGGCGCCGGGAGTTGTGGCCTGCCACCTCACCTGCGACGCGTTTCCGTCCAGTTCCTGCACGATCGCCCCCTGGGCCGCCGCGCAGAAATCCACCTCAATATCGCCGTCGGCCAGCAGCTCCGCATTGCCCCCGAAATAGCTGAAGTAGCTGGGCGGAGGCACGTAATGGGCAATCATCGTCGCCGTCATGTTGGTCTCGTTGAGTTGGAGCAGCGGCATGGTGGAGTAGCACTGGGCGCTGAGCGCTTTGAACGGCAGGCACATGACCTGGCCGGTGGGGAAGATGCGGTCATTTCCGTTATCCATCATGCCAATGCGGAATACGCCGGTGGTGTTGGGCGTGAAGTAGCTCATGCCGTGCTGCGCGTAAAACCAGTCGGTGGGATCGGTGGCGTTCACCAGCTTGAAGTCGCCGCCCTCGCCCAGGCGCCACATGATGTCGCCTGAACCGGCGCCATCGAGGAAGTCGATCTTGATGATCCAGTTCTGGTGGCGCATGGAAAGTAGCAGATTGTGATCGTCGCTTGAGTAGAGCATCCCATTCGAGTGCGTCCAGTCAGGAAAGTTCATCGGGCGCCGATTGATGTCGAGATGATCGAAGGTGTTCCACACCCAATCGGGATTGAAGCTCTGGTCCACGTCCACCAGGGCGTCGCCGATCACGGTTGTCGTGCCGGTTTCGCCCTGCAGGCTGGTGTATTGCCTCACGTACGTGGCGAGCAGCACCAGGTGGCCATTGGGCAGCGGCAGAACGGCGTGGTGAAAGCTGCCAAGCTGATAAAGATTGCCCTCCGCATCGCGGAAGTTTCCCGCAGCCAGTCTCTGGTTCAGAGTATCCATGTCGAGGCTGCTCACCGTGTTTCCATCCAGATCGATCTCTCTGATCTCGTTGATCACGCTGGAACTCTGCCCTGTGACCATGGAGGAGAGATACGAGATCACCATCAGCAGATTGCCGTTGGGCAGCATTTGCATCCCCTGGATATAGTCGTTCGAGCTGTGCGAATAGCTGTAGGTCCAGATCACGTTGCCGTCCAGGTCGGTGGCGAAGGCCTGGCTGTCGCTGTCCGGCTGAATCGTGTTCCACAATTCGATGCCGGGTTGCGGGGTCGCTCCTCCCGTTGCGGTGATGGTCACAGGAGAAGTCGCCGGAGGCGTGCCGGTCAGGCAGGTGTGGTCGGCGTCGTTATACGTTGCGCCGTCGTCAAGCATTACCTGGGCCCGCATGTGATAGGTAGTTGCGCTCCGCATGCCGGCGACGTAAAGCTGCACGAATCCGCCATTGGCCGAGGGTGTGGGCACCTGCCAGGTATTCAGTCCGTAGCTTGTTGTGGTCCCGAACTCCACATCCATCTTGCCCGGTGCGGGCAAGTAGAGCGCGTAGCGCGCCACCTGCGGATTTCCCAGGGGAAAGGGGCAAACCACCTCGGCGGGTGCGATGATCGCGACCACCGCGGTGGCATGATTCTGCTGCGCTGACCCAGCCAGCGCCACGGTCACGGTGGCATTCTCGCTCTGCGGCACCGATGCGGGCGCGGTGTAGCTCCCGCTGGCGCTCACCGTGCCCGCAGCGGCGTTTCCGCCTTGAACGCCATTCACCGACCACTGCGTCTGGCCGCCGCCCGTCACCGTGGCCGTGAACTGGACCGTCTGGCCCGGCGCCAGGGCTACATATTGCGGCGAGATGGTGACCGATCCGCTCTGGCTGGCAGTCGGCGGCGGATTGGCGGGGGGACTGGGAGACGGGCCTTCCGGCTGCAAAGGAAGGGGGCGAAGGGTTGCAGCACTGCACCCGACCAGCAGCGACGCCAGCGCAAGGCAAAGAGAGGCCGCCAGGGGAATACGTGCGCGCATTTCCAGGCCTTTGGCCAGAGGAGAACTCCCGTTCCGCCGCCCTTCGGAGAGCCACGGAACGACAGGATTCAGTTTTATAACCGCTGAGCCTTAGCGGAGGCAGCCCGACGTGCCAGGCAGCATTTTGGCATCGGCGTCAATTACCAGCGGGAGCCAAGCCGTTCCCGGACTCGCCGAAAGCCGCCGGGCGAAGGCGCGCCCAGATTTGCGAACCTCGGCAAAAATCCTCGTCTTGCCCGTGGCCTACACACCGCTTGAGCAATGCGCGACGCTACGCATCGTTTCGGCCTCGATCAGAAGCGCACGCCCAGCGTTACCGGAATCAGCTCGGTTGTCCCGAATCCGTTGCTTGCGCTGGGTGGCGGAGTGTGAATGAACGTGTAGCGCGCCTCGGCAAAGAGCTGAGTATGGCTGTCGCCGTACATGCCACCCAGGCGATGGTAAATTCCCAACCCCGCATTGCCGCCCCACTGATTGGAGGTGACAGAGGCAACGGTGACCGGCTCGTCGTAGATTCCGTAAAAGCTTTCCTCTTCTTCGTAGTCCTGGAGGTTTGTCGACTTGTGGTAATAGCCCCAGCCGCCAACCAGGTAGACCCCATTCGACTTCTTGGGAAAGAGGTCGAGGACGGGAGAGCCAGTAAGCGAATTGATGTGGGAGTTACCCGCCTGGACGCCGTAGGCAGCAAGGAAGGGACCGGGCAGCTTGTCCCCCATGAACTGATACTCGAACAGAGCGGAGAGCCGCTTGGAAAAGCGCAAGCCACCGCCGACGGTGAAGTTGCCACCCCAGGTGATGAAAGGGGTATCGTTTCCGACGGGCGCATTGAAGCCGCCGCCGGCCTCAAAGGCTAAACGGCTGCCCACGTAGTGCTTCCAGCCTCCTCCGCCGCCGTACTCCTGCCCGGCAGCCGCTGCGCCGCCGGCCGAAGCGGCGGGCGCGGGCGCGGCCGGCAGCGCCGCGGCGTCAGGATCGAGCGCGGCAAGATTCAGCGCGGCGGGGGACTGGAGCGAGCTCGATTCCATGGCCGGAGAAAAACTGGCTGAGGCGGCCGGAGCCTGGGCGGAACTGGACTGCGCACTTGCCATCGAAGCTGCGAGCAAGATCGCAGCCCCAAGGAAACTGACACGCCGCAGAGGCGAAAACCAGCAGGGGAATGACATGTCGGAACCTCAAGGATCAGAGTAGGTTAAGCGCTTGCCGGGAAACCGGGCCCTTGTACAAGTGTTAGACACGGATTTTACCCGGAGGTTGCAGAAGGAGGCTAAAATTCGCTTCCTTAAGGAGTTCGCGTCGATTTCGCGGCCTGGTTGCGGCGGCCGGACGCGGATTGGACTCCGCGCCAGGCCGCATTCTCCTCAACCCTGAATATCGAACTGCTCCGGATGCAGCGTGGGATCGCTTTTGACCAGGATGTTTTTGCCCACAAGGTCCTCAAAGTCGTTCAGCCACCGGGCGTTGTTTGCTTTGAGAATCTTTACCGTCTCCGGGTTGACGCGGACCATCACGTCAGCCCCTTCGAAGTGCTTCCGCATCTTGCGCAGCTCGATATAAATCTCATTGCAGACCGTGCTCGGGCTCTTGACCATGCCCGTGGCCTGGCAGGTGGGGCAGGGCACGGAGAGGGTACGCTCGAGCGACTGCTTGACCCGCTTGCGCGTAATGGCGACCAGACCAAAATCATTGAATTGCAAAACCTTGGTGGGGGCGCGGTCATTCTTCAAGGCTTCTTCGAGGGCGGCCATCACCTTGAAGCGGTTCTTGCGCTCGTCCATGTCGATGAAGTCGATGACGATGATGCCGCCGAGATCGCGGAGGCGAATCTGGCGCACGATCTCCGGCACGGCGTCGAGATTGGTTTTGAGGATGGTGTCTTCAAGCCGCGCCGACTTGCCCACGTACTTGCCGGTGTTGATGTCGATGGCGACCAGCGCCTCCGTCTGGTTGATGACGATGGAGCCGCCGGACTTGAGCCAGACCTTGGAGCGCAGAGCCTTCGAAATCTCATCCTGAATGCCGAAGTGCTCGAAGAGCGGCGTCTCCTTGGTGTAGAGCTTGACGCGGCGGACGAGCGAGGGCGAAAAGCGGTTGAGGAAGCGGACAATGCGCTCGTAGTCGTCCTGGGAGTCGACCCAGATGTTGGAGAAGTTGGCGCTCACCTGGTCGCGCAGAATGCGCTCGATGAGGGAGAGATCGTGGTAGATGAGCGCGGGAGACTTCGAGGACTCGGAGCGCTGCTTGATCTCGGTCCAGAGATTCATGAGGAAGCGCAAATCGGCGCGCAGCTCGTCTTCTGAAGCGCCCTCGGCGGCGGTGCGCACGATGAAGCCGCCCGATGCATCGCCACGTTCGCTGATGAGAATGCGCTTGAGGCGATGACGCTCTTCGTCGGAGGCGATCTTGCGGCTGACGCCTACGTGCGTGACCGTGGGCATGAAGACCAGGAAGCGGCCGGGCAGCGCGATGTGGCTGGTGATGCGCGCACCCTTTTTGGCGATGGGCTCCTTGGCGATCTGTACCAGAATCTCCTGGCCCGGCTTGAGCAGGTCGGAGATGATGGGCAGGTCGGAGGTCTGTGCGGAGCGGCGCGAGGGTCCGCGGCGCTGGCCCTGACCCTGGCGCTCGCGTCCGCGGCGTCCGCGACCACCCCGGTCAGCGCGGTCGCGCCGGGGCTGGCCTGGAGCGGGCTGCGCCTCCGCGGCCGGTTCTTCCTCTTCGTCTTCCTCGATGTCGAAGCCCTCTTCGTCGTCGCCGTTCTTGTCCGCAAACGTCAACTGGATCTTGTGATCGAGGTGAGCTTCCTGCAGCATCTCGCCCAGGTCGCCGGAGCGGATCTGCGTGGGCAGGGTTTCTTCTTCGTAGTCGTCGAGGTCGTGTTCGACGGCGCCACGGCGATGCGGAGCGGACTCAAGCTCCTCGCCTTCAATCAGCTCTTCTTCGATGACGCCTTCGCCGGGCGCGTAGGCCGAAGCCGCGGGGGCGGTTCGAGAAACGGCAGCCGCCGAAGGCGCATCGGGCCGGAGCGGAGCTTCGGGTTGGGTGGGCGCGTGCTCGTCCTCCGGTCCGGTTTTCTTCTTGCCGCCGAGCCCAAAGAGGCGGAATCCGCTGGGCGATGCCGGATCGACGCGGTGCGAGGCGGAGGCATCGCCTTCGTCCTCGGCGCCGGCATGCGGCTCGGGATGGAACTCTTCCTCAGTGAGATCGTCCAAATCGTCCTGGTCGAGATCGTCTTCGGCCGCCGGGTCATCTTCCGTGCGCACGCCGACCGAGTCAGCCGCGGAGGAATCGTGGTAGAACTCGTGGGGCGCGGTTTCGATCTCCTGAAGGGAGGGCGGTGCAGACTCCCCGGAAGGCTTGTGCAGCTCTTCTTCGAAATGCTCTTCCCGGCCTTCAGCCGGAACCAGGGCTTCTCTCAGGCGCACGCCGGTTTCCCCGCTGGCTTCAGGCGAGGTTTCAGCCTGCGGTTCGGCCGAGCGGACGTGCCGCGCAGAGATCGACTCACCGGGCAGCAGACCGCTGCCGTCCCAGGTGAGAGGCGCTTCAATCAGCGTAGAGGGTCTTGACGTGGAAGACGCGCGTGGCGGAGCCGGCGCGGGCTTGCCGGCTTCGGGAGCCGCCGCGCCGCCGTATTTCGAGAGCGACTCGCCGGGCAGGACAATGGCCGAGCCCTGGGGCGCGCGCCGCGCCTCCGGCGCATGGGCTTCCCCGCGGCCCTCGCTTTCGGGCCGGATGCGTTGGGGCTCGACGCGCTCGAGCCTCATGCCTTCGTGGTCAGCGCTTCCGGAGCGGAATCTCCCGGCAGGTTGCTCACCGGACGGACCCTCGGCTTCCGGGCTTTCCACGGTGTGCGAGGGGCCGTGGCCGCCGCGGCGATGGCGCCGTCCGCGCCAGCGCCTTCCGCCCTGCTGCTCGGATTCTTCCTCACCCGGCCGTTCGTTCCCGGGCGCAGCCGGCGAGGACGAGGCGCCGGCATCGGCGGCCTCAGCAACGGGCACCTCGATGATGCGGGGTTCCAAACCACGGGTTTCGGGGCCACGAGGTTCCGGCCGCTGACGCTCCGAGGCTTGACCCGGGCGTCCGCCGCGATCGCCCGAGCGCGCCGGCTGATCCTGCCCCTCGCCCTGGCGGCCGTTGCCGTGCCGCACTTCGCGCGGAGGGCGCGATGCCCCGGTGACGGCGGCTCGCTCTATCTCGTCCGTGTCTTCCTGGTCTTCAAGCTCGACGAAATCGGTTACGTAGAGGAAGGCGTCGCGCTCCAGGCCGAGATCGACGAATGCCGACTGCATGCCGGGAAGCACGCGGGTGACGCGGCCGTTGTAGATGGAGCCTGCGAGGGTGTACTCGTTTTCGCGTTCGTAGTAGATTTCCGCGAGCTGATCGTCTTCGAGAATTGCCAACCGCGTCTCATGCGGCGTGGAGGAAATACAAATTTCTTTTGCCATCGTACCTTTCCGTCCGGCAGCTCAAGGCAGCCGGAAACCGCGGCAAGGACCGATGGAAGCACGCGCAACCGGGAGGCGAGGGATGGGCGGAAAGGATGACCTTTTAACGCTGATGCGGCGGCCTGGATGCAGCGGGTAAACCCGCGGCGAAGCCTCATGCGTACAAGCCGAACAAGCTTCAGAGTGCGGAGATCCGTTTCGAGAGAGTTGTGGCCAACCTGCCTGGGGCGGCGAGGCCGTTCGGCCCCCGGCGGCAAACTGTGGCCGCGCCGAGGTCCGGTTTTCCCCTCTCTGCCTGCTCATGAACCCAATCCTGCCGGGCGCGGTCCATCGGGACCTGGCCGGCGAAAAACCTGAAATCTTTCTCTCCTGCGGGCGGAACTATTCTTCACCGGCGCAAGAGGCAAACCAAGCAACCAACCTGCCTCGGTCCCCCGGGACCGGGGCGCATCAGTTAACGAACCGGCGCATGCGGACGTTCATCGCCACACCCAGCGCCAGGAACGTAAACAACACCGAAGACCCGCCGTAGCTCATTAACGGTAAAGGAATTCCGGTGACCGGCATAAATCCGATGACCATGCCCACGTTGACCGCAATCTGGAAGGTCAACACAGCCACGATTCCCATGATAATCAGGGAACCGGGCAGGTCAGAGGCTGTTTGAGCGTTCTGGATCAAACGCATCAATATGAAAAAGTATAGCAGTAGAACGGAAAGCGCGCCGACAAAGCCGTGTTCTTCACTGAAAGCGGCAAAGATGAAGTCCGTATACGGAATGGGCAGAAAGTAGCCCTGGGTCTGGGTGCCCTTCTCCGTTCCCTTGCCCCAAATGCCGCCGTCGCCCACGGCGATGAGCGACTGGCGAACCTGGTAGCCGGAGCCGCGAGGGTCGGCATCGGGGTTGATGAAGCTGGTCAGACGGCCCTTCTGATAGGAATGCATTTTGCCGCTCGACACCACACCCACCACGAGCGCTAAACCGCACAAAGTCAGAATCAGCGCCTGCCGGACGTTGATGCCGCCCAGAAATAACCCCGCGGCGAGGATCGGGAAATAGGTCAGGGTGGTGCCCATGTCCGGCTGTTTTAACACCAGCACCATGGGGATACCCACCAGCAACAGGGCCTTGAAGATTTCGCGCCAGGTGAGATTGCGCCCGCCCAGGTTGGCGAAGTAGCGTGCAACCACCATGACCAGCACCAACTTCACCAGTTCGGACGGCTGAAAGAGAATGGGCCCGAGCTTGATCCATCGCCTGCCACCCAGCGCGTTATGGCCGAGGGGCGTGAAAATGGCTGCCAGCGAAATCAGCCCGAAGCCATACGCCCACGGAGCCCAATCGAGGATCCGGTGGTAGTCGACTCGCGAGAAAACGAACATCAGCACGAAACCCGCCGAGAACCAGAAGATCTGCCTCGATTCGAAGGAGGCGAATCTGGTGTGGACGGTGGTTGAGCGCACCTCTACCAGCGAGACGCAGCACATGGCGAGCAGCAGAAGCAGGAGCCACCAGTCGAAATCGCGGAAGCTCAGGAAGCGGCGCATCAGTAAGTGTCTTCCCTGAAGCGCAAGGGAGAGGCGGGGAGCCACGCGCGGAACGGCGGGTCCGCGCTGGCCAGAGATTTGGATGCGGATGCAGCGACGGCATCAGCCAAGTTCTTTTTCGCCGGGCTGGAGTTCGCCGGGCGTGAATCGAATGGACCTGGATCGATGAAAAAGTGGCCTGCGTGCAGTTCCGCATCTTCCTCGATGGCCCCGGAGCGTGAGCGG
Organism: Occallatibacter sp.; assembly: GCA_035504495.1. GTDB lineage: Bacteria > Acidobacteriota > Terriglobia > Terriglobales > Acidobacteriaceae > Telmatobacter. Next base: position 8,568 of record DATJRT010000091.1, read on the forward strand.
CCCCTAGGGCGGGACTCGGACCAGACGGCGCCCATTTCGATAGGTTTCGTGGCGCCGGCCTGCTGGAGGACATTGTGCTCCAGCCTCCGCTGCTTGTTGACGTAGACCGTGGCTACCTGGGCGGCGAGGCGGGCCGCGTTCGAGCCCCAGTCGCCGTGCTGCCAGAGGACACAGACGACGAACTCGGGATTGCGGCGGGGAATGACGCCGACGAACCAGCCGTTGGGCCGGGTATCGATGCCGTGGCCCATGTGCTCGAGGGCCTCATGGCTGGCCACCTGCGCGGTGCCGGTTTTGCCGGCAAAGTCCACCCCATCCAGATGTGAAGCAGCGGCGGTTCCGCCCATGGTGGGATCGGTGGCGCCGGCCATGCCGTTGGTGATGATCATCCAGGTGTCGGGATCGAGGGGGATGGTCGCATCGCCCGAGCCGGGGAATTGTGCGATCAGCGAATCGCGGAAACTGGCGGGTATGTGATTTTCTTTCAGGTCCAGGTTGACCACATGGGGACGGACGAAGTGCCCGTCCGAGGCGATGCCGCTGATGTACCGCGCCAGCTGGATGGGCGTGACCGTTACCGCGCCCTGGCCAATGCCGACGGAGATGGTCTCGCCGGCGAACCACTTCTCGTGAAAATTCTTGAGCTTCCATTCGGTCGAGGGCACGGTGCCGCTGGCTTCATTGGGCAGATCGATGCCGGTCTTTTCGCCCAGGCCGACGCTGTGCGCGTAGCGGGCGATGGTGTCGATGCCGAGCTTGTTGGCCAGCGTGTAGTAGAACGTGTCGCAGGACCAGGGGATGGCGTGCTCGATGTCGACCATGCCGTGATGGCGATCGCAGGCATAGAAGTGTCCGTAGAAAGTGGCGCCGCCGGCGCAGAAGACGTGCATGTTCTGGGCTACGCCTTCCTGCAGGCCGGCCACGGACATGAGGATCTTGAACGTGGACCCGGGCGCAAGCTGCGCCTGGATGGCGCGGTTCATGAGCGGGTGGTCGGGATCGGTGATGAGCTTGTTCCAGTCGGTGCGGTTGATCTTGACGGCGAACTCGTTGGGATCGTAAGCGGGGTGGGAGACCATGGCGAGAATTTCGCCGTTTTTGGGGTTCATCACCACCACCGCGCCGTCGCGGTCACCCAGGGCTTCTTCTGCGGCGCGCTGGATGTCGAGATCGATGGTGAGGCGCAGGTCCTGGCCCGGGATGGCGTGCTGGGTGCGCAGGTAGCCCACCTCGCGTCCATGGCTGTCGACGATGACGTCGCGGCTGCCGTCGGTGCCGCGCAGGAGGGCGTCGTAAGTCTCTTCCACGCCGGCCTTGCCCACCACGTCGCCGGGCTCATAGTAGGCAAAGCGGGGATCGTTCAGGTCCTCCTCGCTCACCTCGCCCACATAGCCGATGAGATGGGCGGCGAAGCCGTCGCGCGGGTAAAGGCGCCGCTCTTCATCGATGGTTTCGAGTTCCGGCAGTTCGTTGCGATGCGCGGCGATGAAGGCCTGCTCGTCCGCGGAGATGTCTTCCTTGATGGGGATGGGCTGGTAACCGGGCGAGGTGCGGTACCGGTGGATGGTGGCGCGCAACTGATCGAGATCGAGATTGAGGCCGCGCGCGATCAGAGGCAGGTCGGCCTCGACGCTATGGCTCTGCTCGCGGACCAAAAAGCAGGAGACGGAGGGGTAGTTGTCGACGATGAGCCGGTTTTCGCGATCGAAAAGCTTGCCGCGCGGAGCCATGATGGGCTCCTTGCGAATGCGGTTTTGCTCGGCGAGCGCGCGATAGTTCTCCGCGCCCAGCACCTGCAAACGCCAGAGACCCCCGGCTAACGCCAGCATCATCAGAAGGATGGCATACTGCACCACCGTCAACTTGAGGCTGGGAACCTTTTCGCCCCGGTTGCCGCCGTTTGAAACCCTGTCTGATGCCCTGCCTGAAAACATTGTCCTGCGCTTTCTTCTAGGATATATCGAATCCGACCCGGACTGAAGCCCGCGCCGCGTGTGCGACTCTAGATTTGCGATGAGGGAGTCAACATCGGGCCGGGAGAGCGTGGGCCGGGAGAGCGTGGGGTTGCTGGGGTACGGCGCCTGCGCCCTCGCGGGAACGCTCTGGGGTACGGGCTTTTTCTGGGGCAGGCTGGCGCTCAACGAGATGGGCGTGGAGCCCATGGTGCTTTACCGGTTTCTGTTTGCCACGCTGGGCATGCTGCCGGTGGCGCTGCGTAATCGGGTTCGCCTGACCGCGGGCGAATGGCGGACGCTGCTCCTGGCCGCGGCCTTCGGCATTCCCATTCAGTTCCTGCTCCAGTTTCAAGGGCTCGAGCACACCACGGTAAGCCATGCATCGCTGATGGTGGGGACCATGCCGGTGCTGCTGGCGGCGGCGGCGACGGTTTTTGCCGGCGAGCGCCTGGACTGGTTCGGCTGGCTGGCGCTGTTTGCCTCCACTGCGGGCGTGGCTCTGGTGGCGCTGGGCGGAAGCCGCGCAACCACCGGACGCGAGACGCCTTCGCTTGCCGGCGACCTGCTGGTGCTGGTCTCGCTTATCACGGCGCTGGTGTGGGTGCTGCTGAGCAAAAAGCTGATGGAAACAGTCAGCCCCAAGGTGGTTTCGGCGTACACCATTCTCTCCGGAACCGGGATGCTCCTGGTGATTGTGCTGGGACCGTGGGTTCTCGAACCGCTGACGCACGCGCACGTCGATCCGGTGCCGGTCAAGCATGTGAGCCTGACGGCGTGGACGGCGCTGGCGATTGGCGGATTGTTCTGCACCGCGGCTACCACGCTCTTGTGGAACTGGGGGATTCACCACGTCCCGGCTTCGCGGGCCGGAGTGTTCCTGAACATCGAGCCGGCGCTGGGCTCGATCCTGGGCGTGGAGCTGCTGGGCGAGCGGCTGGGCTCGTATGCGTGGCTGGGCGGCGCGCTGATTATCGGCGCGGCCGTGGCCATGACCGTGCGCGGCCGCCAGCCGGAGCCGGCTGTGATTCTGGAGTAAGCCGCAGCCGGTCGATTAACCTTGCTTGCATGGCCGAGGCAGCAGCTTCGTCAGCGGCTCGAGGACGGTCGAAGAGGCGCGACCTGGTGGAGATCGCCGCCGCTTACGGGCTGATTCTCGCGGTGATCTGGACGCCGCGGCCCTGGCAGAGTTTCCTCTGGTGGGTGGCCGCGGCCGGAGTGCTGGCCCTGATCTACGCCTCCTTTGAAGGCTTTGCGGCGATGGGCATGCGGCGGGAAAACTTCGCTCGCTCGCTGTGGATCGCCGGCGCGGCGCTGCTGCTTGCCGGCGCGGCGATGGGCGTGGCTGCGCACGAGCAAACGCTGAAGCTTCCCGCCGGGCCGCTCGCCTTGCTCGGCACCTATTGCGCGTACGCCATTTGGGCGTGCGTGCAGCAGTTTCTGTTGCAGGGATTTTTTCTGCTGCGGCTCCTGCGCCTCATTCCCAGCGCCTGGCTGGCCGCGTTGGCGGCCGCGCTCCTGTTTGCGCTGGCGCACATGCCCAGCACGTTTCTGGTGCCGGTCACGTTTCTCTGGGGGCTGGCTGCCAGCCTGCTTTTTCTTCGCTACCGCAATCTGTATCCTCTGGCGCTGGCGCACGCAATCCTCGGCGTGGCCGTGGCCATGACCATTCCCGGACCGGTAGACCACAACATGCGCGTGGGGCTGGGCTACCTGCACTATAGCCAGCACCACCGGCACGCGGACCGGCTTTACCTGTCGCCCCAGCCCTCAGCGAAGCCATAGCGACCAGAGCGCATCGACGGTCGCATGGGTGACGGCCGAGGCGCCGACGCGGCGGTTGCGGCGCCAGGCACGGCCGTAAAAGAGTCCGGCGATGGCGGCCAGCAAAACATAACGCCAGTTGAAGTGGGCGGCGCGCTTATTGAAGTGGGCCAGGCCAAAGAGCGCGGCGGTGAGCAAGAGCGAGGGCGTGCGGCCGATGCGGCGCTCGAGCAGGTTCTGGAGCCATCCGCGGAAAAAGAGCTCCTCCGGTACGGCAATGAAGAAAAATGTGAAGAGCCACGCGCCGGCGATGGGCAAGACTCCGGGCCAGGTGCGGTGCAGGTGCAGAAAGCCGAGGCCCAGCCCAAGGAAGAGCGCGATGGGCGTGTAGAACGCGGTTTCGCGCAGGCCGATGGCCAGGTCGGGAATGCGCAGGCGCAGATCGAAGCCGATGCCGTCGAGCCTGCGCACGAGAACGAAGCCGTAGATGCCGGCGTCCAGAAGAAGAATTTTATTGAAGATGGCCAGATGCGCTGGCCAGGCGCTTTCAAACCAGCGCAGGTCGACGGACAACCCCAAAATAATAAGTAGGAGAAAGTCGCGCCAGTTGCCGCGCGCAGCGGAATCGAGCTGCGCAGCCTGCCAGAGCAGAACTGCCATGCAGACGGGAAACGCGGCATAGAGCGTGCAAGCCTGCCAGTGAAAGTCCCCGGCCGGGATGGCGACGAGGATGTAAGGCACGCACAGCAGGGCGGGGCTGAGGAGTTTGATTGCGTGCGGCAACGCTTGAACGCGCGCGATCACAAGCTCGGGGAAAAATGCCGCCGCGAGATAGGGAAGCAGCGTGAGCAGGGCGGCAATCCCGTTTGCCGGGGTTACAAGGCTGGCGTAGGCGCTCATCGCTTCCATTGTGCACCTGTGCGCAGGCCCCGGCCGGCCGATATGCCTTAACTACCAGAGACCCGGAATGAGACGGAAACGCGTGCGCCGCGCGTAATCGGAGTAGCCGGTCAGCTCGCTCCTGAGGAACTTGTCTTCCCGCGCCGTGCGCCACACAAATGCGATCCCGATGAGCAACGCGACAACCATCGCCCATCCCGAGCCGAACATGAGCGCGAGCGACGGATACAAAAGGATCAAGCCAACATACATAGGGTGACGCACAATGCGATAGACGCCCGCATCAATCACATGGTGATCGCGTTCGGACTGCAGGCGCACGGTGGCTTCGGCGAAGGGATTCACCAGCAGGGCTGAGCAGATGATGCCCGTGGCGAGGAGGCAAAGCAGCGCGCCCGGCAAAATCGTCCACGGTGGCATGGGCAGCCAGCGGAAGCGCAGGGCATCAAGCCCGGCTACGAGAGGCTGAATCAGGGAAAGGGGGAAGAACACCGACATGAAGACGCGATCGAAGCGGCAGGTGTTGTCGTGCTTCATTTGCGCTCGCGCCTCCATCAGCCCGGGATTGTAGGCGATGATCAGCAGGCCGGTTCCCCAGGTGGAGGCGACGTAAACACCTGCGCAAATCCATCCGCGCGTCCAATCGAGTTGGCCTGCGCCGGCAAAGCAAAGCGCGACCCAGAGAGCGGTAACCACGAGTTGCGGGATGTATCTGCGCATGTGAACGAAGACGGACCGGAGCGTTGGCATTGCGGAACTCACGGACGCGGCTCAGGATTATCCGCGCAGGCTCTCGAACGACAACTGCGCCGCCGTCCAGCCGAGCGCTGAGGCCTTAGGCTCGGAGGCGAGCTCGTAGATGAGCCGCTCGAGCACCAGGCGCTTGTCCGGCGGGGAAGAGCGCAGCTCGAGGTCGGCACGCGCCACCAGACGCAGCGCGCGCGTAAGCTCGCGGCGGCTCTTGTAGCGGCGAGCCTGGCGGATGAGATCGTCGGCGGCGAAGGGCGGAATGCGGAAGCCCTGCCACAGCGCCTGCCAGATGGCGCGCGAGTCGCGTACGTTCTTTTCGAGGATGACCAGCATCTGCCGGAAAGTTCGCGCCAACATATATAGATGGCCGATGGCCGCGTCCTCCCCGCCGTCGCTCGCGTTCAGCAGGCCGTCGAGCAGGCTCAGGGCACGGGCACGGTCGCGGGCGGAGATGGCGTCGGTGAGCTCGTAGAGCGAGCGCTGCTTGGCGGCCAGGACCATGGTTTCCACATCGCCGAGGGTCACGTGCTTCTTTGCTCCCGCGAAGAGCACGAGCTTTTCGACCTCGGACGCGATCAGCATCATGTCCGCGCCCAGCGCGTCGGCCAGCTCGCGGGCGGCGTCCTGGTCGAAGTCGACCTCGCGCCGCCTGGCCTCGGCGGCGATCCACTTGAGGGCGTCGGCTTCGTCGACGCGAGCCAGCTCGACGATGCCGCACCAGTCGCCCAGGGTTTCGCGGATGCGCTCGTAGCGATCCTTATCCTGCATGTCCATGCGGCGGGGGTCGGAAGGGATGCGCAGGTGATCAGCGACGAAAATCAGCAGCGCCTGTGGGTTGGGCGAGCGGAAATACGCGTCGATGGCGGCGAACTCGTCCTTTTTTGCCCCGCGCGTGTAAAGCTGCTTGAGGTTGCGGATGAAGAGCACCTGGAAGGGGGCCATCAGCGACGGGGTCTGCGCGCGGTCGAGCGCCTCGAAGATGCTGGTCTCGGCGAGATCGAGCTCAGAGAGGCAGAAGTCGCGCATCTCCGGGGGAACGAGCGCCTGGAGCACCGCGCGCCGGCAGCGCTCGTAGAGGAAGACCTCGTCGCCAACGAGCACGTAGCCAGCGCGCAGGCGGTTTTCCTTTACTTCCGCGATGAATCGGTCCGTCGCCGCGAATCCCGCGCCCATTCGCCTTTCAGTCTACCGGGGAATTGTTGGCGGGCCGGGAATTTTCGCGGAGAGTTCAGCCCTCGATACCGTACTTTTCCGCGAGGAAGCGCCGGATCCGCAGCGGGACATGGACAGCGATTTCCTGCCAGGTGACCAGGCCGAGTCGTGTGCGCAGCGAGCAGCTGGTGACGGTGCTGACGATCCGAAACCAGGACTCGATCAGGTCAGGGCGGCGCGCATCGCAGAGGACCGCGAAGGACGCGCTGCGGGCATGCGCGGCCAGGACGCCGCGGATGAGCTGCCATCCGTAAACGACGCCCTCGTGGATCGGCAGTCTGGCGAAATCAAAAACGTGTTCGGCGTCGCGATATTGCGCGAGGCGGCGCAAAGGCGCGCGCTGGAAGTCACCCTCGGTCAGCTTGGCTTCGACAAGCAGAGAGCCGAGCCGCATGTCGATCTCAGTACGGTCGGTGAGGCCGTTGCCAAGCGGGGTGCGCGCGCGGATCCCGAACTCGGGCTCGACGCCGCGCTCGATGCCCAACAGGCCGCACAGGCCAAGGTTGCGCGTCACACCTGGATAGCAGAAGACATTCATGAGCAGCGCGTCGGAACTCGAGGCGCACTCGAGCTCATAGCGTTGGCGGTCGCCGGCGCGCGGCACAAAGCGGCTGGCGGTATAGGCCTTCTTCAGTCGCCGTCGCCACGACGGATTCAGGACGATGCGCGCGTATGAGGAGGCGAGAAAATTGCCGTGGCCGCCGCCCTCGGCCTTGTCGTAAATCACGCTGGGAACGAAACCCGCCGAGAGCTCATGCGCGAAATCGCGCCCACGCGCCAGATTGCGCGCGCTGATCTCTTGCCGCAGTTGTGACGCGCTCAACCTGCCCATGGCACGACCTCGCACAGAGAGAGAATAAAAGGCGAATGTGTCCGGCGCAAGGGACGGCGCCGTTCGTCACAAAATGAGCCACCTACGAAAATCTTCGTTGACATGTACGAACAGCTTCGTATATGTTTTGGACCATGAAGCAACATCGCACACTGCCCCGGCCCACCGAAGGAGAACTCGAGTTGCTCCGCATCCTGTGGGAGCGCGGTCCCTCGACGGTCCGCGACATCCATCAGGAGATCGGTGGGAGACGCCCAGTGGGCTATACCTCAGTTCTGAAGCTGCTGCAGATCATGACCGAGAAGGGCCTGGTGGAGCGCGAAGAATCCGGCAAAGCCCACATCTATCATCCGGCGGCTTCGCAGAACGAAACGCAGGATCAGCTGGTGCGCGACATCAGCGAGCGGCTGTTCGCCGGGTCTGCCGCGCAGCTGGCTATGCATGCGCTGGCGCTTGAGCCGGTGAATGATCAGGAACTCGACGCGCTGCGCAACCTCATCGAGCAAAAGAGGCACCGTCTATGACACATCACTGGGAAGCTTTGGGCTGGACCCTCGTGCACTTCCTCTGGCAGGGCGCGGCCATCGCGCTGGTTTATCGCGTTGCCGACCTCGCGCTTGCGCGGCGCAGCGCCACGGCGCGCTACGCTCTCGCCCTCGGTGCGTTGCTGGCCATGCTCTGCGTCTCAGTCGGGACACTGGCGTATGAGGAAGCCAGCCTGTATCAGCCGATCACGCCGGCATCCGGTTTGCTGCGCCACACCACAGCCGCGCACACGGCTCCGTTCCGCGTCGAGTTGCTGAACGCGGCCGCTGCGGCACCGCTGCGCCAGGCGGACCACTTCGTGCTCG
>DATJRT010000092.1:0-11185 GCA_035504495.1 Occallatibacter sp.
CTCGCCGTCAACACCACCGGCAATCCCGGCATGGCCAAGGGCGGCAGCGGCGATCTCCTCACCGGCCTCATCGCCGGTCTTCTCGCGCAATATCCCGCCCATCCCGCCCCCGCCGTCGAAGCCGCCGTCTACCTGCACGGCCTCTCCGCCGACTTCGCTGTCCGCGCCCGTGACGAGCACACCCTCCTCGCCACAGACACGCTCGATTTCCTTTCACAGGCTTTTCGCTTTTACTCGCGGCGCGCAAACGGGTATGTTTGCATACAGGGGTTGCCGCCCGACGCGGCCCCGCGCGAGGCCGCATCATGACCAATGCCGCACCACCCGCGGAGGGCCGCATTCAGGAAGGCCGCATTCACGAATTCAAAACCGGGAGCGGCGCGGACACCATCGCCGTCGGCCGCAAGCTTGCCGGTCTGCTCAAGCCGCCGCAGCTTCTGCTCCTGCGCGGCGAGCTCGGCACGGGTAAGACCACGCTGGTCAAAGGCATCGCCCAGGCCCTCGACGCCGCCGAGCCCGACGAAGTCACCAGCCCCACCTTCACTCTTCTTCACGAGTATGACGGCACCCGCGACGGCACGCCCGTCAAGCTCTACCATCTCGACGTTTACCGCCTCGAAGGCGAGCGCCAGCTTGAAACCCTCGGCCTCGACGAGCTGCTCACGCCCAACGCCCTCGTCCTCGTCGAGTGGGGCGAAAAATTCAAAAGCATCAGGAAGCGCGCCACGGGCGAAATCCTCATCACCGCCGAAGGCGGCGACACCCGCAAAATCACCGTCACCCTCAAGGAATAGCGCCCGCCGCCCCAACAGGCACCGTCATCCTGAGCGACCGAGCGCCGAGCGCGAGGGAGTCGAAGGATCTGCGGTTGCCGGTGCCCCATCCATTCGACGTTCTTTGTCGAATGGGTGGGAAACCACGATTCTCCACTCGATCTTTCTCGATCCGCGCGGCAATGGCGGGATGCCGCCGCTCTCAAGCGAGCCTGCATTAGTCTGGACTCCATGCACCGCATCCCCTTCGACCAAGTCCTCGCCCAGCTCGCCGCCATTCTCAGCAAGCTCGGCTTCTCCGCGCCGCGCGCCCGCGCCTGCGCCCGCCTCTTTGCCGAAACCACCTGCGACGGCGTCTACACCCACGGCATCAACCGCTTTCCGCGCTACGTCGCCACCATCCGCAACGGCAGCGTGGTCGTCGGCGCCGAGCCCGTCCGTCTCGCCGCCCACGGCGCTCTCGAGCGCTGGGATGGCCGCCGCGGCCCCGGCAATCTTAACGCGCTCGCCGGCATGGACCGCGCCCTCGCCCTTAGCCGCGAGCACGGCATCGGCTGCGTCGCCCTCGCCAACACCAACCACTGGATGCGCGGCGGCGCTTACGGCTGGCAAGCCGCCGAAGCCGGCTGCATCGCCGTCTGCTGGACCAACACGATGCCCAATCTCCCGCCCTGGGGCAGCGCCGAACGCGTCATCGGCAACAACCCTCTGGTCATCGCCGTCCCCCGCCCGGCCGGCCCCGTCGTTCTCGATATGGCCATGTCCCAGTTTTCTTACGGCGCGCTCGAGAGCTACCGCAAGCGCGGCGAGCTGCTTCCCGTCGACGGCGGCTTCGACACCGAAGGCAATCTCACCCGCGATCCCGCGGCCATCGAGCAATCCTGGCGTCCGCTCCCCGCCGGCTACTGGAAAGGCTCCGGCCTCTCCATCGTCCTCGATATGATCGCCGCCATGATGACCCTCGGCCAGGCCACGCATCAGCTCTCGCACCATCCCGAATTTGAGTGCGGCATCTCACAGATGTTCATCGCCATGAATCCCGCAGCGTTTGGCGAATCCGTCCCCGCGCAGATTGCCGACGCCATCGTCGCCTCTCTGCACCACGCGAAGCCCGCGCAGCCAGGCAGGCGCGTCCGCTATCCCGGCGAGGAAACCCTCCGCATTCGCGAAGAGAATCGCAGGCTCGGCCTTCCCGTCGAGCCTGCCGTCTGGTCGGAAATCCTGGCCATGTAGTGCATCGCCGCAAGATCCCTCCGTGCCCCATCCATCCGTCGTCCGCCTCGCCGGACGACGGATGGGCGGGAAACCACAAACCTCAGCCCGCTTCGCAATCCGGCTATCCTGACCTCATGGACCTCCGCACCCTCCCCAAGCTCGAGCTCCATCTCCATCTCGATTGCTCGCTGAGCTACCAGGCCGTCGCGCGCCTCGCACCCGGCGTCACCCGCGAAGAGTACCTGCGCGATTACATCGCCCCCGCGCGCTGCACCAACCTCGCCGATTTCCTCACCCGCGCGCCCATGGGCTTTCGCCTGATGCAGACGGAAAATTCCCTGCGCCTGGTCGTCGAAGATCTCTTCGAGCAGCTCGCGGCCGACGGCGTCATCTACGCCGAGATTCGTTTCGCGCCGCTTCTGCATACGGCTGAGGGCCTCACGCCGGAGCGTGTCGCCGCCATCGTCGAGCGCGCAGCCGAAGAATCCAGCCGCGCCACTGGAATCGAAGCCGGCGTGATTCTCTGCACCCTCCGCCACTTCACTGCGCAGCAGAGCATGGCCACCGCGCAGCTTGTCGAGCAGTTTCACGGCAGCCGCATCGTCGCCCTCGATATCGCCGGCGATGAGGCCGGCTTTCCTCTCGACGCGCACATCGGCGCCTACCGCTACGCGCGCGAGCGCGGCCTCTTGCGCACCGCGCACGCGGGCGAAGCCTGCGGACCGGAGAGCGTATGGGAGACCCTGCGCCTGCTCCATCCGCAACGCATCGGCCACGGAGTGCGCAGCGATGAAGATCCGGCTCTGGTCGCGCATCTTCGCCGGGAGAAGATCCATCTCGAGCTCTGCCCGTCTTCCAATGTGCAGATCGTTCCTTCCATCCCCGCCTGGGAAGACCACCCTATCGACCGTCTTTATCGCGCCGGCGTTCCCCTCAGCGTCAGCACGGACACGCGCATGCTTACGCCCGCCACGCTCACCGGGGAATACGAAGCCCTCGAACGCGTCTTCGGCTGGGGCAGGGAAGAGCTGTTGCGCACCAATCTCATGGCCGTGGAAGCGGCTTTTGCCCCACCCGTCACCAAAGCCAGGCTCCGCCTCCGTTTGCAACACGCCTACGGTATCCCGGTCGATCCCATCGTGTAAGATTGGCCCATTCTCTTCGGAGGCTTTCGATGCTCGCCATTCGCCGTGCCGCCGCCGCCGTCTTCGCGCTCGTCTGCGCACTCGCGCTCCGCGCCGCGCCTGTGCCCCACATCTATCAGCGCCCCGCCCTCAGCCATGACACCATCGTCTTCGGTTACGCAGGCGATCTCTGGACCGTCTCGCGCTCCGGCGGCCGCGCCACCCGCCTCACCACCGGCGTCGGCATTGAGACCAGTCCCGCCTTCTCTCCCGATGGCCAGACCATCGCCTTCACCGGCGAGTACGACGGCAACGTCGATGTCTTCACCATTCCCGTCACCGGCGGCATTCCCTTCCGCGTCACCTATCACCCCGCCGCCGATGGGGTCGTAGGCTGGACCCCCGATGGCAAGCAGATTCTCTTCCATTCCGACCGCAACGCGCACGCCGCCCGCTATACCCAGCTCTATACCATCCCCGCCCACGGCGGCATCGCCAAAGTCCTGCCCCTGCCCATGGCTTACCAGGGACAGTTCTCCTCCGATGGATCCGAGATCGCCTACTCGCCCTTCCCGCCCGGCTTCGGCTTCGCCTTCGATCGCTTCGTGGCCTGGGGCAACTACCACGGCGGCCTCGCCAGCACCATCTGGATCACCACCCTCCCCGGCCTCGACTCCGTCGAGATTCCCCACACCGCCGCATCGGACTTCGATCCCGTCTTCGCCGGCGGCAAGATTTATTTCCTCTCCGGCCGCAGCGGTCCAGTCACCATCTACAGCTACGATCCCTCCACCAGAAAAGTCACGGAAGCCCTGCACAACACCGGCCCCGACATCCGCACTCTCGCCGGCGAAGGCAACACCCTCGTCTACGATCAGCTCGGCGAGATTCATCTCTTTGACACCGCAACCGCCAAAGACAATCTCGTTCCCATCGAAATCGACGCCGATCTGCCCGAGGTCCGCCCGCGCATCCAGAACGTCGCCGGCGACGTGCAGAGCGTCACCATCTCCGCTACCGGCGTGCGCGCCGCCGTTGAGGCCCACGGCGAAATCTTCACCGTCCCCGTCAAGCACGGCCCCACCCGCGACATCACCAACACCCCCGGCGTCATGGAGCGCTCGCCCGTCTGGTCGCCCGACGGCCAGTCCATCGCCTACTTCTCTGACGAGTCCGGCCTCTACTCCCTCCACGTCGCCCCCCAAACCGGCAACGCCGTAGCCGGCGCCGCGCCCGTGAAAAAATTCCCGCTCTCCTCCGATCCCGCTTACTACTTCGATCCCATGTGGTCGCCGGATTCCAAACTCATCGTCTTCCACGACAACCGTTTGAAGATCTTCGTCCTCGACACCGCCACCGGCAAGCTCTCCACCGTCTGCGACCAGAACGATTTCGGCGGCTTCTCCAACCAGAGCTACAACTTCGCCTGGTCGCCCGACTCCAAATGGCTCGCCTACGAGCGCTCCATGCCCAACCACCTGCACGCCATCTATCTCTACTCCGTCGAGAGCGGCCAATCCACGCAGGTCACCGATACGCTTGCCGACGCCGACAATCCCGCCTTCGATCGCGACGGCAAGTATCTTTACTTCACCGCCAGCACCAATGACGGCGCAACCTCTGACGGCCTCGACATGTCCAGCGATCTCTACGAGCCCACGGCGAAGGTCTACGCCGCCGTGCTCTCCTCCACTGAGGCCTCGCCCATCGCTCCCGAGCTCGACGATGAAAAGCCGAAATCGGACGAAGCCAAAAAGGACAAGTCCTCCGCCGATTCTTCCCCGTCCGGGGATTCCGGCGACGAAGGCAATTCCGCCAAGCCCGCCGAGCCGCCCAAGCCCGTCAAGATCGATCTCGCCGGAATCGGCTCCCGCATCGTCGCCCTCCCGCTGCCCGAATCCGGCTATTCCGCGCTCGCCGCCGGCCTCAAAGGCAGCCTCTACTTCCTTGAAGCGCCGCCTTCGCCCATCCCCGGCGACGGCTCGGCAACCCTGAGCCGCTGGACCCTCGAAGACCGCAAGACGGAAAAGCTCGCCGAGCACGTGAGCGGCTTCGAGCTCTCCGCCGACGGCTCCAAGATGCTGCTCGCCATCTCTCACTTCGATCCGGACGCGCCCGGCGAAAGCGGCCCGCCCTCCTGGGCCATCGTTCCCGCCGATGCGCCGTACAAGCCCGGCGACGGCGCTCTCTCCTTCGCCGAGCTCAACGCCCGCGTGGAGCCGCACGCCGAGTGGGCGCAGATGTACCACGAAGTCTGGCGCATCGAGCGCGCTTACTTCTACGATCCCCACTTCCACGGCGCAGACACCGTCGCCCTCGAGAAGCGCTACGAGCCTTACGTCGCCGCCATGGCTTCCCGCGCCGACCTCAACTACATCTTCCAGGAGATGCTCGGCCCCTTCTCCGTCGGCCATCTGCGCGGCTTCGGCGGAACCATCCCTGAGGCCCGTCGCGTGCCCGGCGGCCTGCTCGGCGCCGACTACGAGATCGAGAACGATCGCTACTGCCTGGCCAGGATCTACAACGGCGGCGACTTCAATCCCACGGTAAAAGCCCCGCTCGCGCAGCCCGGCCTCAATGTCTCCGTCGGCGACTGCATCTTCGCCATCAACGGCCAGGACCTCACCTCCGACGAGAACATCGAGCAGCCCCTCGAAGGCACCGCCGGCCAGATCACCAGCCTTCGCATCGGCACCCCCGACGGCAAAAATCTCCGCGACATCTCCGTCATCCCTGTCGCCAGCGAGTCCCGCCTGCGCAACATCGACTGGATCGAAAACAACCGCCGCCTCGTCGACAAGCTTTCCGGCGGCAAGCTCGCCTATGTCTACCTGCCCGACACCGGCGGCGAAGGCTTCACTGACTTCAACCGATATTACTTCGCGCAGACTGACAAGCAGGGCGCCATCATCGACGAGCGCTTCAACGGCGGCGGCCAGATGGCCGACTACTTCGTTGAAGTTCTCAGCCGCCGCATCGAGTCCTATTGGGCGCCGCGCTACGGCCAGATCGAGCACACCCCCAACGCGGGCATCTACGGCCCCAAAGTGATGATCGCCAATGAAGATTCAGGCTCCGGCGGCGACGCGCTTCCCTGGCTCTTCAAGAGCCTTCAGATTGGCCCCCTCGTGGGCAAGCGCACCTGGGGCGGCCTCGTCGGCATCGGCGCCATCCCCGTGCTCATGGATGGCGGCATGGTCACCTCGCCCAGCGTGGCCTTCTTCTCGCCCAAGGGCGTGTGGGACGTCGAGAATCACGGCGTCGATCCCGACTACGTCGTCGAGCAGGATCCCAGGGCCGTCAGCGAAGGCCACGATCCGCAACTCGAAAAGGCCGTCGCTCTCGCCATGGATGCGCTCAAGGCAAACCCGCCCGCGCAGCCCCAGCGCCCGCCCTATCCCAACTACCACAAATAGCCGGGTGCCCCAGGTCCGGAATTTCGGACCTGGGAAAGCACAATCGTCAAAGCGAACTTTGAAAACGCGCGGGCTTCAGCCCCTGTAAGAATCGCCGGAGGGAGCAGGGGCCTTTAGGCCCCTGAAAAGCCGCCTTCACTTATTTGTGATGTCATCCTGAGCGACCGAGCGCTTCGCGCGAGAGAGTCGAAGGATCTGCGGTTGCTTCTGGAGCGGCTCCAGAGTTCATGTGCTCGTTTGCTCTAAAACCCCATGATGTTGTATCCGCAGTCCACGTAGATCGTCTCCCCCGTCACCGCGCTCGCCAGCTCGCTGGCCAGAAACAGCGCCGTCCCGCCCACCTCGAGCTGATCCACGTTGCGGTGCAGCGGCGCGCGCTCCGCATGCGCCTTCATCATGTCGCCCAGCGCGCCAATCCCCCGCGCCGCCAGCGTTTTGATCGGCCCCGCGGAGATCGCGTTTACGCGGATGTTCTTCGGCCCCAGCTCGTACGCCAGATACCGCACCGTCGCCTCCAGTGAAGCCTTAGCCAGCGCCATCACGTTGTAATGCGGCACCACCTTCTCCGCCGCATAGTACGTGAATGTCATGATGCTGCCGCCCTCGCTCATCAGCGGAGCTGCCGCGCGGCTCACCGCAATCAGCGAGTACACGCTCACGTCGTGCGCCACCCGGAACCCCTCGCGGCTGGTGTTGAGGAATGCGCCCTTCAAATCCTCCGCCGGCGCATACGCCACGGCGTGCACCAGCACGTCGATCTTCCCGTACTTCTCCTTGATCGCCGCAAACAGCGTCTCGATCTCCGCATCGTTCGACACGTCGCACTGGAATCCGCTCGCATTCCCGAGCTCCTGGATCAGTCCGTCGGCCTCCGCCTTCATGCGCTCGTTCTGGTAGCAGAGCGCCAGCGTTGCGCCCGCCGCATGCAGCCTCTGCGCCACGCCCCACGCGATCGACCGCTTGTTCGCCAGCCCGAAGATCACCGCCGTCTTGCCCTTCAAATCAATCATGCCCATTCCTCACATGCCCATTCTTGCCAATTGCCGGGTGCCCCAGGTCCGGATTCTCGGACCTGGGAAAGCACGACCCTCCACGGTCGGATTCCGGCCCGCCCCGCCAGCGCCCAGCATATCAGCCGCCCAGATCGATCAGCTCCACTTTCCCCACCGGCCTTCCCAGGAATCGCGACCCCAGCCGCTCGAACTTCTCCACGGAATCCGTCGCAAAGCAGCGGATCTCCGTCTCCGCAATCGCGCCCTCGCTCTTCACCGCGAACAGCCGCGCCGCCGCCTCCGCCGTCGACTCCGCCGAGTCGATCACGCGCATCGCCCGCCCCGCTCCCTCCGCAAGTACCTTCTCAATCACCGGCCGCAGCAGCGGATAGTGTGTGCACCCCAGCACCAGCGTGTCCGCGTCCATCCCCCGCGCCTCCGCTTCTGCGCGCAGCTCGCCCAGGTACACGCGCACCACTTCCTCCGTCACCGCGTGCGATGTCCATCCCTCCTCCACCAGCGGCACCAGCAGCGGGCACGCCTTCTCCATCGCCCGCAATCCCAGCGCGCCGCACGCCTCCGCATACGCGTGGCTCTGCACCGTCGCGTCAGTGGCAATCACCAGCACGTCCCCGGTCTTGGACGCCCCGCGCGCCGCCTGCGCCCCCGGCTCGATCACGCCCAGCACCGGCGCCGGCACGGCATCCTTGATCGCGTCCAGCGCCAGCGCGCTCGCCGTGTTGCAGGCGATCACTACGAACGCCGCCCCCTGCTCGCGCACCAGGAACTGCGCGCTCTCCGTCGCATAGCGCGCCACCGTCCGCCGCGATTTCGATCCATACGGCAGCCGCGCCGTGTCGCCCACAAACACAAACCGCGCCTGCGGCATCCGCTCCGTGAGCGCGCGCAGCACCGTCAGCCCGCCAAACCCCGAGTCGAAAACCCCAATAGTGCCATTGTCGAGCATAGACATTAGACCGGCCGCCGTTTGCGGCGCAGGAGAGCGCCGAGATTCGAAGACAACCAGCACAGTTCCTTGAACACACTCGCGGCGTACACATTCCTCGCGCCGGACTTGGCAAGAACCCGCTCGATGTTGTCCGCGACGAATCGGTAGACCTTCATCATCTGTTGCGCGGCGGGAGCATCGTCGACGGGAAACGCATTCCTTAGCTCGCTCATGACGCCCTCGGGAGTGTCCGAGTGAATATAGGCATCGGTCCCATCGAGGTCGCTCATCGATTTCTGTACACGCCTCGGCATGGATTCCCAAAGGAACCAGGTGTGATCTTTGGGATGAAGCTTTGCCCAGGTGATGGTGAGGCCCAACTCCAATGCCATATTGAAGCGTGGAGTCGCCGGAGGAGTCGCTGACACCTCCACCCGCGAAAGGTCATGTATGGAATACCGGCAGCTTTGAATCAACGCCAGAATTCGATCGAGCCGCCGTTCGCCGCCTGGGATGCCGGACGCGATGCGGGGCTTTAATCTCAACTGGCATAGCCCGGCGATGTAGGCGAGGTACAGTTCCTTAAACTCGTCGTCGTAAGGGATGTTGAGGAAGACTGCGCTCGGATCAATCGGCGGCAGTGGCATTCTCCATCTTCTCTTATCGCCTGCTTAAAGAGCGCCGGCCATCCCGCCTTGGCGTCCGCCACTTTTTCCGGGCGCTCTTCACAAGCACACGCAACTCCTTTTGACGCGTCTCGGGAATGTCAAGTTCCCGGACCATCTCCTCAACCGAGGGGCGCGGGCTCGTGATGCGGGCTTGAGGGCGGGTCATGCCTGGTCTCCAATCTCCATCATACTGCGATTTGCACCGCAACGGTATCGTCGTTCCCGGGTGTTTCGGATTCGCTCATCCTAACTCCTCACGGTTGCGCTCCCACCACCGCCGGCTCTGCCTCCGCTGTCAGGTACGTCCGCGTCAAATCCGCGTGCCCCGCCAGCGTCTCCCGCTCTTCGCCATCCACCAGGAAGCGCACCTCCGTCACCTGGGGTAGATTGGCATGCAGTGTGGCGCAGATCGAAAGCACCGTCAGGCTCTCGGTTTCGATCCCCGAGGGATGGCTCGCCGCAAACGTTCCCGCAAGATTCACCACGGCCATCTCCGGCCCGTTCTTCGCGCCGCCGCTGCCCGTGTTGCCGCTCGCGCCCGCACCGCCCGCGCTCACAGGCATGAGAAACACCTGCGTGATCGCGCTCGCTCCGCCCTGGACGGGATGAGCCGCCCCCGGCGCAGCATACAGGTCCAGCAGTTTGCCCAGGATCGCCCGCGCTCTCGCGTCCGCGCTCGGCGGCAGCGGCAGGCTCAATATCCTCTCTGACATCGAATCGTCCGCGTCGCTGGCCACCATCAGCGTCGCCTGCACCGCCGGAGCCACCAGCGGCGCCTGCGTCGGCGTCGAGGCCTGCGCCTCCTGCCGCCGCTCTTCGGCGCGATTGCGCAACTGCCACAGCGCCGCGCCCATGATGACGGAGGCCGCCAGCAGCAGGAAAAACAGCACCGTCTGGTAGCGCGGAATCACGGCGCGTGCGCTCCCCTGCGCGAACCGTTGTCCGGCGATCCCTCGCCCAGCCCGCCTGACCGCCACTCCACCAGCGCCGCCGCCAGCGCCTCGGCCACCTTCGCCTGGTAGCCGGCATCGTTCAGGCTCGCGGTCGCCGTCTGCTCCGAACTCGGGTCCGGAGCAACCTCCACCGCCACCGCCGGGCAGGTCATGCTGTCCACCACCGGCAGCGCCGTCCGTCCCAGGGTTACGTTCAAACCCGCCTGCCCCAGCGCTGAGTTCAAAACCCCCGCCAGTTCCAGGCTGCGCGCCACCGCCGTTCCCTGCGCCGTCTTCCAGGGCACAAACTGCGCCGGCTCAACCGGCTGAAGCGAAGATGCAAAAAGGTGTACCCCGCTTCCGCTCAGCGTCGCATGCAGGCTCAGGCACGCCTGCGCTTGCGCGTGATTGGCAATCTCGTCGCGCCGCTCCGCATCCAGCGTCACGTCCTGCTCGCGCGTGGTCACCACCTCCATGCCCCGCGCTGCGAGCAGCGAGCGCAGGCGCACGCTGAACTCGAGCGTAAACGCCTTTTCCGTCCAGTTGCCGCTGTGTCCGCCGGTGTCGTCGCCGCCATGCGCCGCGTCCAGCACCACCACGAACCGCGGAGCCGGCGCCGCCGGAGCCTGCGCCAGGCAGGGAAGGGAAGCGAACGCCGCCAGCAAAACCGCCGCAGCAAATGCAAACTTACCGTTTCCATCCTGGCACCGACACGGGTGCCTGGGACAGCATGATTCTCGCCCAATGAATCGGCCGGGCACCGCATTCCCGCGGCGACAACGGTATAAGAGCAATCTCCGCGCGCTCATCGCAAATCCCCGCGCCACGCCCGCACTCCAGCGCCCCCTACTCCAGGGCATAGATCGCCAGACCGCTCAGCAGCTTGGGATAGAAATCCGTCGACTTCTGCGGCATCACTTCGCCGGCAAAGGCTACTTCCTTGAGCTGCTCCATCGTCACCGGCTTGGTAAGGAAAGCCACATCGGCCTCGCCGCGCTTCACCTGCTCGGCCGCTTCGCCCGCGTCGCGCAGATAACGCAGGTTCGTCTGCTCGCGCACCTTTTCCTCGTCCAGGCCCAGCACGCGCTCCAGCAGAATCGAGTGCAGATGGCTCAG
>DATJRT010000093.1:0-2480 GCA_035504495.1 Occallatibacter sp.
CCCATGAAGACGCCCACGATGGAGAGAATCATGATGACTTCAATGGCGACGGCGAGGATGCTGATGATGGAGCGCAGCGGACGGTGGAGGAGATTGGCGAGGATGAGCTTGTTCATGGGCGAGTGGGCAGAATCGCTTCCCTCCCCATGGGCAAAGAACGCGCTGAGGATGGGGCACCCGGCGAAACGGCGGGCCGCTTATCAGAATCAAGGGTAACAGGCGGAGGGATGGGCCGAGACGACGGGTGGTGGGCCGGTTTGGCGGCGATTTCGGGCGCGGTGGCTGGAGGGCTCAGGCCGCATGATCGATCGCCTGGAACCGGGCATGCGCAGGGGCTAAAGCGCGGCACTTTGTGTGCGGAGCCATGGACGAAACGGGAGGCTCACCCAGACTCATGATAATAAAGGGACTACATCGAATTGCTTTTGACGCGCGCGGCGACGCGGGTTTATTGTGATGGTGGAAATCTCACTGGGTCCCTTTGTTTCTGTGATTTGGCGGCTATGGGCAGTTTTGGTGAAGATCTGCGCTCAGAGCGGGTTTCCCGCGGCGTGGCGCTGGAAGACATTACGGCTGTGACCAAGATCAGCCAGCGTCATCTGCTTGCGCTGGAACAGGAGCGATTTCGCCAGTTGCCGGGCGGAATTCTGAACAAAGGGATCGTGCGCGGTTACGCGGGGGCGCTGGGCCTGGACGAGCGCGACTGGACGGAGCGGTTTATGAAAGCGTACAGCGCATCGGTGCAGACCGTGGAAGAAGAAGACGGCTGGACGGCGTTTGCGGCCAACGTGGGCAAGGCGCGCATCCGCCGCCACGAGGCGGAAGAACTGCGCGTGCGCTGGGCCGGAGCGGTGGTGCTGGTGCTGGCCGTGCTGGCGCTGGGATTCTTCGGCGTGCGTTACCTGGGCGTGCGCTCGGGGTGGTGGCCGAGGCTGCTGCCGGCGCACCTGCTGACGGCTTTGGTTCATCCCCTGGTCCGGCCTCTCCGTTCCGACCTGGAGCAGATGCTGGCGCGGTTCCTGTGATGCGCGAGGCGATGCCGGGGCACGCCTGAAGGGCGCATCCGGCACGCAGCCGTTGCCTTCCGTTGACGACCCGCCAATCGAAAATGCATTAAAGTGGAACCATGGGAAGCCAGTCTCCCGCTTTTCCCGCCCTGCGCCAGGACCATCTTCCCGCCGCCGAGGCCGCGCCGGAGTATGTCCCCGCAGGCTCAACTGCCGATGCCGCCTACGCGCCGCCGGAGCCGCGCGCCCGCAGGCGTCCGCTGTGGGCCTCCGCGCCGGCCACGTATCTGCTCGTGGGCATCAACTGCGGCGTGTTTCTGGCCATGGTGGCGCACCGCATCAGCCCCTGGATGCCGACGGTCGACCAGCTCATGCAGTGGGGCGCGGACCGGCCCAACAATGTGCTCATTCAGGGCGAGTGGTTCCGCATTGTTACCGCGATGTTCGTGCACGTGGGCATTCTGCACCTGGCCACCAACATGTGGTGCCTGTGGAACCTGGGCCTGCTGGCCGAGCCGCTGATGGGCTCGTTCGGCGTTTTCGCCGCCTACATTCTCACCGGCGCCGCAGGCAACCTGCTCTCTACCTTCAAGAACTGGACCTGGCCCCTGCACGACCCCTCGGGAGCCGTTCTTTTCCAGGCGGGCGCGGGCGCGTCGGGCGCGGTCTTCGGCATTGCCGGCGCGCTCATCATCCTGCTCAAGTCCAATGTGCTGACGGTCCGGGTTCCCGCCGACGAGCTCAAGCGCCTGCGCAAATCCGTGATCTACTTCGCCGCCATCAACCTGGTCATCGGCCTTTCCATCAATTTCGGCGCGGCCTACACCGGCATCATGATCGACAATTCGGCGCACATCGGCGGCTTTCTGAGCGGGCTGCTGTTCGCCGCGCCGCTGGTGCCGCGCATCGGCTCGCCGCGCAGCGTCTTCAAGACCCGCCTGCGCCTGGCCGTGGGGCTCATGGTGGGCCTGCTGGTGCTGTTCGGCTTCTACATTGCGCACGTCCCGCCGCCGCAGGGCTGATCGCCGCGACCCATCTCCGCCCCGGGCGCTCGCCCTCGCGCACGCCCCTGCGTCTATGTCTTAGAATCTTCTCCGGATTCGTTCGAAGGATCTCATCACGGAGAAATCCATGCGTCTTTTCCTTGCCGCCTGTTTTCTGCTCGGTCTTTCCGCCTCCTGCGCTGCCCAGAATGCCGACTGGAGCTACCAGGGTCATACCGGCCCGCTGGTCTGGGGCAAGCTCGACCCCGCCTACGCCGAATGCTCGCGCGGGCATGAGCAGTCGCCGGTCGATCTCAGGGGTGCGCACCTCAACCGCGCGCTCCAGCCTATCCAGTTCCATTACATCGGCGGACCGGTGACGCTCGAAAACACCGGGCGCGGCATCGTTGCCCGCGTCGACCCCGGCAGCTACATCGTGGCCAACGGCGTCCGCTACAACCTGCTCCGCTTCGAGTTTCATCACCCCAGC
>DATJRT010000094.1:0-33602 GCA_035504495.1 Occallatibacter sp.
CTTGTGGCACTGGTCACATCCAACGGCTCGCCTGAAAGCGGAGCCTCGGTCACCTTTACCGCTCCGGCCTCCGGCGCGAGCGGCACATTCAGCAACGGAACGGCCACCGAGACCGACACCACCAATGCCAATGGACTTGCCACTTCGTCGGCATTCAAGGCGAATGCGACCGCGGGCGGTCCGTACACGGTGACAGCAACCACCTCTGGCGCCGCTGCACCCGCGTCCTTCGCCCTGACCAACACGGCGACCGCTGTGATTGCCATCTCGGCTTCGAGCGGATCGGGGCAAAGCGCGACGGTGAGCACCAGTTTCGCAAGTCCTCTTGTGGCACTGGTCACATCCAACGGCTCGCCTGAAAGCGGAGCCTCGGTCACCTTTACTGCTCCGGCCTCCGGCGCGAGCGGCACCTTCAGCAATGGAATGGCGACCGAGATCGATACCACCAACGCAAATGGACTTGCCACTTCGTCAGCCTTCACCGCGAATTCAACCGCGGGCGGTCCATACACAGTCACAGCAACAACGACAGGAGCCAGCTCCCCGGCTGACTTTTCCCTGACCAACACATCTTCAAGCGGCTCCAACCAGACCATTCAGGCCATCGCCGGAACCCCGCAGCTGAATGAGAATGGGGATTCCTTTACCATACCTTTGGTCGCGCGGGTATTGGGATCCACTGGCACGCCAGTTGCGAATGTCGCAGTCACTTTCACTGCGCCAACCACCGGAGCCACCGCCACATTCGCGAGCACAAACAAAAACACTGAAACCGATATGACAAATGCGGACGGCATCGCGATTTCCTCTGAGGTTTACTCGAGCTATAACCAGTCGTCCGGCGCCTTCACGGTCAAAGCAACTACTCCGAACGCCGCGTCTGCCGCCAATTTCTCGCTGACGGATTGGGACGAGGAAACTCTTTGCTACGCGCCTCTTCCCTCCTCAGCGAGTGCGCTCGAAAACTACTACTTTGCGCCGCTCTATGTTTTGACCACCGACTGCAACGGAAACCCGGTGGAGGACGTGGGAGAGGACTGGGGCAATGAAGCCGGCGCAACGGGCGCGGAGGGCTTCTTCATTGGCGATTTCAATTCCAATATCACCACGATCTACACGCAACCCAACGGATTGGCGGCCGCCGGAAACCTGCAGGCGAACAATGCGACTGGCAGTTACCAGATGTCAGCGCCTTTGAACCTGCCGGGCGAAGCTGTCTTCAACCTGACCAACCAGGCCTCTGCCGTGCTTGCGTTCCAACCGAACAGCAATTACGTGTTCTACCTGCAGGGAGAAGACGTAGTGGACTACCCGCTCCAGGGCGGCGGAGCGAATTTCGGCGGCGAGTACGCTTACGAGGGCGCCTTCACCGTGGGCAGTAACGGCACCACCATCTCCCAGGGTGAACAGACCTTCGTGGATGAGTGCGCCTACCTCGCCGGCGTCACCACTCCCGAACCGATCACGGGCGGTTCGATCGGCGGACCCGATGTCAACGGCAACTACCAGATCACGCTGAATTTCATGGACGGCTACATCGGCAACCCCAAAGTGAATTCGTGTTCACCGGCAAGCGCAGCCGGCAGCGTGACCTTCAGCGCCCTGTTCACCAGCGCGACGCATGCCCTGCTGATTGAAAACGACGGCTTCGGCAGCGCCAACGGCACCATCGATCTGCAGTCCGCGACTCTGGCGGCTCCATCCGGCGGCTATGCATTCGAGCTTGGCGGCTGGGCTCTTTACGAAGACGAATACGCAACGCCTGCGGCCATGGGAGGCGTGATCAATGTCGACGGGAAAGGAACGATCTCCGGCAAGGGGAGCGTCCTTGACATCAACGATGCGGGTGGAACGCTGAGCGAGAACAACGGTCCGGGCGTGCTTGCCGGCCTGGGAGTCTCGGGCACGATCTCCCCATCCCCCGATAGCTACGGGTTTGTGACCATGCAGCTCAACCCCGCTTGGCCGTCGACCTCGGCCTGGGCCGGATTCAATATTCTGCTCAGCGGATACATGATCGACAACAACCATATCAAGCTGCTCGAAAACCCCGGCGGTAACGATATCGGAGGCTGGACGGGCGGCGTTGCTCTCGGCCAGGGATCCAACACCGGCAAGTTCAACGGCAATTCCATCAACAATTACGCCTATGTCGTGGGTCTGACCGGTCTGGCGAACGAGTCGGGAGGAGGTTTCGATCAGGCGGCGGGCATCCTTGCCTTCAACCCGGATGGGAGCGTAAGCGGTAACTTCAGCTTCAACAATCTCGTCTCCAAAAATCCGGCGCAAGGAGGAGCCACGCTGGCGGCGGAATCCACAACCCCATGCCTGAGCGGGCTGGCAGCTACGCCGTGCTTTACCATCGACCTGCCCGGCGTCGGCGTGGATGGCGGAACTGGCCGCGTTAGCCTCACCAACGTCACCGATGGAGCCACCTTTAACTACAATCTGGAACTCTACCTGACCGGAGACGGTCATGCTCTGGTCATGTCCATGGACCCGGGCACGCCGTCAAGCGCTTCCGGTTATGCCGGCTGCACGAGCTGCGACTGGCTCTACGGCACAGGCACAATGCAGTACGACCCGTACGCCTACTTCGGCAACTCAAGCAACGGCCAATGGTTCACGTCCAATTTCTCCGGGCCCTACGCTCTCGACCTGACTGAGCAATCAGCGGGCGCGGGCAACTGCATTGCCGAATTTGGGCTAGTGTGCGAAGAAGATGCGGTCGGGTTAATCAACGCCGGCGCCAACGTGACGGGCACGCTCGACGAGAACGAGGTCGTCACCGGCGGCGATTCGGGACAATCGCTCTCGATTTCGGCGGCCTACACCGGATCGAATGGCCCGTTTGCCGGACCTGGCATTGTGCTCGTAACCTCGCCAGTCGTACCTCCGGCAACAAGTCCAACCACCTTTACGCTGTACATGA
Organism: Occallatibacter sp.; assembly: GCA_035504495.1. Lineage (GTDB taxonomy): Bacteria > Acidobacteriota > Terriglobia > Terriglobales > Acidobacteriaceae > Telmatobacter. The sequence continues at coordinate 2,933 of DATJRT010000094.1, forward strand.
TGGATCTAACCCAGGGCGTGATCATCGAAAACGACTCATCGGAGGAGACCCTGGGCTATTATGACGAGCAGTAACCGCGCCCTTCATTGCTGCTGCGTTGCTGGCGCACCCGGATCTCCGGGTGCGCCAGCGGCCGCGGGCCAAAGCTCCCGCCGGCGGTTACTCGATCAAAATAACGGCCGCATCGGGGCCGCTCACGCAAAGGGCGGCCTTCTCTCTCACAACTGAACCAAGCACGCCGCTCCGCAGAGAGCGATGGAAAACAGCGGCGATTTTTGGGCGAATCCCCGCCATGACGAGAGTGCCGGCTCCGCGACCGATTTCTCGAAGTTAACCTTCCGAAGACCGGGATAATCCATACAATTCAAACCTACGCCGGTGACCAGCAGATGCTGGTCAGAAGTTGCCATGTGCGGCAACACATTGGGCGAAGATTGGTGGCAGTTTCCGCGTCTCGATCACTGAAAATGGATGAGAGCCCATGCGATGGTTATTTACTCGCCCTGCTCCGCCGCCCGGGTCTGCCCGATGGTATGGGATGATTGAAAGTATTACGTGACCTCGCATAGCGGACCATCGGCTGGATTGGGCACGCGGGCTGCCGTGACCCGTGGTCCGGGCCGCGGCAGCGGCTTCGTCCTACACTATTCTCGAACGGATTGCCGGCCGAGGACGTTTCTCAAATGAACTGCGAAGAACTCATCCTGGCCACAGGCGCCACCGGCTTCCTCGGCGTGCAATTGGTGCGCGAACTGTTGGAACAGCGGCCCAATGCCAGACTGGCTCTCCTCATCCGCGACCGGGCAGGGGAATCCGGTCAACAGCGCGCCGATGCCTTCGTGCCAGCGGCGGATCGGTCGCGCGTGCAGGTGTTTTCCGGGGATGTGAGCCATGCGCAATGCGGTCTGGATGCGGCGGTCTACCAGCGCCTGCTGGCGGAGACCACCCGCGTGATTCATTCTGCGGCCACGGTGCGCTTCGATCATTCGCTCGAAGAAGCACGCCGCATCAACGTCGAAGGGACGCGGCATATTCTCGATTTTGCGGCGGGCGCGCCCCAACTGAGAAGCTTCGCCTACGTAGGCACGGCCTATGTGGCCGGCGAGCGCTCGGACCTGGTGCGCGAAGACGAACTGGCCGTGGGCCAGGGCTATCGCAATACCTACGAGCAGACCAAGGCCGAGGCAGAAGCCTTGGTGCGGTCGCGCCTGGGTTCGCTCCCGGGCATAATCCTGCGTCCCAGCATCATTGTCGGGGATTCCCGCACCGGCGTCACCTCCAGCTTCAAAATGATGTATTGGCCATTGAAGATCTATGCGCGGCGGCTTTGGCGCACGGTGCCCGGTTATCCCGATGCGGTATTGGACATTGTCCCCGTAGATTATGTTGCCAGGGCGGCTGCCGGGCTTCTTTTTAATGCAGAGGCCCTGGGATCCACCGTGCATCTTTGCGCGGGACCGCGCGGCAGCGCAACCATTGACCAGGTTGCCCATCGTGCGATGAAATACTTCAACGGCCCTGAGCCGCGCTATATCGACCCGAAGCTTTTTTTCGCGGTACTGCGGCCGCTTCTGTTTATGTCTTTGTGGGGGCGTAAACGCCGCGTGCTGCGCGATGGGCGCGCCTACCGCAACTACTTCACCATGCGCATGCAGTTCGACACCAGCAATGCCGAGCGTCTTCTGGAGCCCGCCGGGATGAGCCCTCCGCATGTGCTCGATTATCTCGACCGGCTCTTCGCTTATTGCGTAGCCAGCGACTGGGGGCGCAAGCCGGTTTCCGCGTGATGAGCATTCTCCTTCGCTATCGACTGGCGCGCGACCGCAGCGTGACCGTAGCCAACCTTGTGGATGAACTTGTCCGGCGCAAAGGAAATTGCGAGGTCACGGTGGACGACACCGGGCCCTTTCATCTTGCCGATCTGCACGCCGAGATCTGCTCCATCGATACTTTTCTCCGCGGCTCCGTTTCGCTCCGCCCGGGGCAGCCGGTTGCCATCTATCGTACAAACGATCGGAGATGCTTCCACTGGTTTCTTGCCGTCATTCGCGCCGGAGGCATCGCGGTTCCACTCAATCCCCTTCTCTCCCTTGCCGAGGTGCGCCGCATCCTCGCCGATAGCGGCACGGAGATTCTGGTTACGGATCGCGCGACATTCGAGCGCAACATCGGCGACCGGGATGCGCTGACGGTGCGCACCTGGATACAAGCCGATGACGACGAAGAGACGCTCGACGGATTTCTGCGCGCCTCCGGGACAAATCCGCCGTTCCCTCCGGTCACCATCGATCCGGCCGCAACGGTTGCCATCTTTCACACCTCCGGCACCAGCGGATTTCCCAAGGGCGCAGCCTTGTCGAGCAACGCATTGCTGGGGGCGCGCGCGTCCACAGTGCTCTCCGGAGTCCTCCTGGGACCGCGGGACCTTGCGCTGGTAGCTTTGCCATGGTCGCACATCATGGCTGTGAGCATTGCTCTCTACGGCCTGATGGCGGGCATTCGCGGATGCTTTCTCGATCGCTTCGAAGTAGATGCCGCGCTGGAGCGCGCGGAACGCTTCCGCATTACCGCGTTTATCGGCGTGCCCACCATGTTTGCCCGGCTTGTAAACGCCAATCCGGACCCTGCACGCCTGGCAAGCGTGCGCGTCTGGCTCTCCGCCAGCGATCATCTTCCCTCCGAAGTGCGGCAGAGCCTGCGGCAGTTCGGAGCTCTATTCCGGCTGCCGGGCGGCGGACGCATTCCGCCGGTTCTTCTGAACGGCTACGGCATGGTGGAGCTGGGCGGCCTGGCCATGATGGGTGTTGAGCTGCCGCTGCTGCCCGGGAGCGGAGACCTGTGTCTCCCGGTGCCGCCCTTTCGCATTCGCGTGGTGGATGAGAGCGGCCGCACCGTGCCGGCCGGCGTGACCGGCGAATGCCAGATCCATCGCCGCGGGCTCTCTCCGCATTATTGGAAAGACAAAGGCGACGCGCAGGGCATTCTTACCGACGACGGCTGGTTGCGTACAGGCGATCTGGCCGTGCGCAATCGTCTGGGACTCGTCCGGCTGGTAGGGCGCCAAAAAGATGTGATCAAGTCGGGCGGCTATTCGGTGTATGTACGCGAACTGGAAGAGGCCATGCTGGCCCATCCTGCAGTGGCCCGCGCGGTTGCGTTCAGCTTGCCGCACAAGGAAAAGGGCGAAGTCCCGGTGGCTGCGGTGGAATTGCGCGCGGGCTCCTCGGCGACCGAAGGTGAGCTGCTGCATTGGTGCCGCAGCAATCTGGCCGCGTATAAAGCGCCGCGGCGCGTCTGGATTCTCGATCCGGGCGATCTGCCACAGAATTACGCCGGCAAAATCCTGCGGCGCGTGCTCCAGGAGCGATTCGCGCCTCCGGCGGACTGAAGCTGCCGTGGTCCGCGGCACCGGGCGCTTGCATTCCTTCCGCAAGCAGCGGAGTCAGGCCATTGCCGGTATCGCGGCATGGCTTACTGCCGTCACCATCTCGCGAATCGAGTCGACCACCAGTTCCGGCTCATCGAGATGGATCCAGTGCGCGCTTTCCGTGGCAATCACCTGGCGCACATTATTCCCAATCTTTTCCAGGCACTGCTCGGTGAGAGGAGTCGACTTTCCAGGCGTCAGCACCAGGACCGGGATGTCGCAAATGGGATCGGCATCCTGCATCTCGCAAACTGTCTCCGGGACTGCTTCCACGTGGCGCTGCATTCCGGCGTAGTAGCTGGGCCGCGACCAGTGCGCCGCGATGATGGGCCACACCTCCCTGGGCATCTTGCCCACTTCTTCTGTAACCCGTTTGAGCACATGGCGGCCACCCATTCCTCCAGCGCCGGCCAGATGTCCCGAGAGCCTTCCCGAACGGCAAAGCAGAGAAGTCACGGCGAGGCGGGCCAAGCCAAATTGCGCAATGGGAATGGCGTAACGGGAAAGCTTCTTGCCTCGCTCGATCATGCATTGCTTTTCAGGATTGAGCGGAGGCCATTCCTCGCACCGCATCGGATCGACCAGGACAACACCGGCCACTTCTTCCGGATACATGGCCGTGTAACGGCGCATCACCAATCCGCCAAAGGAATGTCCCACAAGGATGTAGGGCGGCTTAATGCCCGCCATTTCCAGCATGGTATGCAGTTCGACGGAGATGTTTCCAGGCGTGCGCAGACTCCGGCATGGACTGCTCCAGCCGAGGCCGCTGCGATCGTAGGACGCGGTCGCGGTAAAACCGGAAACCTTCTCCTGGATGTGATGCCAGTTCAGGTTGGTGGCCGCAATCCCGGCTTCGAAGAGCACGGCCGGCCCGCCCGATCCCTTTTCCACCACGTAGAGCTTTTGCCCGCGCTCGATTTCTACCCAACGGCCCGGGCTGGTGTACCGCCGCCGGTCGCGCCGGGCGCCGAGGAACTGATAGAGGAATCCTGCGGCGAGCAGAGTTGCGATGAAAAACGGAATGACGAGTGAAAGACTCATGGACGATCCTCAAAATGGCTGATCTGCTCGGGCCGGAAGTCGTTGACGCTGAGGTTGGCTTTGGCGCTGCCGCGGTTAATGATCAGGAACGTCGACCCGGCGCGGCCGCGAATCCTGGCCTCGACCTGTGTGGCCGTCCAGACTCCACCGGACTGGCGCAATCCGTAATAGGTAAATTCCTTCACCATTCCATCCTGCTTCATCACCTTCTCTGCGTAAACGGGGTAGTCGATGGCGCGGTCCAGCCAGGTTTCAACTTCGGCATAATGAGTCCGGTCCGAGGGACCCGGCGTGCTCTTCAGAACATCGCATTGATGCGCGCCAAACGTGGCGGTCCTGAGAATTGTCTGGTCCGGCCAGAAATACTGCGGCTCGAGAAGGTCCTCGTAGCTGAAGGTGCTTCCCCAGAGACTCTCATCCCACGCGTCAAATGGCAGCAAAGCCGGCTCTGACTCATGGGGACGGAAGACCCGGATGGTATCCCGGCCGTCGGGGCGCATCTCCAGCAGGATGCGAACATGCCCGCCCTGCCGGGCGGGCGCGGGAGCGTTCCGGGGAGGGACGATGTCTACCAGGGTATGCATAGCACCTGCAAACCAGAGCCCCTTCACGCTGAGCGCATAGCTGACGCGATTCCCATCGGCGTTTACGCGGACCAGTTGTCCCGTGCCGCGATAGTCCGAAGCCTCCATGTGATTCCGCAGCTGGGTAAGCACAGCATCCACATCTGCCGCGTGCGCCGTGGCGGCAATCATCAGTGCAGCTAAGGGCAAAACAGACGCCAATCTCATGCGGCGATCCTTCCATCGTGGATGCGGATGTGGCGTGGCGCCGAGCGCGCAATCTCCTCCTCATGGGTGACCACGACCAGCGTCATGCCGTGCGTCTTCTGAATTCCGGTCAGGATTTCCATAATGCGCGCGGAGTTGGCACTGTCGAGATTCCCCGTGGGTTCATCGGCCAAGAGAATTTCCGGTTGATTGGCCAACGCCCTGGCGATGGCTACGCGCTGCCGCTCGCCCGCGGAGAGTTGATTGGGGCGCTGGTCCATGCGATGTTCCAGGCCCATCTCCCGCAGCAGGGCCTCGGCGCGCTCCCCGCGATTCCCGCCTCGGTTCGACGCAAGCAAAGGAGTTTGAACGTTTTCGATGGCACGCAACGTGGGGAGAAGATAGAAAGCCTGAAAAATGAAGCCGACGTGATCGCAGCGATAGGTGTCGAGGTTGATGGAAGAGCCCAGCGGCGCGCCCCGGAACAGGACGCTTCCGCTGCAGGGCGTGTCCAGTCCTCCGAGCAGATGCAGAAGGGTCGACTTGCCACTGCCGCTGTGCCCGCTGATGGCCACAAACTCGCCGGCCTGGATGGAGAGGTCTACACCGCGCAACGCCTCGATGCGTCCTTCGTCGTAGCTCTTGTGGAGGTTGCGTGCTTCCAGAATCGGGCCCGTCATGCCGCGGTCCCTCCGCCGGGAAAAGGCGCGACAAGCCGGCCCGGGAGCGCACCAGCGACGCGTTTCGCCGGCGCCGGCTGCGATTCCGCGCGGCAGAGCCCCCTTCGTGCCCCGAGACACCGGTGGCCGCCTTGATTCCAGACCACTACTTGAGGCGACTGTCGAAATACCATGCGGTGGGAGTTCGCCCTGAAAAGTTTGCTTTCTGGGAAGCCGACTTGAGTGTATTCGGGAGAACAAGCCGTGTCTATCGAAAAATCGCCACTTGCGAGTACTTTAAACCCGAAGCGGCGCATTGCACCACTGGCTCCGTTCGCAGGTGATCCGCTGGTTGGACGGCGGCGGCTCAAAAAGGCCCACGAGCAGAGCTACTTAGAGTTCCAGGCCGAACTACGCCTAAGCCGGCAGGATTTTCAGGATTTGTTCGATGAGGTCCGCCGCCCGGCCAGGTCCGTCCATCTGACTGATGGCTCGCTGCAAGTCCCTGGCCGCCTCTCGATATCGGCGTTCTTGAAGGACGAGCGTGACCATTTTGCGCAGCCGGGCCGGGGTGAGCCGGTGCCGCGAGACCACCACCCCTGCCCCGCGCGCCTTGAGCCGGGACGCCACCCCGGGCTGGTCGTTGCCGAGAGGCACGGCCACAAGAGGAACTCCCTGTGAAAGTGACTCCAGGACCGTGTTAATGCCGGCGTGTGTAATCACCAGCGCGGCCCGCCGCAAAATCTCCAATTGCGGCGCAAAATTCACCACCAGCGGGGCGCCGGCCAGCGTGCCCAGTTGTGCGGGATCCAGACCGCCGCCCAGGGAGATGAGCAATTGTGCATCAAGCCCCGCACAGGCATCCGCGATAGTCCTGAAGATGGACTGGAAGCCGTTCTGAAAGGTCCCGAGCGAGGCGTAAATGAGTGGGCGTCCATCGAGCCGTTTCCAGGGAAACTCGACCGCCGGGCGTTGCTGAGCGTGTATGAACGGCCCCGTGTAGTGAAGCCCCACGGGCCTTTCGCCCGGGACCGGAAACTCGAATGCTTCGGGCAACTGAGTAATTTGCGCCAGAGGCGAGAGTGCGTCCAAGGGGCTCTGATGGGGCTCCAATCCCCACGCCCTGCGCTGCTGGTTTACATCCCTGAAAATGGGGGACGCCATCCGCAAGAGCAATCGAATTGCAAGACGGTTACGCAGGCGGCGGAGCGAATCCTCTCCTGCCGCCCATCCGAACCAGAAGGGCGGAAACCGGTCATCATGCACCAAAGGAGGCAGCAAGGCAATCGAAATCCAGGGAAGGCCCAGGTAATCTGCCACATTGCCGGCAAAGTCTGCCTCATCCACCAGCAGCGCATCCATGCCGGCGGCCCGCACCGCCCGCGGTCCATCGCGCAGGACCATGCGCGCCGATTTTCTCACCCGCTCCAACGTAAATTGAAGAGCCGCAAGCCCCTTGAGCCGGGCCATGCGCTCGTCCAGCTTGGCGAGGGAATCGAGCGGATACTCTTCGACGCCGATGCAATGAAACTTGATACCCGCGGCTCGTACCCGCGCCTCGGTGTCGGCAATGCCGAAGAGGACGACTTCATGGCCCCTCATTTCCAGGGAACGGGCCAGAGCGGTCATCGGATTGATATGCCCGGTTGCGGGAAAACAAAATGCCCCGAATCTTGCCATGGCTTCTTTCTAGGATTCCTTGCATTCAACAGACAGCCGAAGCGGCCCCGGGCGGCAGGTACGCGGAAAAGACGGGTTAATCGTGCCTGAGCGCATCCACGGGCGAGAGGCGGCCGGCTCGCCACGCCGGAAGCGCTCCGGCAATGAGCCCGGCCAGCATTGCGATACCCACCGCTTTGGCGAGCAGCGGCCAGTGAAGGGTGGCCGCAAAGAAACTTGCGGTTTGCGGCAGCGCCGCCAGCACCCGCAAGGCACCCCACCCCAACAAGATGCCGAGAAGCCCCCCACCCAGGCCCAGCGCAAGAGCTTCAATCTCAATGTGCGCCAGTACCTGCCATCGCCTCCAACCCAACGCGCGCAGAATGCCGATCTCCTGCGTGCGCTCGAAGACGGACATGGCCATGGTATTGGCGATGCCCAATATGCCGATGAGGAGGGCGAGCAAAGAAGTTCCCCAGGCGGAGGCCTGGGCCAGCTTCACGAATTGATTGTCGTTGGCGCGCTCTGCCGCGGGAACCGCGCGCACCCCCGGCAGCGAGGACTGAATCTGAGCCTGCGCGCGCTTGAGGTACTTTTCCGGCGCTTCGCCGGCAGGCGCGGGGCGCAGCCGCACGTCGATCGTGGACACCTTGCCCTGCATGCCGCTTAACAGTTGCAGCTGGTCGAGCGGCATGATGACCGCGGCCGCCTCGAGTGTGGATGCGCCGTGATAGATCGCAGTCACCTTGAATGGCGTGCCTTGAAGTTCAATCGTTTCGCCGGGCTTCTTGTTCAAATCCTGGGCGAGCAGATCGCCGAGCATGACTTCGCGCTGGCCGTCGCGAAAGCGCCGCCCCGTCAGAATTTGCAGAGAATCGAGCTGAAACGCGTCGGCGTTCCAGCCGTAGACCAGGGCATTCACGTCCGGGGTCAGGTCCATGAGGTTATAGATGGTGGGTGAGGCCTGCGCCACAACAGGCAGGGCCCGAAGCTCTGCGGTCGCCGACTCGTTCAGTGTGGTGTTCAGGAACGTGCCCTGAATCACGGAGATGTCGGTGCCACTGCTGGAGTAAATCCGCATCCACTGCTGTTGAAATGCGCTCGAAAAGCCCACCAGACCGACAAACGCGCCCACCGCCATTCCGATCCCGGACAGCGTAAGCAGGGTTCTCAACCGGCGGCGCCGGAGGTTCTTCAGCACAAATCCTGTGAATGACAATGAATTTGCCATGAGAGAGGGAGACGTCCTTGTGTCTCCGCATCGAAGAAAGAGCCGCGCGCTTGCCGCGGCCGCCTTCGACGCGCCCATTCAGAATAAGAGGTCAGGGGAGTTCTATCCAAATCTTGACTCTCTGTCCGGGAGGGCAGCCGGAGTCGAGGGCCGAACCTGCACCAAAGCCCTTGCAGACGCAGAGTGACGGCCGGCTTGAATACGCAAAGCGGCTATTCTGCGGGTTCCAAATGTCGTTGTGCCGCGCGAACTCAATTACCCGTTGAATCTATTGCATCCCAATTTCTCAAGACTGCGGATCCGCAACCCTGAGAATTCTGGTAAGGCAGCCTCGCCCTTGGCGCAATTGGTTGCTTTGGGGGCACAAAATCGATCACACCGCAAAGTCCAGATCGGCTCTTAGCACGACAGATTTTTGGGGGCTTACAGCGGCGATTTGTGTGCGTTCACGGCACGGAGCCGCGCAATTCACTTTGGGATGACATTCTGGCGAGGCACAGCCGTTTTTCTCTGGCAAGTTACGGGATATATCAGCGGGTCTTCTGCCGTCATTGCACGGGCTCGCTGCCGTCAACAAGCCGGTAGCGATATTCCTCGCGCTCTTTCTCTGTTGCATCCTGACGAAGCTGCGCCAGGCGTTTGAGCAAATCCGGGATCCCGCTCGTTTGGCCGCTCTTCTTAAGCGCCTGGATAAGGTGGTAGAGGGAGGCCTGGTCAGTTGGATCGATCTCCAACGCTTTGTGGCATTCGCTCACGGCCTTCGGATAGGAGCCGGCTTGCAGATAGAGCTTAGCCAACACCGCGTGGGCTGGCCCCAACTGCGGACCCAGCCTGACGGCGCTTTGCGCTGACCGCATGGCCCTCTGGAACTCTGGGCTGCCCGGCTCAGCGCCCTTCTCGAGAAGAACATCCGCTTGAAGATAGAGCAGGATCGGATCGCCGGGCCGTCGTTGCAGTTTTTCTTCGACAGCAGTGAGAGCGCGATCGAGATCGTTTTGTTCAACGGCTGCCAGGCCGAGCGCCGCCGTGCTGAGTGACTGATTCGGGTCGAGGCGATACGCGGTCTCAAAATCCGACTGCGCCATATCGTACTGGGCAAGCTGCACATGCAGAACGCCGCGGGCAAAATAGAGGGCGGCTGCGTTGGGGTGCAGCCCGATGCCGTCATTGACCACGTTCATGCCGACCTGGAACGACTGGTGCGCGGAGGCCATGGCAGCGAAATCCACGTAAAGCTGAACATTATCCGGATCGAGAATGATCGCCCGCCGCAGCGTGTCTACCGCTTTATCGGTCTCGTGGAGGTCTTCGAAGGCTGACGAGGCAAGTTCGAGCGCGTCGGGGTCGCCGGCGCCCGATAGCAGTGGGGCAAGCGTGGCGAGAGCGTCCTGGGATTCGTTCGCCATGATTTGCAAGGAAGCAAGTAACCGCCGCTCGTGCTCGTCGCCGGGGCTCTGGCCGAGGGTGCGCTCGAGCAAAGGGACCGCTTGATCCGGCTTATGAAGCCGAACGAGGCAGGCGGCCCAGGCATGCAGTGCTCCAGGCTTCGAGTCGAAGAGCGCGCCCGTGCTCTCGAAGTGGTTGACAGCCTCGGCGCAGTTGCCCTGCTGGTACTCAAGCACCGCGAGCATGCCGTGGCCGACTTCATCCTGCGGGCGAAGTTGAAGCAGCCGCTCGAGAAGTGGAATGGCCTCGGGGCTGGACCTGTCAAAGTCAATCTGGGCGGCGCCGTGCAGGGCGGGCAGGTAGTCGGGAGCGATTTTCAGTGCGCTCTGGTAGGAGGCCAGCGCACGCTTCGTGTCGCCTTCACCAGTCCAGGCAGCGCCCTGCATGGCCCACAAGCGCGCGTCGCCGGGCGAGGCCTGCAGCGCCGGCCGCAGCATTTCCAGGGCTTGTGCGTATTGGCCGCTGGTGAGAGCTGCGGCAATGGACTCCGCGCGGTCACCCGCTTGTGCTGCAGCGAATGGCAGCAACGCGGCAACGGTGAGAGCAGCAAATAAACTTCGCAGCCAGTGCATGGTCGAGGGGCCCCTGTCTTCGGTTGCTCTCCTCACAGACTAACGAGTCTTCTCAGTCTCTGCCCGCCTGCCGCAAAAACAGAACGGCCCTGCCGCCCGAAAAAAGCGGCAGGACCGGTTGATCTGCCAGAGCAAAGGCCCTAGAACGTGAACCTTCCGGCAAGCTGCCAGTAGCGCGGCAGTTGCTGGGCATTGGCGTGGCCAAACGTGGCATCGGCCAGGTTGGAATCGAAGTCGGTGAGATTCACCCGGTTGAAGAGGTCGAAGAATTCAAAGCGCACCTGGAAATTAATCCCCTCCCGGATGGCTGTGTTCTTGTAGATGTTCAGGTCGCTATCAAAATAATTCGGACCACGGAACTGCATGGCTTTCTCATTTCCCTCGGTTCCAAATGTAGGCGTGGTGAATTGCCCGGTAGTAAAAACGCCGTGGAGAAAAGCGCTTTTCGAGTGTCCCTGCTGGTAGCTCGTGACATTCGGGTAATCCAGCCCCCCGGTAACGACGCTGGCCAGCGTGTTGCTGGTCTCGCCATCCACGTTGTAATCGCCGCTTCCCGGGCCGAACGCCATTTGCATTACATTGCTCGCGGTCGGGCAACCCGTCGGATTGTCGCTCGAGTTGGTGCCGTCAGCGCACAGCGCAACAAATGGGGCCTCGTTGGAAACGAATTGGGGATAGCCGGATTGGAAAACAGTGGTTCCGCTGGCTCCCCATCCTCCCGTGGCCCGCCCCACCGCGCCTTGCCCGCCGTTGAGTCCCTTCAGCTCATAGTTCAAAGTGAGGGAAAAACGATTGGGCACATCCCAGGGCGAGGGTCCGTAGTACGTACTCGGAGTCGACTCAGCGGGATAGTTACTGGCGTCGTCTTGAGACTTCGAACGTGTATACGACGCGTCAATGAAGCCTCCGCGGGCGAAGCGTCCATTGAAGTCGAAGAACACGCTCTCGTAGTTGCTGTAGCGATCATTGGTGGTGTAGGTGATCGAGCCGAAGTAGGGATTGTACCGAGTCGGCGTCATGCTGTTGTGGGTGTAGAGGTCGAGGGCATAGGCATTGATGGTCTGGCCATAACTGACAATCCCCGCGGTGTCGCCGCCCCCAACCATGTTGTAGCCGTGCGATCCGGCATAGCCGACGCTGGCCGAATAATTGCTCCCGAGTTTCTGCTGGAACGTCGCCGACCAGATATTGGCCTTGGGCGATCCCAGGTGGGGATTGACGCCGCCGATGGCCACGTTAGCCCCCGCAATTCCATTCGCGGAATTCAGACAAGGGGGCGACGAGCATAATGCAGGGTAGTCGCCCGCGGCGTTAAAGCCGAACGGGGGCGTGTTTCCGCTACCCAGGTTGAAGTAGGGAGAAGGCTTTCCAGGCGTCGGGTCCAAAGTCGCTGCGCTAAACGTCGGTTCGACCTCCCCGGGCGGACTGCCGCGGAACTCCTCCTGCACGTTGGCTTGCGTCAGCCAGTCGTTGTAGATGCCGAATCCGCCGCGCAGCATGGTATTGCCGCGCCCGGTTATGTCCCAGGCAATGCCGAATCGCGGACTCCACAGATCGGTGACCGCGCCCTCCAGGGCCTTCGGCGTAGCCTTCACATACCCGCTTGCTATCCGGTCCCCGAGAGTGGTTCCTGTCCCAAGATAGAAGTTCCCGAATACCGTGCTACTGCTATCGGACCAGGGGTTCCCGCTGTCGTCCCAGCGCAAGCCCAGGGTCAGCGTCAGGTTCTTTTTTGCCTTCCATGTATCTTCGGCGAATACGCCCCAGGTTCGGGATGCCGCATCCCACGACCACAACTGCGCCTGGCCGGTGGTGGGATTGTAGTACACGTGGTTTTCTGACTCCGGGGTGCTCTCCGCCAGGTCGAGCAGATTGTTGAAGCTGAAGGTGGGCTGGGACCACGGACCCTGGAAGGGCTCTACATCGTTCCCATACCACCCTTCGTAGCCGAATCGCAATGTGTGTGCACCCTTAACGTGGGTCAAGACATCGCGCCAGTGGTAGTTGTTCTGGATGAAGTCGCCCTGCGCAAATCCGGTTCCGTAACCCAGACCCATTCCGCTTACGCTGACATCGGGAACGGAGTAGTTCGGGGCATTCAAGCCCTCCAGGCCTTGGACCCGGCTCACGCCGAAGATGCCTTCATTCACCCAGGTCGGAGAGAATTGATGCACGTAGTTGAACTGGAACGCGCGCTCATAGTTGTCGTTAGTCCCGTTGAAGGCGGAAACCGCCACGGGCGTACCGTAGGACAGCGTGGTGCGGTAGACACTCCCGTAGATCTTATCCTTCGCCCAATCCTTGTCGACGCGTATGAACCACTGGGTTCCATTGCGATAGGACGTAGCGGTGTAGTTGCCCGAGTCCAACATCTCCTGGGTGCAGGGAATGTCGTCGACCTGAGCCGGCTCCGCTGAGCATATCGGATTTCCGTTCGCATCGTTGCCGAAGTATTGCTGCGCATTCGCGATTCCCGCAACATCGGCCAGATGCTCAGGAACGTATTTGCTCATGATCCCGGTTCCCACCGTATTTGCCAATGGAACGGGAAGTCCGGTGGTGTTCTGCGCCCAGCTAGTGAACGTCGGATCGGGGAAAGAAAGCGCGCCGCTTGCCGTGGTCGCAGAGCGCAGTGGCTCAATTGCAAAAAAGCCGTAGAGCTGATGGTGAGGAATGATCGGCCCGCCAATGGCTCCCGACATATTGTTGCTACGGAATGGTAGATATTTCGGTCCCGAAAAATGGGTCAGGGCCCACATCTGCTCGGTGTAGAACCAGTCGGCCGCCGAGCCGTGGAATTGATCCGAACCTGATTTGGTCGTCATCACTTCCTCTACGCCCGTGGCGCGGCTGTACTGCGCCGAATAGGTGTTCACCTGAACGCTGGCTTCCTGGATGGACTCGGGGTTGGGCGTCAGGTTCAACACACCCTGGCGAATGCCGCTGGTCACGTCCAGGCCGTCGACGACGTACATATTCGACATTTGGCCCTGGCCGTTAGCACTCGCGTCCACCTGAGTTTCGGTCGAATAGTTGTCAGGGGCCGACCCCGGCGTGCCGGCCGAGCCGGGCTCGCCGCCCCCCAAAGTTCCCAGACCGGAGACTCCTGGCGCCAGCGTAGTGAGTGTGACCATATTGCGGCCCTGCACCGGCAACTCCGCGACGCCGGAGTTTTCCAGAGTCATTTCATTGCGGCTGTCGGCAGTGTCGATGACCGGGGTTTGAGTCGTGACGACCACGTTTTCGCTCACCGCGCCAACTTTGAGCGTAATCGGCAGGTTGACGGTCTGTTCGGTCAGCAGGGTTATATCAACTTCGGCCTTGGCGAAGCCTTTGGCCTCGACCGTCACCCGGTACGGAGCCGGCGCCAGGTTTGCGAAACGGAAGTTGCCGGAGCCGTCGGAGGTTGTAGCCTGGGCCGCCTGCGTGTCCTGGTCGACGATGCGTATCGCCGCGCCAGCGACAGCTCGCCCGCTTGGATCTTGCACAGCTCCCTGCACGCTGCCCGTGAACTGTGCAAAAGCTGCCGATGTGCAGCTCATGAGCAAAAGCAACCAGGCATAAAATCTGAGTGTTTGCTTCATCTGCATCGAATGCCTCCTGAACCGGCTCCCGATAAGTGAAGGGGAGCAAAGATACGTATACCCAGGCGAGGATCAGACCGCAGTTTTCTGACCGGGCAACGTCTCTGAATTTCCTTGTCGAATCGTCGATTTTGCTGCTCAGGAAATGTAGAACCTCGACAAAAATACAGGCAATGGGTCAGATGTACTACTAAGGGTGTGGGCGAATCTAAACCGGAAAGTGGAGGCGCGCAGAAGGCGACAGGGCAGCGAGCGCGGAGCGGCAGGCGTGCCCGCGCGCGGGTTCGACGGGCGCGTGATTGATTGCGGGCCTGAGAGGCTCCTTGGGGAGGCGACTAACTCTGGCTCCAGCCGCGATTCTTCACCATCCCGACGCCTTCGCGGATCGTGACGAGTTGATTTGCGGGCACGCTCCTCAGGACTTCGCGTTCGCCGCTTGGCCAGAAGATTTCGACGTCGACGTCTCTCGATTCGCCCAGGCCAAAATGAAGGCGCGGGTCGCAGGAAGAGTAGTAACTGGACTGGCTCACCCTTGCCTGAGCCTGCACCTTGCCGCCGTAGTGGACGAGCACGCGTGCTCCGATGGCGCTGCGGTTCGATTTCACGCCTTCCAGGAAAATCTTGATCCAATTCTGGTGACCGGAGAGGTCGTTACGCAGCAGGGATGGCGGCTCGTTCATGTTGATGATTACTGCGTCGATGTCGCCGTCGTTATCGAAATCTCCAAAAGCGCAGCCCCTTCCCGAGTGAGGCTCGACGATCCCCGGCCCGGCTTCGGAGCCAAGCTCTTCAAAGATGCCGTTGCCGAGATTCCTGAAAAGAATGCGCGGAGTCTTGTAGGGGTAGTCGGCGAGTATGCGCTCGACCTCCGGGTATACGCTGCCGGTGACGACGAGAATATCCGGGAAACCATCGTTGTCGAAGTCGGCAAAGCCGGTGCCCCAGCTTACAAAGCGGGTCTCCACGCCAATTTTGGCCGCGCGTGTGCGATCGTCGAAATTGCCGGTGCCATCGTTGTGAAAGATGCCGGATGTATCGCCCATGAAATGCGTTTTGAATAAATCCAGATGGCCATCCGGTTCATAGTCGCCGATACCCACGCCCATGCCGGCTTGCTCCATGCCGTCTTCACTTAATGCCACCCCGCGCAAGACACCCTCTTCACGGAAGGTGCCGTCGTGGTTGTTCATGAAGAGCAGGCTTGGCGTCGAATCGCAGGCCACGAAGATGTCAGTCCATCCGTCCTCGTCGAAGTCCGCGGCCACCACGGTCATGCCGTAGCTTTCAGTGGCCGCGGCAATCCCGCTCTGTTTGGTCACGTCGGTAAAGGTGCCATCGCCGTTGTTCCGGTAGAGCAGATGCCGCCCGGTGGGCAAGCCGCGTGGGCCGCAGTTTACAGGGATTCCCTTCCAGTTGCAGGTGGAGGTTGCGCCGGGAACTGGAGCTTTGGCCAGATCGAAGCGGATGTAGTTGGAGATGAAAAGATCGAGATGCCCGTCCCGGTTGTAATCGACAAAGCTGCAGCCCGCGCCCCAGCGCGTTTCGCCTCGGAGCAGTCCCGCCGCGCGCGTCACATCGGTAAACGTTCCGTCGCCGTTGTTCCGGTAGAGGCGGTTTTCTCCGTAATAGGTGCAGAAGATGTCTTCAAATCCGTCGTTGTTGTAGTCGCCTACGCAGACGCCATTGGCCCATCCAACCGCGCGCAAGCCGGCCTTGTCGGTCACGTCGGTGAATGTTCCATCGCGATTGTTCTTGTACAATCGATTCGTCGCTTCCGGCGGCGCCCCCTCCAGCCGCGTGCCGCAAAGGAGAAAGATGTCCATCCAGCCGTCGTTGTCGTAGTCGATGAATGCGCATCCGCAGCCGTTGGCCTCAAGGATGTACTTCTTCTTGTCAATTCCGCCATAAATGGTCGGGATCCGCAGTCCAGCCTCCTGGGCCACATTCACGAAGTGTGCGTTGAACGGGCGCCCGGAGGCGGGCGGACGAGCCTGGGGCCTGACCTCCCTTGTGGCGATGCCCTGTTGCTGTGCGCGGGCAATCCATTCCGAGGGAAACAAAAGCGCGCCGGTGGCAGCGGAGACAAACGAGCGCCGTGTAATTTTCATGCGGTCCTGGAATGCACTTTATCTTCTTGCGTTTTGGCTTGGCTCGAGCGTTGCCCGGGCCGGCTCATTTTCCGGCTGCCGCATCCGCGCCGGTTCCTTCAATGAGCTTATACCGGTTATGTTCGCCTTCCTCGCGCGTTGCTTTCTGGCGCAGCGCGGCCAGCCGTTGCAGGAGTGCGGGCAGTTCTTCTTTGTGTCCTGTCCGCCGAAACCCGACAATCAGGTGGTAGACCGCGGACAGGTCATCGGGATTGCGGCGCAATGCTTCGCGCGATTCGTCCACCGCACGCTGGTTGTTATCGGCCTCGAGGTCAAGCTTGGCCAGAAGATCGAGCGCATCGGTCAAATCCGGCTGCAATTCCGCAGCTCGCCGGGCCGCTGCCACGGCGCGGTCGAACTCCGCCGTGCCGACCTCGGGGTTTCGTTGCGCCAGAATGTCGGCCTCGACAAAAAGCAGCATGGCGTCATCGGGCTTTTCGCGCAGCTGCTTCTCGACTACGGCCAGCGCCTTATCGAGGTCGTCCTGCTGCTCCGCGACCATTCCGCGGGCAGCCTGGCTGATGGTCAATTGCGGGTCCAGTTTGTCGGCCTGTTCGAAGTCGGCCTCGGCGTGATCGTAGTCGGCCAACTGCACATACAGTACGCCACGGGCAACGTAAAGCGCCGCTGCCTTGGGAGACTGCCTCAGCCCGGCTGTCAGCATATCCACGCCAACCTGAAACGACTGGTGCACGAAGGCAATGTCGGCAAACTGTAAATAGAGATCGGTATCGAGCGGATTCTCCACGATGGCCCGATGCAGCAAGCTCACAGCCTCTGGAGTGTCCTTCTGGTCCTCGTAAGCCTCCGCTGCCTGCGCCAGCGCCACGGCTGAGGGGTGGTCCGCCAGAGCCGGCTGAAGCGTGCGCAGCGCATCGGCCGGCTGATTGAGAGCAAGCTGGATTGCCGCAAGCCGATCCATATCATGCGGATCGTCATCGGGCTGAGCGGCAAGCTGTTTGAAGACCGATTCAGCCTTTTCAAAGCGATTGAGCTTCGCCAGGCAAATCCCGTATCTACGCATCGCGGAGGGCTCGGACTCAAGACGGGAACCGCACTGCTCGAATTGCGCCACCGCCTCCGCACAATCATTCCTGCGCAGAGCCAGAGAGGCCAACATGGTATGTGCGGTTGGATCGTTGGGAACCAGCTTGACCACGCGCTGCAGCAACGCTTCCGCCTCGCCGCCCCCGGTCTCGTATTCCAGCTGCGCGGCGCCTTCCAGCGCCGGAAGGTACTCAGGCGAAATCTTCACAGCTTTTTGAAACGATGCCAGGGCTTCTGCCTTTCGTCCTTGTCCGGAATAGGCAAGCCCTTCGAAGGTCCACAACTGAGCATCGTTCGGCGACTGCCGCAGAGCCGGTCCCAACAGGTCGAGCGCCGCAGCGTAATTTCTTGCTCGAAGAGCGGAAACAACCGCGCTGGCCGTGTCCTGGCTCCCGGGTTGGGCCCAGGCCGCTATGTTCCCGAGAACGATCAAAAGGAGCGTCCCGAATCGCACTCGCCTGGTCATGGCGGCCATTTTATCCCATGCGTTGAAACACCCCATAGTCATGATGCGCTTGCCATGCCCGGCGAGCCTGGTTCGCCCTGACGCCGCGCTGCGCCTGTCGTATCGTTACGCTTCCACTTCGTGATAGAGCCGGTATTGTTCCTCTTGAATCGCAGCAAAAGGCTTGAAGACAAGACTCCCGTTGCCGGTTTCCACGCTCCAGGTGCTGGAGCCCCTGGCGGTTTGAGCGGCAGCCAGCAACGTGGACCTGCGCAGCGGCGATGGAGGGCGTCCGAGGGCGAACAGGGCAATCGGACCGAGAACCGGGGCAACCACATCAGGATGCTGCGGGTCCACCGCTTCGAGTGCCATCGGCATCTCGAACTCGACTTCGATCCGGTCGCCGTCGTTCCAGGTCCGATTGATCGCGGTAAAGGCTCCGGGCGTCAGGGGAGCATCGATGCGACGCCCATTCACTGCTACGGTCATCTTTGCTCCTGCCCATGCCGGAATCCTCAGGTGCACAGTGAATGGCTCGGGCTTGGCGGTCGAGAGCTCAATCTGTGTTGCCGGCTCATAGGGATAGTTGGTGTGCTGGGTCAACGTAACCCGGGCGCTCCCACGAGTCCAGATTGCCCGCGAGGGCACGTACAGGTTCACGTAGACGCCGTCCGCATCGCGGAAGTAAGAGCTGATGCCGTAGTCGGCCGTGATTTGAGGGAAGGTGCCGGAGCAACAGGGCCACTTGTCCCGGTGATAGCCCTTGTTGGCAAAGATGTGGTTGTAGTCGGAATAGTAAAAGCTGAAGCCGTCTTCCCTGATCGGTTTGGCGCCGAGAATGGTGTTCAGCAACACCTGCTCCATGCTGTCGCCGTAGCGGCTGTCGCGCGTGACGCGGAGAAGATAGCGCGCGATCTTGAAGTGCCCGTAAGAGCCACAGGGCGTCTCGAAGCTGAAGTGGGTTCGTTTCAGGCTTTCGCCCATCTCGCCGCTGTCCGGTTTGCGGAACAGTTCGTCGGGTCCCCAGCCGCCTGTGGCGAAGCTCTGCGTATTGCGGAGAAACGCAAAGCCGTTTTGCGCGGCCAGAAGATGCTTCTGGCTTCCCAGGGTCAGATACGCCTGCATGGCGCTCGAGAAGGCGTTGACGTGACTATAAGCATGCTCGCCCGGGAGAACGTTCTTCCCCTCGGACAAAGGGTTGAAGTAAAGGTCGTCTTCCAGGAACCGGACCGCGAGATCGCGGTAGCGATCGCCGGCTCCGCGATGATAGGCGAGGAACAGGTTCTCGGGCAGCGTGTAGGTTTCGTCCCAGCAGTAGGCCTCGTCCGGGTGCGGCTGGGCGTATTGCTCGGCGCGGGACATGGCCTTGGGCGGCAGATGGGGCAGAACCGCATCGGTGGCAGCATCGAGCACCTTGAGCGCCATTCCATCTCCGGCAAACTGGTGCGCATCGATGAGGCCGCAGGAAGTCTTGTCATAGGTGTAAGCGGGGAGGTGATAGCCGTCGTAGAACCGGGTTGTAATGGTCGGTGCGAAGGCACGGACGATTCGCGCGACTTTTTCGCGCGTCGGCTGCGAACCGGTGATCGCATAGGCGCGCGCCAGAGCCGACAGATACTGGCCGAAACTATGCCCGGGTATGAAGCCATGAAAGGTCCCATGGGGATCGAAATCGGGCGAATTGTCGTACCAGCCGCCCATGTCCTCGCCGGGAGCGGGTTGACCGGCTCGTTGCCGAAACGGCTTGAGAAGCCGGTCGTCGTCCAGACCCAGAAACAGAGAGTGGTTGGCTTCGAACTGCTGGCGCATGGGGCCATCGAGCAGTTCGATCTCGTTGTAGCCGAATTGATCCAGCGGAGCGGCGCCAGTGCCCGATCCGGCGGCTTCCGCTCCGGAGAACCGGGTTGCCGAGGCCACAGCCGTGGCCACACCCAATTTGAGAAACGCCCTGCGGGAAGGTTGCATCTTGGGGATTCTCCAGCCTTTCATTCGAGATGCGTTCCGTTCAAGTTGCACGCGCAATGCATTCTGCGTGCATCGAGGAGTCTGGCCGATGAACGACTAATTTAGTACATTGCGGCGTATTCGACGAATGGTGCAGATGTACTATACTCGCTGGTCATTGACGACGGATCGAATTGATCTGTTGCTTAGAGCGAATTTGCGCCTGCTTGGTGAGCGGGCGGAGCAACGGGGTTTATACCGGCATGAGCCATGGGGAGATTCTCGCGGATACGGGCAGGAAGGCCGGCGAGGCCTTCAGCCGGCCAGTGTACGCCCTTATCCTGCTGGCCGTGCTGGCGGCGACCGGATGCCGACAGCGACATCGCATAATCGCGGTGATTCCCCGCACCTGCGGCACGGCTCTCTGGGAGCCGGAGCACGCGGGGGCGGACGCCGTAGCGCGTCAACGCGGCCTCGACGTCTATTGGAACGCACCGACGCGCGACGACGACATCCAGGCGCAGATCGCACTCATTGAAAAATCAGTGAAGCGGGGCTACGCCGGGATCATCGTTTCTCCGATAGAGACTCTTCCCATGCGGACCCCGATCCGGCGGGTGCTTGCGAAGGGCGTTCCAGTCGTTGTGGTGGGGACCGAGCTGGGCATCGCTCCGGGGCCGAAACTTGCTTACGTGATGAGCGACGAACACGCGGCCGGGGAGATGGCGGCACGGCGCATCGGCAGCATCCTCGAGGGCAAAGGCTCCATCGCCATTCTGGGGATCGATCCCCAGTTGATGAGCAACGTGGAGCGTGAACGCAGTTTGGAGACGGCCCTGGCGCGCGAGTTTCCCGGCATCCACGTGGCCGTGCGGCAGTTTGGCCTGGCCAGCGTCCCCCAGGAACAGGAGGCCGCCGAGGAGCTGTTGGCGAAAGGACAAAAGATCGATGCGATTGTTGCGCTTTCGCTGGCCTCGACCCGGGGAGCCTATTACGCACTGGTCGAATTCGGCAAGGCCGGGAGCACCAAGCTTGTCGGCTTCGATCAGGATCTAATTCCGCCGATCCGCAACGGCGGCATCGATTCCGTGGTGGCGCAGAATACGTACGCGATGGGCCAACTGGCCATGGACCTGATGGACCGCGAGCTTCACGGGAAGGGCAGCGCGACGGTGCTGGAGGTACCGCCGGTTCTGATGACCCGGGAGAATGTCGACTCCGCGCAGATTCGCCAGATCCTCAACCTGGCATGGTGGCCGCCGCAATGAACAGATTTTTCACGGGACGCAACCTCATCGTCGCCGGCCTGGCGGTTACCGCGATTGCCTTGCTGGCCGTCTGCGGCGTCATCGTGCTTCCCTCCATCGCGCGCCGGGGCCCCCTCAGCGCGCAAAGTGTTTCGCTTGCAAAACAGGACGACTGGCAAGCCTTCGGAGGCACCTGGCAATATGCCGACGGAGTGATGCAAAACAACTCCGACGAGCGCGGCGCCAAACTGATGAGCGGTCCCACACATTGGTCAAACTACTCCATCGAGGCCGACGTACTCTTGCTCGGCCAGTATGGCGATGCCGGTCTGATCATCCGCTCTACCGATGAAGAGGAAGGAGTGGATGCATATCACGGATACATGGCCGGCCTGCGCGATCTGGACAACACGCTTATTCTTGGCCGCGCCGACTACGGGTGGCGGGAGTATGCAGCCAAACCGGTTGCGCCGCGGGTCTACGCGCAGCAGTGGTACCACGTGAAGTTCCTCGCCTACGGCTGCGACTTCGCGGTGAGCGCCACGTCACCCGGCGGACAAACTACCAGCGTGGCCGTGGAAGATCCTGGCTGCCTGACGGCGGGCCGCTTCGGACTCAAGTCGTACAACACCGGAGCGGAGTGGAGAAACGTGGAGATTCGCAAAGCGACCCGCCAGGACCTGGCCGCGATGACCGGTGGCGTGCGCCCGGCGATCGCCACGCCCGACGAACTCCCGATGGGCGCGGAACCAGGGTCCTATGACCATTACTTCGAGCCGATCCAGCGCGATCTATTAGCCCATCACACAGACGTGAACGCGCAGCCGATCAGCAGCCTGCGTCTGCTTTCCCCCGACGTTCCGGCGTCGGTCACGATTCACGGCGTGGTGACGCTCACTTCGCCGGCGCTCTTCGTCCAGGATCCGACTGGAGGGCTGACGATTACCGCCAGCCATGCGCATGCGCCGCTCCAGATCGGCGATGAAGTCGAGGCCAAAGGAGAGGCGGAACCACACGATTTCAGCTCACGGCTCCGCAACTCCGATGTGCGCCTGCTTTGGTCGCACACGCCGGTTCCGCCCGTGGCGGTCACTGCGGCGCAGGCAGCCACGGGAGCCTTCGATGCCGAGTATGTCGAGATTGAGGGCCGTCTGGAGCACAAGGACGAAGGACCGGCGCATACCCTGGTGCTTACACTCGACGATGCAAGCCAGTCGTTTCTGGCCATCGTGAGTGACGCGGCACAGGCGGGGCGGCTGCATGCCCTGAAGGAGAAGAGCCGCCTGCGTCTGCGCGGGATCTGCGTCGTGGATTCCAAATACACCCATGATTTGACGTCGTTCGCGCTGCTGTTGCCGTCGTTCAATGACGTAGAGCTGGTGGAGGGGCCGCCGTGGTGGAGCGCCGGGCATATCGTCGCCATGATTATCGGCATGTTGCTGCTGGCTTTGGCGGGGCTGAGCTGCTACATCCTGATCGAGCGCTGGCGCATGCAGGCGGTTCTGGAGGAGCGGGAGCGGCTGGCGCACGAGATGCACGATACGCTGGCGCAGAGCTTCGCCGGACTGGGCTTCCAACTGGAAGCCATTCGGGACGAGGCCAATGAAGGAACGAACATCGTGCCCCAACTGGAGGTGGCGCGCGTCATGGTGCGCAACTCCCACGAGGAAGCCCGGCGCAGCATCTCCATGCTGCGGCCGGAGAACCTGGAGTCTGTGGGCCTGCTGCAGGCGATGGAGAACTTCACACGGCGCATGGTGAACGGGACTTCATCGATCGCGGTTCGGGTTTCCAGCGAAGGCAGTGAGCGCGCGATACCCCTGCGCATCTCCGACACGCTGATGCGCATCGGGCAGGAAGCTGTCGCCAACGCCGTTCGTCACGCTCATCCCGCGCACCTTGACATTTCGCTCAACTATCTCAAATCCGAGGTCGAGCTGGTGGTCGAGGACGATGGTTGCGGCTTCTCGATCACCAGCGAGCTGGCAGGCTTCGGCATCTCGGGAATGCACAAGCGTGCTGATAGTATCGGGGCAATGCTTACAATTCACAGCGCGCCCGGAAAGGGCACCACCTTGCGCGTGCACGCACCCACTCCGCCTTCTCTCTATCGCGCATTCTGGATACGGTTGCAAAACTTCTGGGGAAAGCAATCCTATGGAAACGCACACAGGTAGAAGACCAATCCGCGTGCTGATCGTCGACGATCACCCGGTGGTCCGCGCCGGGTTAACAAGCCTGTTGCGGAAAGAGAGCGGATTGAAGGTCGTCGGGACCGCGCACAACGGGGAAGCCGGGCTCGATCTGATCCGCCGCTCTTCGGTTGACGTCGTTCTTCTCGACCTGCGCATGCCCAAGATCGGCGGCATCAGTTTTTTGAGTATTCTGCGGGAGATCGAGAACTCTCCGGCGGTTCTCATTCTCTCCAGCTACGCGTATGAAGAGGAGATCTACCGAGCGTTGAAGGCGGGAGCCCGCGGTTATCTCTCCAAAGATGCCTCGCGCGCCGAAATCGTCACGGCAATCAACACCGTGAGTGCGGGCGGTAAGTACCTGTCCGGTGAGATCGCGGGGCGTCTTGCCGAGCGCGAATCGCGTTCCAGCCTGAGCTCCCGCGAGATGGAGATTCTGGAGATGGTCTCAAAGGGTCTAACCAACAAGGAGATCGCCCGCGTGCTCCAGATCAGCCAGTACACGGTTCGGAATCACATCAATCACATCAGCGCCAAGCTGGAGGTTGGCGATCGCACCGAAGCCGTAACGGTGGCCCTGCAGCAAGGCATCTTGAGCCCGCGCTGAAACGCTGCTATGGGGATGGTTCCGCTTCCGGCTACGATGCCGGCTCCGGGTCATCGACTGCACTTCGCCTGTCGCAAAGGCTTTCCCGAACTTCCAGTTTGTCGTCAAGATGTGCGTAATGCAGGTGTGCCGCATAGTACACCTGACCCATTGCGCATTGCTCCCACTCCGCGGCTAGACTTGCTGCGCCCCGAATACATGCTCGAATCGCAAGTCCTAAGAAACGGCTGGCAGAACAAGGCAAGCATGGGCCCGGTCTCGAACTGGGATGGTAAACGCTATCCGCGGCTCTCGCTTTCAGGGGTCAACGGGCTCGTCGCAGATGAGAAAGTGCCCATGCAGCCCAGGTGACATTTCACGATTGGTAGGAGGCAGCGAATGATGATCACGAAAAATGGCCGGATCTGCATACCCTCTCCGGAACAGCGCATCGGCATCCTGCGGCGACTGACTCCTCGCCCCGCATGCGGAGTCAGGCCAAAGCATCGCTACGTCTTCGGTCTGTTCTTCCTGGTATTTGCTGCGCTCAACTGCTTTGCCCAGTACAGCGGCAATGTGCAAGGTATCGTCATGGATCCAAGCCAGGCCGCCATCGCCAATGCAACCATCCAGCTGCGCAGCGTGGACACGGGTATCCAGCAAACCACTACCACCGATAGCGCCGGTTATTATCGCTTCAGCAGCCTCGCTCCCGGGAATTACGTTGTGTCGGTAGTGGCCCCAGGTTTCAGAGAAGAAGAATCCCAGTTCACAATCAGCACCGCCGAAACCAAGGGCATCAATTTGACAATGCATGTGGCGTCGGCTCAAGAGAGCGTGGTAGTCGAGGTGACTCCCCCTACGATCGACACGGACGACAGCCGTCTGGAAACTACGCTCGGATCTCAGACTGTCCGCGACCTTCCCGAGGCGAATCGCAATCTATGGGACACGCTGGCCGCAGCGCCGGGTGTTTCGGGAACGGGCACGCGCGCCCAGGGTGAATCTCCGGGAGGGTTTGCGGATAACTTCGGAACGCAAACGCCGGCCATCAGCGCCAATGGGCGCAGCTATATAGGCAACGTGGTGATGGTTGACGGTATGAATGTAACCAGCCCCGTTCAGAACGGTAATCTCATTCTGTCGCCGATCCCGGAGGCAGTGCAGGAAGTGACGATGCAGACCAATTCCTGGGACGGAGACATCAATCTCGGCAGCTCAATCCTCGTCCAGGTGACCACAAAGTCCGGCACCAACAAATTCCACGGCGCCGGCAGCCTGTTTTACACAAATCAGGATCTCGAGGCCAACACGGAGTTCTCCGACGCCACCGCGGACCTTCCCTTTGGCCGCAAAGACCTGGTCGGCGCATTGGGCGGACCGATCTGGAAAGACAAAACATTTTTCTTCGCCGACTTCGAGAAGCTGTGGGCGACGACATCCGCGGCTGCCAATACCGGCACACAAACATTTGAGGATCCGGCATTTGTTACGTGGGCCAAAACTGCCTATCCCAATACCGTCGGAACCCAGGTCCTGACGGGGTGGCCAGCAAAGTTTATGGTTCCCAACGGCAAGGTGGAGACCGCTTTGACCGCGTTCGGCGCAAGCAATTGCAGCGGTACGGGCGGTACGGGGCCAAGCACGGACATCCCTTGCGGCACCGACGCGATTGACTTTGGAACCTTCGCGGCCAGCCCCTATTACAACGCCCTGCAGTATAACTTCCGCGTCGATGAATACTTCACCCCTAACGACCGCCTCTATCTGAGCTATTACAACGACAGTTTCACCCAGCAACAACTTTCTCCCAGAGAAGGTTTGCAGGCTGAGGACATTATGCAGAATCGGTACGGGCAGGCCGACTACACCCACACCTTCAATGCGAAGGTCTTGTGGGAGTCCGCCTTCGCATTTGCCAGCGTGGGTGGCGCCAACGGGCAGGACGCCGATCTGAAAGTGCCGGCCATCACGGTCGCCGATGGCACGGAAGGATTCCAGGTTGGCGGCGGATTCGGGCCGGGAGAATATCGCGGTCCCATGTACAACTGGCGTTCCGTGCTGAGTTTGGTCCACGGCAGGCACGTATTGAGGTTTGGCTACGATGGAGCGAGAGGGATTGAGCACGGGGATTTTACGCCCGACTACGTGCGGCCCAGTTTCACCTTCAACAACCTTCTGAACATGGTGCAATACACCTCGGGTTCAACTATCCCGGTAACAGAGTCGGCAACCTACAATCCGCTTACCGGCTTACCGGCAAAGGTGGCTTTTGGCGGACAAGAGAATCCGTTCGGGTTCTACGTTCAGGACGATTGGAAAGCTAAGCCGAATCTCGCTTTCACGATTTCGCTGCGCTGGGACGATTTCACAAATCACATTCCCTGGGGAAACAGCGGCTTCCAGTTTAGCGCTTTGAACCTCGGAACGGCGGGCACCTTCTCTGAACAGATTGCCAACGCCACGGTGGGCGTAGTCCCACAAGTGTTCGCCAAAGACATGTCGAACGTCTTCAGCCCGCGCATTGGGTTCTCATGGGATCCCACCAGCCGCGGAACCTGGGTGGTGCGCGGCGGAATCGGGGTTTACCACGATTGGATCGCGATGGGCCAGACCGTCGACCAGACCCGACTGAATCCGCCGGGCATTGTCAATGCGACCTTCGGCATAAACGGTATCGCAGGAATCCAGCCGATTTTCGCCCTGGCGCCTTCCGGAACCTATCCTTTCAATTTTCCTTTGCCAACCATCCCTGCAACCGGGCTGAACGCCGCCGGAGGCCTTCCTGGAGTCCAGGCAAGCGTCGACTCTCTTGACCGGAATATGGTGCCTCCTCTATCCGTAAACTACGTCATCGGCGTCGAGCACGAGTTGGCATTCAAACTGGTTGCGGGCGCCAGTTACTCCGGCTCCAAGGGCTACGACCAGTTGACCGGAACCGATCAAAACCGGTACGCCGGAGGTGCAGTCATCAGCGGAACCAGCGAGACGGTCAACCGCCTGAATCCGAATTTTGGCGCAATCACCTACGTGACCAATGCGCGCTATGCCAACTACAATGCGATGATTTTGACGCTTCGCGGAAGGCAGGGAGCCAGAGGCAATTTCCAGGCTTCCTACACCCTGGCTCAGGCCAAGGATTATCCCGAGGAGGGCACCCGGTTTGACCAGGATACCGGCGATATCCCCGAGCCGAGCGCGTACTTCAGTTATTACGGATTAGCGAATTACGATGTGCGCCAGCGTGTCTCGGCCTCCGGCGGCTATACCATCCCCGGCATGAACGGTAATGCGATCGAAAAAGTCGTCACTACCGGCTGGGAGATGACAAGCATTTTGGCTGCCCAGACGGGCTCGCCCTTCTGGGTCTTCAACACTAACCCGCCCACCGCCCCCGTCAATCCCGGTGACTATAACCTCGACGGCACCAACTGGGATGTGCCCAACAAACCTACCCAGAACTTCACCGGCGGACACAGCCGCGCAACACTTGAGAGCGGCGTCTTTGGCAATCCGTTGACGAACGCCGCGCAGGAGGAGTTCCCCGTTCCCGTTGCAGGCACGGAAGGCAACGAGCCACGCAACATATTCACCGGCCCCGGTATGGTCGAGGTCGACGCCAGCCTGCTCAAAAACACTCAGCTGCCTCATTTGGGCGAACAGGGCAATCTGCAGTTGCGTTTTGACTTCATCAATCTGTTCAATCGCGTCAATCTCGGCCCCGTGGATGGGGATATGGCAGACGGAACCTTTGGGCAATCCAGAACTGCGCTGCCCGCCAGAGCTTTGCAGATGGGAGTCCGCTTCGCGTTCTGAAGTTTGAAATCCTGGTTTGGGCAGGCCGGGGTGGAATCTCGGCCCGCCGTGTTTCGGCCACTTGCCGATTATGCGCGAGAATTTCAAAGCATCCCTGGTCTTGGACTGTCCTCGATCGCCATAGCGCCATCCTCAACATCTAAATCGAGAGATAATCATCACCGTGGGATTTCCTATCCGAATTGGCATGCTGGCTTCACTGCTGGCCGCACACTGTTTGCTCGCCGCGCAGACGGCGGTTACGCAAGCCAATGCAGATGGGCTTGAACCCATTGCTTCAGCCTTGCGGGCAGGCCAATTCGATAAAGCGCTCGAGTACTTGCAGCCGGAGCTTGAGCAGAATCCGGAGAATGTACAACTGTGGACCTTGCAGGGTATCGCCTTCTCCGGCAAAGGAGATAAGAAGGCCGCTCTGAGTGCCTTCCGCCGCGCCCTGGGAATCTCGCCGGAATTTTTGCCCGCTTTGGAAGGGGCAGCGCAAATTGAATATGAGAGCGACAGCAAAGACACATCTGCGCTGTTACAGCACATACTGGACCTGCGCCCGGGCGATCCAACCAGTCACGCCATGCTGGCGGTGATCGCTTACCGGCGCGGCGACTGCGTCGCGGCGGTTTCGCATTTCGAGCAAAGCGGTTCCGTTCTGGATTCCCAGCCCGCAGCCTTGCAGCAGTACGGCGGTTGCCTGGTCAAGCTGAAGGAGAACGAGAAAGCGATTGCGGTGTTTGAACGCGCTTTAGCCCAATCCGCAAACGATGCGCAGGCCCGCTCCCGGCTTGCCTCCGTCCAGTTGATAGCGCGGCATCCGAAGGATGCGATCGCAACGCTCCAGCCGCTCTTGCAAACAGATACGGCAGACGCCGATGTTCTTGAATTGGCGGCGGCAGCCTATGAGGCCGATGACAATACGCCTGAGGCAGTGCGCATTCTTCGCCAGGCAATTGTCTCCGATCCTCATAATGTCGACCTTTACGTCGACTTTGCCGCCTTGTCTCTCGATCATCAGTCCTTTCAGGTTGGAGTGGACATGGTCAGCGCCGGACTCGAGGCGGAACCAAAGTCCGCGCCACTCTATGTGGCGCGCGGCGTCCTCTATGTACAGCTTGCGCAATACAACAAGGCAGAAGCCGATTTTGAAAGGGCGGACATGCTTGACCCCCGGCAGACTTTCGGCTCGGCTGCGGAGGGACTGGCGGCCTTGCAAAAAGACGACCCTGATCGCGCGCTCATTACTGTGCGAAAGAAGTTGGCGCAAAAACCCAACGATCCTTTTTTGCTGTATTCAGAAGCGGAACTTCTGGCACAGAGCGGACCGCAGCCGGGCAGCGCGGAGTTTCGCCAAGCCGTGAAGTCTGCGGAAAAGGCGATTTCGCTGCGCCCATCTCTTGGTACGGCGCGCGACCTTCTGGCAAAGCTCTATCTGCAGTCGGGACAGAACCAGGCAGCAATCGAACAGAGCCGAAAAGCTCTGGACATAGATCCCAAGGACCAAACAGCGCTCTATCATCTGATTCAAGCGTTGCGCAAGAACGGAGAGGAAGCTCAAGTTCCCGATTTGCTCAAGCGTCTGGCGGCGCTCCGGATGGAAGGCACGAAAGAGGAAAACGAGCACAATCGTTACAAGCTAGTTGAAGAGCAATCTCCGTCAATGGAGGAGCAACAACATTGATGTTGAGAGCCGAGAATTCTTCAGGCGAGCTTCTTCGACCACGCGAAAGGTACCTCCAAGTGCAGGCCCGCGCGAGCCGATAGCCGCCGAATCGCTCAGCGGTTGCAGATCTTTATCCTGCAGCCGGTAAGCGATGAAGAATTTGCCTGTTTCGCACCAAGAGCTGGGACAAAGCGGCGGGTTCAGCCATCGAAGCGGCCAAGAGAGAGCGCTTCTGTTCGCCGGGCTGAACGCGTCCTCGAAAACGCCCTACAACCGGTCTCATAAATGGCAATGCGCCGCGCCGCGCAAGGATGGGACCCAACAACAAGGCGGGTCCCACGAAGCTCGCGAGTTGAAGAATTCGGTTTATGAAACCGGTTCTAGCATCCGCGAATCGGTCGTTTGTAATAATCTGCTGCTGCTTTCCAGGCCGTGGAATCCTTTCGGCTTTAAATCGGGCACACAACCGGCACACAAGCGTGGGGCACCTCCCGCACCAACTACCAGGGATGCGAACGGTCGGATGGTGCAAATGCACCAGCGGAGATTGATTCAGCAGAACCATGACAGTGTCTCAATGCAAAAGGTAGGATGCAAATCATTACAAAGTAAGCGTTTCCAGGCACCCCGCCGGAGGCCGACCGCGCGCATCCCAAGGCGGACTGCGCCGCAGTGAGCGGACGGCGTCTCGCAGGCACTTGGTGTATCCCGCGCAACTTGCGCGGCTCGGCTCTCTGGCGAGGAAGACAACATTGCAGGATCCGTGCAACGAAGCGCGCTTGGGGCCCATTCGCATCCGCGACTCCGCATGCAATATCGGATACCCATGATTCGCCCAAGCACCGGCACGCAGCACAACGGAGACTGACTTCGGGGGAGGCAGCAAGCCATGGCAATACAGACGTGGAAACAGACGGTAACCGCAACCGCGATGGTCTTCGCCCTGCTGGTGCTGACGGCCGGCAGGTGCTACGCCCAGTTTTCCGCAGGCCTGCAGGGAGCCGTCCAGGATTCCAGTGGAGCAGTGGTTCCGGACGCGACCATCACGCTGGTGAACATGGCCACGCAGGTGACGCAGGCGACGACCACCGACGCGAGCGGCCTGTACCGATTCGTGAGCCTGCCGCCCGGCCACTACACGGTCAAGGCAACCAAGCCGGGATTCGGGCCAGCCGAAGTCCCCTTCGATCTGACCACGGGCGA
>DATJRT010000095.1:0-5314 GCA_035504495.1 Occallatibacter sp.
GGCGAAACGCGCCCTGGGGCGCGTCGGCGCTCAATGCGCGGCACTCGGTTGCGGTGTGGCTGCCGGAGAGAAGCACGAGGAATTTCCCGTCGCGCGTACGCCCCACGCCCACGTTGAAGCGCTCGTCGTCGTCCTGATACACGAGCGCATCGCCGGCGTGCGGCGCCCCCAGCATGTGGCGCCAGAGCTGGAACTGGCGCTTCTGCTGCTCGTCTTCCACGGTGTAAAACAAGGTGCGGTTATCGGCCGCCCACGCGAGCGAGCCCACGCGCTCGACCTCTTCGGCAAGCGTTTCCCCGGTTTCGAGATCCTTGATGCGCAGGGTGTACTGGCGAAAGCCGCGCGTGTCTGTGGAATAGGCCAGCCAGCGCCCGTCGTCGGAGATATCGGTGTCGCCGATCGAGAAAAATGCGTGTCCCTGCGCCAACCGATTGCCGTCAAGGATCACTTCCTCGGGCGCATCGACGTCCGGCCCCGCGCTGCCGCCGCGCTTGCGGCAGTGAATGGCGTACTGCAATCCCTCCTCTGTGCGCGTGTAGTACCACCAGGCGCCGTCGCGGAAGGGAACGGAGATATCCGTCTGCTTGATGTGGCTGAGCATCTCCCGGTAAAGCTCTTCGCGCAGCGGGGCGAGCGACGCCATCTGCGCCTCAGCGTAGGCATTTTCGGCCTCGAGATAGTGGGTAACCTCAGGGTTGCCGCGCTCGCGCAGCCAGGCGTAGTGGTCGCGCAATACCGCGCCATGGATGCGGGTTTCAGTGGGTTGTTTGCGGGCAACGGGAGGCGCGGGAGGTTCGGTCATCTCCTTATCAGTGTAGTCGGCAAGATGCAGCGCCGGGCCGGCCGGGAGCGCAAGGGCAGCGGAACCGCGCGCGGCCCGAACCCGTACAATAGATTGCAATGAACGCTTTTCGGCGCGCGCATCGGGCCGTCGCACTGCCATTCCTGGCGGCTGTTCTGGCTTGTTTTCCCCTCGCGCTGCGCGGCGAGCGCATCCAGGACCTGCCCCAGCCCACCGACTACGTGAGCGACTTTGCGCACGTGCTCTCGCCCGATGCGGTGGCGCGCATCGACTCCATCTGCGCGCAGCTCGATCACTCCGCGGCCAACGCCCAGCTTGCCGTGGTGACGGTGCACGACCTGGATGGCGACGATGCAGCCGATTACGCCGACCAGCTGGAAGACCACTGGAAGATGGGCAACAAGGGCCTGAACCGCTACGCCATGGTCCTGCTCGCAGTGGCCGACCGCAAGTACCGCATCGAAGTCGGCTATGGACTCGAAGGCATATTGAACGACGCCAAGGTGGGCGACATCGGCCGGGCCATGGTTCCCGCTCTGCGCGCCGGCGACTATAGCGGCGCGGTGATGCTGGCCGTGGGCGAGGTTGGCCAGGACATCGCCGCGGACGCGAACGTTACGCTCAATCTGAATGGCGTGCCCGCCGCGAGCCAGCCGCCCGGCGAGCAGGCTGACGAGCACGGCCCCGTGCTGGCCAAACTGATCCTGTTCATCATCGTCCTGGTCTTCTTCGGCGGCTTTTCCCTGTTGCGCATGCTCTTTGGCTTCGGGCTTTTCTTCGGCGGCTGGGGCGGAGGGGGCTGGCGCGGCGGAGGCTTTGGCGGCGGGTTGGGCGGAGGCGGATCCGGAGGCGGCGGGTTTGGAGGAGGCTTCGGGGGATTTGGCGGCGCAGGCGGCGGATTCGGCGGCGGGGGCGCGGGGGGAAGCTGGTGATTCAGGCAGCCGCCGGCTGTCAGCTTCGAGCTGCGGGTTGGCCGGAGCGAAAGCGACGGAGGCGGACAGAGAAAAATGAATGAGGACAGCACGCGTTCAAAGTTCCACTGGAGCGAAGACTTTGGCAGCTGAGGGCCAGAAGCCGGCGGCTGTCATTACGAAGGAGAATCGAAAGCGATGAGCAAGGGACTTGGAATTACACTGGCGGTGGTGGGCGTTTTGCTTGTGGTGGCGCTGCTGGTGGGCGGCAGCTACGTGAGCGCGAAGAACCAGATGGTGGCCAAGGACCAGAACGTGAAGACGGAATGGTCCGATGTGGACGTGCAGCTCGAGCGCCGCGCCGACCTGATTCCCAACCTGGTGGAGACGGTGAAGGGATTCACCAAGGAGGAGAGCAGCGTGTTAACGGAAGTGGCGCAAGCCCGCGACGGCCTGATGAATGCGCAGACGCCGCAGGACAAGATCGCCGCCAACGGGCAATTGGATAACGCGCTGGCCAAGGTGCTGGTGCTCACGGAGAATTATCCGCAACTGCGCTCGAGCGACCAGTTCATGCGCCTGCAGGACGAACTGGCGGGAACGGAAAACCGCATTGCCGTGGCGCGCAAGCGCTATAACGACGCGCTGCAGGACTACAACACCTTTGTGCTGCAGTTTCCCAACAGCATCTGGGCGGGCATGGCCGGGTTCCACCAGAACAATGCCTATTTCACGGCCAGCCCCGCAGCGCAGCAGGTGCCGCAGGTGAAGTTCTAGAGTTCAGCCAAGCCGGTCCAGGCGCAAACGAAGAGGCCATCCCGCAGCCCAGGGATGGCCTTTGCATCTCCGTTCCCGAAGAGCAGGCTTATTTGTAAGAGGCGATGGCGCTGGCTTCATCGTCGTAAATATCGAAGACGGTATACAGCTTGGTCAGTTGGAGCACGTCGTGAACCCTCTTGGTGAGCTTGAGCAGCTTCAGGCTGGCGCCCTGGTTTTTGGATGTGGTGTAGGCGCTCACCAACTCACCCAGGCCCGAGCTGTCAATGTAACTCACGTCGCCCATGTCGAGCAGAACGCTCTTCTGCCCCTTGCTGATGAGGTCGCGGATGGCGTCGCGCAACTGCACGCTGCCTTCTCCCAGGGTGATTCGCCCACTCAGATCCAGGACGGTGACGCCGTCAACTTCACGCGAAGCGATAGTCAGTGCCACGGAAAATCCTCCTTCTTCGGTATTTCGGTTATAGCACCCGCCCCCGGTCCCAGGGGGGAAAACTCCGTGGGCCGGGCCCGACGCCAGGGGGAAATCTGCGCCCAGCGCGACCAGCCCCTTCCGGGCGGGGCAAATGCCTCAGGTTTTTTCTCCCGCCGGCGCCAGGTGCTTGACCAGCGTCAACTCGGTACCCGGATGCAATTGACGAAAGTGTACCTCATCCATGAGGGAGCGGATGAGGAAGATGCCACGGCCGCTGTTGCGGAGCAGATTTTCAGGCGCGAGCGGGTTGGGCAAGTGATCCGGATCAAAGCCGTGCCCCTGGTCGGCCACAATGAAGATGAGATCGGTTCCGGTGATTTCGAGCGAGCCCTCGATCTCGCGCGTGGAGTCGTATTCGTTCCCGTGCAGAACGGCGTTGACCGCGGCCTCGCGCACGGCCATGGTCACGTGGAAGACCTCGTCGTCGTCGAGGCCGGCGCCGGCGGCCATCTTCTCCGCTGCCGCCTCCACCACGCCTACGCTGTCCATGGTGGAGGCCAGCTTGAAACTCCACCTTTCTCTGTTGGGTGCGCTCACCGGGTGCGTTCCGCCTTGGCTCAAGCCGCCCTTGAGCTTGCTGGCAGTTTCACGTCTCCATGCAATTGTGTCAAGTGGAGCACGCGCGAGGCATGGGCGCCGAATCGAGCCGAGTACCCTGAGAAACCCGCATGCACGCAAGCGCGGAAAGGCGCTACACTCAACCGGGGAGTGCCGCACTCGACCTTGCCGGAGCCGCAATTCTGCAGCCGCACCCCCGGAGACGGAGATGGAGCCGCGCAACCCAACCCGCGTGAGCCTTACCGCTCTTCTGGGCACGCCGGTAACGGATGCGCAGGGCCATCTCCGCGGCAAGCTCAAGGACATTGCCGTGGCCACCGGCCCGGACGCGGGCAAAGTGGCCGGGCTGGTGCTCAAGACCAAAACCGGGCTTGCCCTGGTGGCCTCGCGGGAGGTGATGGAGACGCCGGCCGGCACGCTTGAGCTGCGCTCACCGGAGGCCCTGGCGCCGCTCAAGGACGAGGGCAACTTTCTCTTTCTGCAGCAGGACCTCGTCGATCGCCAGATCATCGACATTCACGGGCGCAAGGTGGTCCGCGTCAACGACGTCGACCTGGAGTGGCTGGAGCGGGACGGCGCCAGCCTGCTGCGCGTGGCCGAGGTGGAGGTGGGCCTGCGCGGCGCCTTTCGCCGCATCTTCAAGGGCGTGCTGCCGCGGCCGCGCCTGGAGGCCATTTCACGCAAGTTCGGGGCGCGGGGCATTCCCTGGCAGTTTGTCGACGTGATCGAGGTCGATCCGGCGCGCCGGGTCAAGCTGCGCATCGAGCACGAGCGGCTGGCGGAGATGCACCCCTCCGACCTGGCGGAGATCCTGGAAGACCTGGCTCCGGCCGAGCGCGAGGCTGTCTTTACCTCACTCGACGAAGAAGTGGCCGCGGAGGCGCTCGAGGAGGTCGAGCCCAAGCTGCAGAAGGCGCTGCTCGAAAAGCTCGACGACGAGCGCATCGCCGACATCGTGGAAGAGATGGATCCGGGCGCCGCGGCCGACCTGCTGGCCGAGCTGCCCGAAGACCAGTCCGAGGCCATCCTCGAAGAGATGCAGCCGGAAGAGCGGCAGGAAGTGGAGGAGCTGCTGGAGTTCGACGAGGACTCCGCCGCGGGCCACATGACCAGCGACTTTGTCTACGTGGGCATGGATGCCACCGTTAGCCAGGCGGTGCAGGCGCTGCGCAGCTTCGATGGCGACCCGGAAAGCGTGACCGACATTTTCCTGCTGGATGAAAAGCGGGTTCTGCGGGGCTCGGTTTCGCTGGCGCGCCTGGTGATGTCGCAGCCGGAGACGCGCCTGAGCGTGCTCAGCGAGCCGCGCGTGCTGTCGTGCCCGGCCGATCTCAACCAAAATGAGCTGGCCGAACTGTTCGACAAGTACAATCTGCATTCGCTTCCCGTGGTGGATGCGCAGGAGCACATGGTGGGCGTGGTCCAGGCCGACCAGGTGATCGGTTTTCTGCGCGAGCGGCTGTGAAGCGCAATCCGCCTTCCCGGCGTTTTCTGCTGGGCCGGGGCGTCTAGAGCCGAAGCACCAAGAGCCGGGGCACCAAGTCGGTTAATCGGCGCTCATGGACCCGATGCTAGACTTGAGCCATCATCCGCACGGCAGGCTCGGCCTGTTGCTTTTGAGCCGCGTGTTGCGCTGCGCGCGCTTCGCTTTCCATGGCGTAGCCCGATTCGAGCGCGAGGAGATGCATGCTGGACCCCGCGAATCGGTGGCGCCCGGTTACCACGGAGTATCAGGACGAACTGGCTCCGCGCAAGCGGCGTTCCCTGCGCGACCGGCTGTGGAAGAGACGC
>DATJRT010000096.1:0-4633 GCA_035504495.1 Occallatibacter sp.
TCGTCTGTTTTTCGATCGGCCTCGCATGCGCAATGCTTTTGAGCGGACAGTCCTCCAGGACCCTGGGAGAACTGGTGTATTCGAGCTTTCCCGGTGAGCCTGCTCCCTCCCGGGATACGCTCACGGCTGTGGTCAACGAGGCGCGCTGGGATACGCCGCGGGCGGGCGACCAGAATCCGGACGATCTGCGCCTGCGCTTTGAGCAGATCGAGAGCCAGGGAACCCCGGGGACGGCTCCCGCGCGCTTTCGCGTTTTTGCTGAGGGTGCTCCGGACAACAAGGTCTACGGGCTGGCCTCCTGGGTGGTCGGGCAAAGTCTGGCCTACGATCCCAGAGATCTTTACGTGAATGACCAGGGCCTGGTGATGATCCACGGGCCGCGTCCGGCGCAGGAAGCGGCCTTAACGGCGCCGGGCGACGAGCTTGAACTGGCGCCACAGGCCGGCACGGCGGAGCCGGTTCGCTACATGCTCTCCAGCAAGGATGGCGCGTTGTCGATCTTCGGCACCCTGGTTCCGCATCCCCTGATTACGCAGGATCAGGACTGCACCCTCGAGCTGCGCATTGCCCAGCCTCACGCGACCGCGGTCCTGGTTGTGGCCGAAGGTTTCCCGCCCGACGCCAGGGTTCCCCTGGTCCTGGAATCGGGAGGTCAGACGGTCCACATGACGATGGCCACCAATTCAAGCGGCCACGCGGAGGTGGCAGACTTTCCCTCTGTGCCGGGCAAGACGCAGGGATCACTTAAAGTGACCGCGGAGGGCCCGTCCTGCCTTCCCTCGGCGGTTCTCCCCTGGGGCGCGCAGCCGGTCCGGATGGCACAGTAACGGTCCTTCGCCGGCCCCTCGCCGCTTGGGGCCGCTGTTTCACGACGCCAAACCCCGTGAGCAAGCGCCGCGCCCTTCTCGAGCCTCGGAAGCGCAGCGGGGAGACCACGCCTGGCGAACAGATCGATTGTGGAGCGCGCGAAAAAAGCCAGGCGGGAGGTCTGATCGCGCTCGGCGGGTTTAGTATGAAGTCCGATGAAAACCCTCTCCCGCCGCCGTTTTCTCTCTTCCGCCGCCCTCACCCTCGCCGCAACGCGGCTGCGCTCGCAAAGCACGGCCCCCGCGCAGGCCACGCTGACGATTCCGCCCGAAGCCGCCGGCGCCGCAGTGCCGGTTGACTTTGCCGGGGTGTCCTACGAAGTGCGGCAGCTCGAGGATCCGCGCTTCTTTTCCGCCGCCAATACCGGGCTCATTGCCCAGTTCAAGGCACTTTCATCCGACGGCGTTCTGCGCCTCGGCGGCAACACCAGCGAGTTCGAATACTGGAAGCCGACCCCCGGCTCGCCTGAGCCCGCGCATCCGCAGACCCGCATCGTGGTGGGCGAGCCCAAGCCCGACTACTACCCCGTCACGGCGGAAGCGGTGCGCAACCTGGCCGATTTTTTGCAGGCCACCGGCTGGAGGTGCATCTATGGCATCGGCATGGGCACCAATGTGCCCGAGCGCGCCGCAGCCGAGGGCGCGTTTGTGGCCAGGACGCTGGGGCCGAGTCTCGAATACTTTCAGATCGGCAATGAGGTGGATCTCTTCAGCCGCCACCTGCGCGATCCGAAAACCTGGTCCGCGCAGACCTATCTCGCCGAGTGGCTCACGCTGGCGCGGGCGGTGGCGGCGAGCGTGCCGGATGCGCGCTTCGGATTGCCCGACGTGGCCGGCAAAATCGAGTGGCTGACGGAAATCGCCGAAGCGTGGCCCTCGATCGCGAATCCGCCGCGCGTGACTACGCTTACCCATCATCACTACTTCGGCGGCCCGGCCACCAATCCGGCGGTGAACATTCCCAACCTGCTGGGCACCGCGGAGATGGTCAAAGTGCAGAAGGCCGCGGACACGGCGAACGCCGCGGCCGCCAAAATGGGCGTGCGCGTGCGCATGACGGAGGGCAATACCTGCTTTCGCGGAGGCAAGCCAGGGCTCTCCGACGTATTTGCCGCGGCGCTGTGGGCGGCCGACTACGCGCTCCTGCTGGCGACGAACAACTATACCGGCATCAATCTGCACGGAGGGACAATGGGCCCGATTGCCAGCGGCCTGGGAGGTTTCCTTCCGGGCGATGTGTTGCTCAAGGACGAAGGCGACACGCCGGAGCAGATCGCCTCGCATCCGCATCCCTTCTACACGCCCATCGCGCAGTTCGGATCGGAATACATTCTGGAGCCGGTGGCCTACGGGCTCAAGTTCGCCGGCGCGCTCGCCGGCAGCACCCTGGTGAAGGCCGATCTTACCTCCGCGCTCCAGTCGGCGGGCGTGAATGCCACCGCGTACGCGGCCAGGCTGCCCGACGGGCGAGCGGCTGTGATCGTCCTCAACAAGGATGCGGAGAAGGACCTCGACCTGACGCTGGACTTCGGACGCGGGCGCAGCGGGAGAGTCGAGACGGAAGCGCTGCACGCCCCGGCTCTCGACAGCCGCGAGGCGCACATCGGCCCCTCGGATGGTCTTCGCCTGCGGCATGGCAGGTGCACGGTCCAGGTAGCGCGCGCCTCCGGTTTGCGCATCACACTGGTGTGAGCGCCCATTTCCGGCGCTACGCACTTCCCTGAGACAACGGAAAGCGACCGCTATCCGTCGAATCGAATAGCATGGTTGGGAGCGCATCCGGCGCGGGCCGGTGTGCCTGAGCCGCGAGAAAAAGCAGAAATGGGAGAGATCACGTTGAAGAATGTACGGACTTGGCCGCAATGGCTTGTTGTGTGGCTGCTCCTGGCTGGGGCGGCTTTGGCTTCAATCCCGGCAGGGGCGGCGGAAACGCAGCCGGCGCCGGCCCAGGATCAACCGGCGGGCGCAGGGAATGAGGCGCAGAACGCGACTCGGGCCACGCTGGCGAACGGCATCCAGGTGGTCATCATCCGCAACACGCTGGCGCCCGTGGCCACGGTGGAGGCCAACTTCCTCGTGGGCGGCAATGAGACGCCCCCCGGCTTTCCCGGCATGGCGCACGCACAGGAGCACATGGCCTTCCGCGGCTGCAGCGGCATGACGGCCGACCAGACGGCGGCGATCTACGCGCTGCTGGGCGGGGAAAACAACGCCGACACACAGCAGAGCATCACCCAGTACTTTGAAACGGTCCCTTCAGCCGACGTGGATGTGGCGCTGGAAGCGCAGGCGGCGTGCCTCAAGGACATCGACGACTCGGATGCGGAGTGGAACCAGGAGCGCGGCGCAATCGAGCAGGAGGTGCAGCGCGACCTGTCAAACCCGACCTACAAGTTTGTCGACCGGATGAACGGCGCGATGTTCGCCGGCACGCCGTACGCCCACGACCCGCTGGGGACGAAAGCCTCGTTCGACGCCACCACGGGCGCCATGCTCAAGGATTTTTACTCGAAG
Source organism: Occallatibacter sp. (assembly GCA_035504495.1). GTDB lineage: Bacteria > Acidobacteriota > Terriglobia > Terriglobales > Acidobacteriaceae > Telmatobacter. Next base: position 3,381 of record DATJRT010000096.1, read on the forward strand.
TGGTACTCGCCCTCGAACATGATCCTGATTGTGGTGGGCGATGTGGATCCCGCGGCCACGATCGCGAAGATCAAGGCGCTTTACGGTGGCATCGCCAGCCATCCCCTCCCCGCGCGGCCGCAGGTTGATTTGCAGCCCTTCCAGTCGCAGACTTTTTCGATCGACAGCAATCTGCCTTACATGCTCGGCTTCATCGCCTACCGGTTTCCGGGCACCGACTCCCCCGATTACGCAGCCATGCAGATTCTTGCCGACGTTCTGGGCAGCGAGCGCGCGGACCTCTACGGCGACATGGTGCCGACGGGCAAGGCGCTGGCGACGGAGTTCGGCGTAGCCGAGACCTATCGCAAGGCGAGCGTGGGCTACGGGGCGGTGGCCCTGCCGGCAACCGCCGATGCGACCAGCGCAATCGAAGAGATGCGGCAGATCCTGAACAAGTATGCGAACGGCGGCGTGCCCCAGGACCTGGTGGACGCTGCCAAGCGCAGCGAGATTGCGCAGGCCGAGTTTGAGCGCAATTCGATTCCCGGCCTGGCCGATGTGTGGTCGAACGCGCTGGCCGCGGAGGGACGCAACTCGCCCGAGGAAGATGTCGATGCAATCCGCAAGGTGACGCTGGCCGACGTGAATCGCGTGGCCAAAGAGTACCTGCTGAACGCGAGCACGATCACCGCCACGCTGAAGCCCGTGAACGGCGGAGGCCCGGTGGCGGAAAAAGGCTTTGGCGGCAGCGAGACCGTAACCTCGGCGCCCACCAAGCCGGTGGTGCTGCCCGACTGGGCGAAGGGGCCGCTCGAGCAGTTGCAGGTTCCCTCCAATACGATGGCCGTTTCCGACACCAGGCTTGCCAACGGCATTCGCCTGATCGTGCGCACCGATACCACTACGCCCACCGTGACCGTGCTGGGCGAGGTCAAACACCAGGACGATTTACAGACGCCGCCCGGCGAAGATGGCGTGGCCGGCGTGCTTGACGGGCTCTATTCCTATGGAACCCAGTCGCTGGACCGGCTGGCGTTTGCCAAGGCGCTGGACGACATTGCCGCCGATGAGAACGCGGGGTTCGACTTTTCGCTGACGGTGCTGAAGGAGTATTTCTCGCGCGGCGTGCAACTGCTGGCGGATAACGAGCTTCATCCCGCGCTGCCGGAAAATGCGTTTCTGGTTACGCGGCAGCAGACGGCGCAGTTCGTGGCCGGCAGAATGCACAGCCCCGGCTATCAGACTTCGCGCGCGCTTGAGCTGGCGCTGGT
>DATJRT010000097.1:0-6505 GCA_035504495.1 Occallatibacter sp.
ACGGCGCGCGTTCTAGCCGGATTATTGAACGCGAGCGAAGACGAAATCGGGTCGGTAACCACGAAAAACTTTTTCCGGCTGTTTCACCTCCCGCCCGGCATGTGAAACTGGTACTGAAGATTGCAAACCTTTCCCCGGTCAGAGGAACCAGGCCATGGCCCAGGATAATTCGTTCGACATTGTCAGCAAGGTGGACCTGCAGGAGGTGCGCAACGCCATCGAGCAGGCGCTCAAGGAGGTTCGCCAGCGCTTTGACTTGAAGGATTCCCACTCCGAGATCCGGCTCGAAGGCAACGACGCCATTCAACTGGCCTCGGCCAACGAGTACAAGCTGGAAGCGGTGAAGGAGATCCTGGGGCAGAAGCTGGTGCGGCGCGGTGTTTCGCTCAAGAACCTGACTTACGGGAGTGTGGAACCGGCGGCGGGGCAGAGCGTGCGGCAGAAGATCAGCCTGCAGCAGGGTATTCCCATCGAGCGGGCCAAGGAGATCGTGAAGCTGATCAAGGACGCGAAGAAGAAGGCGCAGGCGAGCATCCAGGGCGATACGGTGCGGGTTTCGAGCAAAGACCGGGACGAGCTGCAAGCGATCATCGCCATGCTCCGCGGCAGGGATCTGGGCGTGGAGCTGACTTTTACGAATTACCGGACGAATTGAAGAACCCGCCTTGGCGGCAGAAACAAAGACGCCGTGCCCAGAGGGCGCCCGGGTGGGGCACGCGGCGCGCAGCAGGTTGAACGGCTAGAATCGGAGAGCCTTGAGCACACTGACCATTGCGACGGCAAGAGAGGTCTTTGAACTGCTGCGGGAAGACCTTGTCGCCATTGAGCAAGAGCTGGCGCGCGACGCGGCCTCGAGCGTGAGCACCATCACGGAGATTGCCGAGTACCTGCGCGAGGGCGGCGGCAAGCGGATCCGGCCGTCGCTGTTGCTGCTGGCGGCGCACCAGCTCGGCTATGCGGGGCAGGGAGCTATCCGGCTGGGCTCGGTGGTGGAAATGGTGCACACGGCCACGCTGGTGCATGACGACATTATTGACGGCGCCGATACGCGGCGCGGACGGCCGAGCGCGAACACCAACTGGGGCAACGAGAAATGCGTTCTCGCCGGCGACTGGCTATACATGCAGGCCTTCAAGGTGGCGCTCGAAGAGCAGAACCTGCGCGTGCTCGATCTGCTGATCGGGCTGACGCAACAGATGGTCGAAGGCGAGCTTCTGCAGATTCAGAAGCTGGGCAAGGCCGTCTCCGAGGCCGAGTATTATGACCTGATCTTCCGCAAGACGGCGTGCCTGTTTTCCGTCTCGATGCGCCTGGGCGCAGTGCTGGCCGCAGCCACGGAGGCCGAAGAAGCGAGCCTGGGCACGTACGGCCGCGCGGTGGGCCTGGCGTTCCAGATCGTGGACGATGTGCTCGACCTGACCGCGACCGAGGAGGTGCTGGGCAAACCGGTGGCTAGCGATCTGCGCGAAGGCAAGGCTACGCTGGCCGTGATTCACAGCTACGATCACGGCACCGCGGCCGACCGCAAGGCGATTCAGCGCGTGCTCGACGATCGCAGCTTCGAGTACGTGGGCCGGCAGCAAATTCAGGAGATCCTGGCGCGCAACGGCTCAGTGGAATACGCCATGGCGGCTGCGTACCGCTACGCGGAGCAGTCGCGGCAGGCGCTGGTGCCGCTGGCGGATACGGACTTCAAGCGCGCGCTGCTCTGGGTGCCCGATTTCGTGGTGGCGCGGGAGAAATAGATGGCGCTGCGGAAACCTGCAAAACCCGTCCGGCGGAATCTCAAGGTCGCGCAGCCCAGGTGGAGAGCCGTCGACCGCTATTTTGGCGACTTGCTGACGCCGCCGGATGCCGCGCTCGAGGCTGCGCTCAAGGCCAACCGTGCCGCGGGGCTGCCGGCCATCGATGTATCGCCGCTCCAGGGAAAATTTCTGCACCTGCTGGTTGGGATGACGAAGGCCAAACGCGTGCTCGAGATCGGCACGCTGGGCGGCTACTCGACCATCTGCATGGCGCGGGCGCTGCCCCGGGGCGGGCGCATGGTTACGCTGGAATACGAGCCGAGGCACGCCGAGGTTGCGCGCGCGAATCTCAAAAATGCGGGCCTGCTCAAGCGCGTGGACCTGCGCGTGGGCCGCGCGCTCGATCTGCTTCCGCAGCTCGCATCGCAGGGGGCCAAGCCCTTCGACCTGATCTTTATCGACGCGGACAAGGAGAACAATCCGCAGTATTTGCAGTGGGCGCTCAAGCTGGCGCGGCCGGGCACAGTGATCTTCGTGGACAATGTGGTCCGTGACGGCAAAGTGACGGACGCGAAGAGCAAGGACCCCGGCATCCGGGGCACGCGGCGCATGTTTGAGGTAATGGCCGCCGAGCCGCGGCTGAGCGCAACCGCGCTGCAGAACGTGGGCGTGAAGGGCTACGACGGCTTTGCGCTGGCGCTTGTTTTGCGTTGAGATTTGCGTCTCTGCTTGCCCGACTCCTTCTTCATCAAAGCCTTCAGGGCCGCGGCGTACTTTGCCGGCAGCGGCTTGCGCTCCAGTTTTTCGTCGCAGACTACGTGAGCGGTTTCGCCTTCGGCCAGGAGCTCCGGCGCTTTTCCCTTTTTGTTTGAATTGCGGAATAGCCGATAGTCGAAGCGCACCACCGACTCGCGCACCAGCGAGGGCCAGGTCTCGATGAGGACTTCGTCGTCGTAGCGCGCGGGGGCGCGGTAGCGGCAGTGCGCATCGACCACGGGCAGGATGAGCCGGTGGTCGGTCTCGAGCTGGCTATAGGCGAGGCCAAGTGAGCGGAGCAGCTCCACGCGGCCGATTTCAAACCAGACCAGGTAGTTGGCGTAATAGACAATGCCCATCTGGTCGGTCTCCGCGTAGCGCACGCGCAATTGGGTGGTGACGGGCATTTTGCTCCACAGGGGTCAGGGTTCAGGGTTCAGGGATCAGGGGTCAGAGATCAGAGATCAGGGACCGGAGGCCAGCGACCATGATGCCTCAACGCGGGATTGCTTCCAAAGCAACCGCAGATCCTTCGGTTGCGGACGGCGCATTCCATGCGCCATCCTGAACTCAGGATGACAAATCGTTCTCGACGCAGATTTCGGATTCAGGATATCCACTCTTAGCGCCGCAATTGCTAGCGATCACTGACTACTGTTTTCACGGCTTGACGTGGGTGAACATGGGCAGCTTGGTGACGTCGCTGAAGATGATGAACACGAAGAACATCATCAGCATCACGAAGGCTGCCTGGTAGATGCGCTCCTTGATGGCCAGGTTGATGTCGTGGCGCAGGGCGCTCTCGATGATGAGGAAAAGGATCATACCGCCGTCGAGGATGGGGAAGGGAAGCAGGTTGAGCATGCCGAGCTGCAGGCTGATCTCAGCCCCGAGGTCGAACTTGGGTTCCCATCCGTTCATCTCCGCGGCCTGGCCCGCCATGCGCGCGATGCCCACGGGTCCGTTGAGCTGCGAGACGGAAAAGCGGCGGGTAAAGAGCCGCTTCAAGACTTCCACCACCAGCGTCGAGTTCTCCTTGCAGAATTCGACTGACTTGCTTGCCGCCTTGGCCGCGGAGAGCGGCTGATTGCGGTAAGGAGGCAGCACCGCCACAAAGCCGAGTTTCCAATCGGCGTCCAGCAGGGCCGGGTGCGCGACCAGATGCAGGGTTTCTCCGTTGCGCAGCACGGTGAGGTCGAGCGGCTTGCCCTGCCCGGTTTGCATGTAAGCCAGCAGCGTGGTGACGGTGTGGAAGGGGTGGCCGTCGACCGAGGCAATAGCGTCGCCGGCGCGCAGGCCCGCGCGCTCAGCGGGCGTGTCAGGCTCCACTTCATCCACTTGAATGGGACCGGGCAAGAACTGCGGCAGAATGCCCTCGTCGCTTAAGTCGAAGTCCTCGTTCTTAGCTGCGGGCGGAACCTGGAGCGTGAGCGGGAGCGTCTTACCGTCGCGCTCCACGGTCATGGCGACGCTCTGATTGGCGTTCAACTCGGAGTGCGCGTAGACCTGGTCCCAGTCGGGATTGTCCACGGTATCAAACCGGCGGATCACGTCGCCGGGCTCGAGCCCTGCCTGGGCGGCGGCCGATCCGGGGACGATCCACTCGACGGTGGTGGCCTTCACCTGGACGGAGGGAACCTCGTTGATCCAGGAAAAGTAAATGAACATGAGCACAAAGGCGAGGATGAGGTTGGCGATGGGGCCGGCAAGGCCGATGAGAATGCGCTGCCAGCGGGGATGCGAGGTAAGCGCGCCGGGGTCGGCTTTCTGCGCTTCGATTTGCTCCGGGTCCGCACCCTGGATGGACATGTTCTCGCCGGGCATGTCTTCGCCGGTCATCTTCACGTACCCGCCGGCAAGGGTGGCGGAGATGCAGTAATCGGTATCGCCGATTTTTATGCCGAAGAGGCGCGGGGGAAAACCGATGGAAAACCGCTCGACGCGAACGCCGCAGAGCTTGGCGACAATAAAATGTCCCAGCTCGTGAACCAGCACCATGATGCTGATGAGGATGACGAACGCAAGAATGGAGATAAGAAAAGCGTGCATAGGTGCGGGTTGCGATCCTTGGGGAAGCGCCCTGGAGCGACGGTTGAGCCGTCTTCAGGCGAGCTTCGCTTGAGCCATCTGGCGCGCCTCCCGGTCGGCGGTAAGCACCTCCGCAATGGTGGCGGGATGCGCCTCCGGCGTGGAAGCGAGCACTCTTTCGATTGTACGCGGGATGCCGGGAAACGGGATACGACCTTCGAGGAAGGCGTCGACCGCGACCTCGTCGGCGGCGTTGAGAGCGATGGCGTGGGCGCCGCCTTTTTCCGCCGCCTCATAGGCCAGGCGCAGGCAGGGAAAACGCGCAAAATCGGGCTCTTCGAAGTCGAGATGGCGCAGGGCGGCCAGGTCGAAGGTGAGGGTGGAGGCCGGACGCTCAGGATAAGCGAGCGCGTAGAGGATGGGCAGGCGCATGTCGGTGACGGAGATCTGCGCCAGGATGGAGCCGTCGATGTACTCGACCAGGGAATGCACGGTGGATTGCGGATGGACGGTGACGCGCACCTGCCTGGGCGCGACGTCGAAGAGACGGCAGGCTTCGATCACTTCGAGGCCCTTGTTGAGCATGGTGGCGGAGTCGATGGTGATGCGCCGGCCCATCACCCAGGTGGGGTGCTTGAGGGCCTGTTCGGGCGTGATCCGGGCGAAATCCTCGAGCGGAAGTTTGCGGAACGGGCCGCCGGAGGCGGTGAGCCAGATGGTTTTCACCTCTTTTGGCGAGCCCACGCGCAGGCACTGGTGCACGGCGTTGTGCTCGCTGTCGATGGGCAGGATGGGCACGTTGCGCTCGCGCGCGGCGCGGGTGAGGATTTCGCCGGCCGCGACCATGCACTCCTTGTTGGCCAGGCCGACCGGCTTGCCGGCAAGGATGGCCGCGTGCGTGGCTTCGAGGCCGGCGACGCCGACGATGGCGGAGACGACGAAATCGGCTTCAGACAACGTGGAGCAGGCAACCGTGCCGGGGGTTCCGTGGACAACTTGAATGCCGCTGACGCCGGCATTTTTGAGGCGAGCGGCCAGTTGCGCAGCCAGTTCTTCGGTGGCCACAGAGACGATCCTGGGGCGCCAGCGGAGCGCCTGAGCAAAGGCCTCGTCGAGGTTGCGGCCGCAGGCCAGAGCGACGATGGAAAAACGCTCAGGAAACTGCTCGGCGATGGAGAGGGTGCTCTTGCCGATGGAGCCGGTGGAACCGAGGATGGCGAGTTTCTTCAAAACAGCTTCCAGCCTCTAGCTTCTAGCTATTAGCTCATTCAGCCGGCATAAGCGGCAGCGGATTCCCCTTGTTGCCGCCGTCGCCCGGAATCATCGCGGGCGCGAAAACGGGGCTAGAGGCCAGGAGCTAGCAGCTAGAAGCTATCTTAAAACCTGCGGTGAATGACCTGCGCGTACCAGAGGACGGGCGAGGCGAGGAGCAGCGCGTCGATGCGGTCGAGGACGCCGCCGTGGCCGGGAAGCAGGCTGCCCGAATCCTTGACGCCGGCGGAGCGCTTGAGCGCGGACTCGGCCAGGTCGCCCACCTGCGCAGCCAGGTTGATGAAGACGGCCAGCATGATCCAGTACCAGGTTTCATCGGGATAGGCGAGCACGGCGAAGTCGCGGGCCTGGAGCTGGCTGGCGAGCTCGAGCAGGGCCCACGCGGCCAGAACGCTGCCGGCCACGGAGCCGAGTGCGCCCTCCCAGGTTTTGCCCGGGCTCAGGCCCGGCGCGAGTTTGCGCCGGCCCCACGCGCGGCCGATGTAATAGGCGGTGATGTCGCCGGCCCAGACCACGCAGAACAAAAACGCCACCAGCGAGGGGCCGTTGGCCTGCTCGTGCAGGTTGTTGAGCGTGAGCAGCGTGAGACCGACATAAAACATGCAGAAGATGGAGGCGGAAGCATCGGCCATAACCTGCTCGATCTGGCCACGAAAGGCGCAGACGGTGAGCAAAGCCAGGCAGAGGGCGCCAAAGATTTCAGG
>DATJRT010000098.1:0-35495 GCA_035504495.1 Occallatibacter sp.
GCTCGCTTCGTCGGCGTCCGCTGTGCTTCGCTGGTTAACTCCGGCTCTTCCGCCAACCTTCTCGCCGTCAGCGCCCTCACCTCGCCCAAACTCGGCGAACGGCGGCTCAAACCGGGCGACGAAGTCATCACGGTTGCGGCGGCTTTTCCCACCACCGTCAACCCGATTCTTCAAAATGGCCTCGTCCCCGTGTTTGTCGACGTCACGCTGCCCGGCTATGAAATCGACGTGAGCCAACTCGAAGCTGCTCGAAGCGAGAAGACCAGGGCAGTCATGGTCGCGCACACGCTGGGGAACGTCTTTGACCTCGACGCCGTGACCGCGTTTGTCGAGAAGCACGGCCTCTGGCTGATTGAGGATTGCTGCGATGCCCTCGGATCCACGTGGAAGGGGCGCCGTGTAGGCAGTTTTGGTGACATCGCAACCGTCAGCTTTTATCCCGCGCACCATATCACTATGGGCGAAGGTGGCGCGGTGCTTACCGATCAGCCCAGCCTCAAGACCCTCGTCGAGTCGTTCCGCGACTGGGGACGCGATTGCTGGTGCGACACCGGCAAGGAGAATACCTGCGGCAAGCGTTTCGACTGGCAACTCGGCAGCCTGCCCTGTGGATACGACCACAAATATACCTATTCGCATGTCGGCTACAACCTGAAGGCCACGGACATGCAGGCCGCTCTCGGCGCCTCGCAGATTGAAAAGCTCCCTCATTTCATTGAACGCCGCAAGGAGAATTTCCGTCGTTTGTTCTCCGGGCTTCAGCCGCTGGAAGACTGCCTTCTGCTGCCTGTGGCTACACCGGGCGCCGATCCTTCGTGGTTCGGTTTTCCCATCGGCGTCCGCGAAGATGCGCCATTTACTCGGAATGAACTCATCCACGCTCTTGAAGCAAAAAGGATTCACACCCGGCTTCTCTTCGGCGGTAACATCTTACGGCAACCTGCCTACGAGGATTGCGAGCACCGCGTTATCGGGAGTTTGCCCAACACAGATTTTGTGATGAATAACGTTCTTTGGATCGGCGTCTATCCGGGACTGACGGCGGAGATGCTCGATTTCGTCGTGAATACAGTGAGTGAATTTGCCGTGCAGCGAAGGTCGGGATTAGGGCCGCGATTGGCCGCCCAGTATCCGTCCCTTGCGCAAGTGAAGTGAGAGTTCAGGAGAAACACCTCCATGAAGCAACCAAGCGCCATTACAAAGGCAACATCGGAAGCGAGCTTTCTATGAGCACCGTGAGGATTGGGGACAAACTGATCGGCGAGAGCCAGCCGTGCTTCATCGTTGCCGAAATTGGCATCAATCACAACGGCGACATTGATCTGGCCAAGCGCCTGATCAGCGTAGCCGTCGCCGCCGGCTGCGATGCCGTGAAATTCCAGAAGCGCACCGTCGCCGTGGTCTACACCCCCGATGAGCTGGCCAAGCCCCGGGAGAATCCCTTCGGCCCCACCAACGGCGACCTGAAGTACGGCCTGGAATTTGAGCAGGAGGAGTACGAAGAAATCAATGCATTTTGCAAGTCGGTGAAGATGCGCTGGTTTGCCTCGCCATGGGACGAGGGATCCGTCGATTTCCTCGCGCAGTTCGATTTGCCTGTCTATAAGATCGCTTCCGCCTCCCTCACCGATGACAACCTGCTGCGCCATGTTCGCGGGACCGGAAAGCCGGTCATTCTCTCCACGGGAATGAGCACCTACGCCGAGATCGATCACGCCGTTGAAGTCCTGGGCAAACAGAATCTGGTGCTGTTGCACGCCACTAGCACTTATCCCGCCAGTTACGAAGAGCTGAATCTGCGTGCGATTCCCGTGATGGCAGAGCGCTATGGCGTGCCCGTCGGCTACTCCGGGCATGAAACCGGCATTCCCACCAGCGTCTGTGCCGTGGCCCTCGGCGCCTGCTGCGTGGAACGCCACATCACCTTGGATCGTGCGGGTTGGGGCTCCGATCAGGCGGCTTCGCTCGAACCGAATGGCATCACCCGTCTGGTCCGCGATATTCGTCTGTGGGAGCAGTCTAGAGGGGACGGCATCAAGCGCGTTTATGAGCGCGAAGTGCCCATCATCAAGAAGCTTCGCCGCGTCGGCGCATCGGCTTAGCGCGCATGGCGGAAGGTGACCCCACAAAGAGCGGCCCCACGAAGAGCGACCTTGAGCAGATCCGTGCCCTCGTGCTCGATGTCGACGGTGTGCTCACCGACGGCGGATTTTGGTGGGGGCCCGGCGGGGAAGAGTGGAAGCGGTTCAGCTTTGTTGACGTTATGGGAATCTCTCTGGGGCAGCGCGCCGGACTCAAGTTTGCCCTGATCTCCGGGGAAGAGAACCCGCTGGTCGACCGCTACGCCGCCAAAATGAACATCCGGCATGTCGTCAAAGGCTGCCGCGATAAGGCCGCAGCGCTGCGCGAGTTTGCCGCCTCAACAGGCATCGAGCTGGCGCAGATCGCTTACATGGGAGACGATGTGAACGATCTGCCCGCAATGCAGATTGCCGGCTTCTCCGCGGCCCCGGCCAACGCCGCGCGGGACGTTCTCGCCTGCGTCCATTTCATTGCCAGGAACTCCGCAGGCAATGGCGCCGTCCGTGAAGTGATTGAGGCGGTGTTGAGGGCGCAGGGTCTGGACGTTCCGGAAGTCTTCTTGCGGCCCCGGCCCACGGCCGATTTTTCTGCGTAAGGCTACGGTTGAATCCATGAAGCTCTCTGACTACGTTGTGCGCTTCATCGTCGACCTGGGCGTGAAGCACGTGTTCCTGGTTACCGGCGGCGGCGCCATGCACCTGAACCAATCGCTCGGCGCGGAGCCCGCGATCGAGCCCGTCTGCAACTCGCATGAGCAGGCCAGCGCCATGTGCGCGGAAGCGTACGCAAAGGTCACCAACCATCTGGGAGTCTGCATGGTCACCACCGGGCCAGGCGGCACCAACGCCGTTACCGGTGTTGCCGGCGCATGGCTCGATTCAACCCCCGTGCTCTTTCTCTCCGGCCAGGTAAAGCGGCCCGACCGCATGTTCCGCAAAGAAGGCGAGCCCCTGGGCGTGCGTCAGCTCGGCGTCCAGGAAGTGGACATCGTCTCCATCGTCAGGCCGATTACCAAATATGCCGTCACTGTGCTCGAACCCAAAGATATTCGCTACTGCCTGGAGAAAGCTGTCCACCTCGCCCTCCACGGCCGGCCCGGTCCCGTATGGATCGACATTCCCCTCGACGTTCAGGCCTCTCCCATCGATGATCCAGCCAGGCTGCGCGGCTTCGACCCGGCGGAACTCGACGCGCATTCCGGGAGCGCGAACAGAAGCGCGCATGTCAGCGAGCAGGTCGGTTCCCTCATTGACAAGCTGAATCATGCTGAGCGGCCGCTCTTGTTTGCCGGAAACGGCATCCGCCTTGCGCATGCGGAAAAGGAATTCGAACAACTGCGCACGCTTCTCGCGATCCCCACCGTCGCCACATGGTGCGCAGCCGATCTGGTCCCGAGCAGCGATCCCACCTATGTTGGCCGTCCCGGGACCGTGGCCGCGCGCGGCGCCAATTTCGCGCTGCAAAATGCAGACTTCCTCCTCGCCATCGGCGTGAGGCTCGATTTTGCCATCACCGGATACGCGCCGCAGAATCTCGCCCGCGAAGCTTATAAAGTCGCGGTCGATATCGATAGAGCCGAGCTCGAAAAGCTGGAGCCGCATATCCAGCAGCCCGTTTGCGCGGATGCTAAAGCCTTCCTCGGCGAGCTTCTTCGCCAGAGCGGCTCGATTCGCCGCCTGGATCGTTCCCCATGGGACCACCGCTGTGCCGTTTGGAAGACCCGCTATCCGGTTGTAACCGGCGAGCACCGCAAACCGGAAAGTCAAGTAAGCATCTTCCATCTGGCTGAGGTCATCGGTACCGAGGCGAATCCTGACGACCTTCTGGTCTCCGGCAGTTCGGGCAGCGGCATTGAGATTTTCCTCCTCGCCTGCCCCACGCGCAACGGCCAGCGCATTTACCATACCGCCGGCCTGGGGGCGATGGGTTACGGCCTGCCCATGGCCCTGGCTGTCTGCATCGGCGGCGGGCGCCGGCGCACCATTCTGGTGGATGGCGACGGCGGATTTCAATTCAATATTCAGGAGCTGGAGACCGTCTCGCGCTTGCATCTGCCCCTGAAGTTTTTCATCCTCAACAACGATGGCTATGCCTCCATCCGCGCTTCGCAAACCGGTTACTTCGGCAAACCCAATATCGGTTGCGACAGCCGCACCGGCCTTACCGTTCCCGATATGAGCAAGGTCGCGGCGGCTTACAACATTCCCTCTGTCGTGATCCCGGATCAGAGAAACCTGCGCGAAGATGTAGGCCGCGCGCTCCGCATGGATGGCCCCGTAGTGGTTGACGTGCGTGTGATTCCGGACGAGGTGCGCGCCCCGCGCCTCCAGTCCTACCAGAAGCCGGATGGCTCCTTCGTCTCCAGGCCTCTCGAAGATTTGTTCCCCTTCCTGCCGCGGGAGGAGTTCCTCGCCAACATGATTGTGAAACCGCTGCCGGAATGATGTTAAACGTGCAGAGTGCCGAAAAGGAGCGAACGCAGCCATGCCGGTATCTCTGAGCGAAATGCTTCGGGAACCCGTTGATTCCGTGATCGATCGCGAGCGGCGCGCGCTCGAAGACCTGCTCCGCACCCGGAACAATCGTGCCGTTCTTTTTGGCGCAGGCACGCTTGGCCGGCGGGCTTTACACCTGCTGAAGCGTCTGGGCGCTGAAGTGCTCGCATTGAGTGACAACAACAGCTCAGCATGGGGAACTTCGGTCGACGGCGTTCCTGTGCTCCCTCCTGCCGAAGCGGCCTCGCTCTACGGCGCGAATGCCGTATTCTTTGTCACTATATGGAATGACAGGCACTGGTTCAGCGAGACAAAAGCGCAGCTTACGCATCTTGGTTGCGACTGCGTGTCTACCTACGCGCCAATCCACTGGCGTTTCCCGGAAACTTTTCTCACCCTCCGCCTGCTCAATGAGCCTCCGCATCGGCTCTATCGGGACGCAGAGAGTGTTCTGCAAGCGCAATCTCTCTGGGCAGATCGCGAATCCCTCCATATCTATCAGGCCAATATCGCATGGCGGGCCATGGGCGATGCCTCAGAACTGCCCGGGCGTCCTACGGTCTTCACCTATTTTCCCGAAGATTTATTTTGCGTCGCGGCAGATGATACATACCTGGACTGCGGAGCCTTTGACGGCGATACGGTTCGTGAAGTCCTCGCCCTCCAGCCTCAAGGCTTAGCCTGCATTTATGCCGTGGAAGCCGATGCGGTCTCCTTCGCCAAACTGGAAACTTTCATCGATGGTCTTCCTGCGGAAATTCGCGCGCGGATTCGCCCGCTCCGCTTCGCAGTGGGAAAGGAGCGCTCTGTCCTGCGCTTTGAATCCAGCGGCTCGCTCACATCGAAGGCATCCGAAGAGGGTGCGCCGATCGATTGCTTCGCCATCGACGAGGCATTCGAGGACAAACCGCTTTCAATTGTCAAAATGGACATTGAGGGAGCCGAATACGACGCATTGCGGGGCAGCGCCAGGGTGATGCAGCGCGATCGGCCCATCCTGGCTATCTGCGTCTATCATACCCAGAGCGATATTTGGCGGATTCCCCTCCTCGTTCGCGAGATGCTTCCTGCGCACAATTTGTATCTGCGCGCCTACGAAGGGGATGGTTTCCAAACCGTTCTGTATGCCGTCCCGCCGGAGCGCGTCGTGGGGAAAACCGCTGCCTGAGGCGGCCGGACAGATTCGACCGGAAACCCGCGCGATTGCCGCGCTGGTAATCCGGCGCAAAAACAATTGCTCTGATCCCTGGAGGATTGGACGTGCCCGCAAGCAGGGTTAGCCAGCAGGACCTCGACCTCGTGCTCGCCCATACCGCTCCGCTGTGGGACGAAGTACGCGGGCAGCGCATCTTTCTCACCGGCGGCACGGGCTTCTTCGGCTGCTGGCTGGTTGAGAGTTTTTGTTCCATCAACCGGGCCCTCGACCTCGGAGCTGAAATTACCATCCTTACACGCAGCGCCCGAGCATTCGCGCAGAATTGTCCCCACCTCGTCTCCGATCCCGCAGTCACTCTCCACCCGGGCGATGTTCGCACCTTCACGTTTCCCGGCGGAGAGTATCGGTACGTCGTTCACGCGGCCACGGAGTCCTGGGCCAGGCAAGCTGAAATGGCGCCCCCTTTCGCGAGTATTGCGAGCCTTTCTACGGATATGGACCGTCTTTCCACAGCGATTGGTGGCACTGGGCGCGCTCTCGAATTCGCTGCCGCGCACGGCGCTCAAAAGTTCCTTCTGACAAGTTCGGGAGGCGTATACGGCAAACAGCCCGCCCATCTGACCCATCTTCCCGAAACCTATACCGGAGCTCCGGACCAGCTAGACACAGCGAGTATCTACGCGGAAGGCAAACGAGTCTCCGAGCTCATGTGCGCCGTCTACCAGGAGCGCGCGGAGCTCGAATGCAAGATCGCGCGCTGCTGGACCTTTTGCGGTCCCCACCTCCCGCTGGATCGGCATTTTGCAATCGGAAACTTTATCGGCGATGTACTCGCCGGCCGTTCCATTCAGATTCACGGCGACGGCACGCCGAGGCGCTCGTATCTCTACGCGGCCGATCTCGTCATCTGGCTATGGACAATCCTCTTCCAGGCGCCCCCTCTCGTGCCGTTCAACGTCGGCTCAGCTCGCGACCTCAGCATTCTTGAGTTGGCTCAAGTCGTGGCGGCAACGCTCAATCCGCAAACGCAAATCCATGTCGCCCGAGAAGCTGGCCCCGATGCTGCCCCTGCGCGTTATGTTCCTTCCGTTGAGCGTGCCCAAACGCTGCTTGGCCTGCGTGAGAGAGTTGCGCTCGAAGACGCCATTCGGCGCACCGCTGCCTGGCACAAAGGGTCGAGCGATTGAGCAGCCGCTTGTGCCCCACCGCAGACGATGAACGAGAGTTGGATGGGAGATCCCGAATAGCAGCCAGGCCGGAAATCTTCAATCAGATACCCGGAGTCTCGGAGCACGACTTCACATCGTCGCCACTCAACTTCTGCCGGAAAGAAATGTTCTTGTGGCCCAGGAAGCTGAAGATCACAGTGACCACCGTCATGATGCCTGCTGCGATATACGAGGCAAATTCAGGCCTGTGCAGGCTGCGGCGCAGGATGGGCACCAGAATGGCAAGGCCCGCCAGGCCAATGAGCATGCTGCTGCCATATACCCCCAGGCAGCGTAGCCATTCGATCAGGTAATTCCCGCGCGTGCGGAATACAAACCACTTGTATCCCAGAAATGCCACGCTAATTGCAATCAGATTCGAAAGAACCGCCGCGTACATATAGCTGTAAGCGCCCAGCCCCGTAAAGCTCCAGTTGAGGAGCGCGAACAGCCCGTACCCGAACACAGTATTGAATCCGCCCACAAGAAGATAGCGCACCACTTGCAGAAACGACTTGTGTGAGTGCTCTTTCACGCCGGCTGACTCAACCTAAAAGTTGATGCGTTCTTTCTCCGTAACCAGCGGGCGATTCAGCACAAACGTATGGATGGCGCCCACGTATTCACCAATGATGCCCAGCGCAATCAACTGCACCGAACCAAGAAAAAACAACCCCAGGACAACCGGAGCCACGCCCACGGAAAATCTGCTCCAGAATACAAGCTTGTACGCCAGGTAGATCACGCCCAGCAAAAAACTGATCGCTGCGGAAACGAAGCCGCTCCCGATCACCAGGCGCAAGGGCACTTTGGAGAGGTTGGTAATGCCCAGCATGGCCAGGTCGTAAAGAGAGTAGAAGTTATTCTTGGTGATGCCGCGCTTGCGGCGATTTTGATTGTAGAAGACCTTGGCGCATGGCAGTCCCAGCTCCGCAATCATGCCCCGGAAGTAAGGATAGGGGTCCCGGAAGTTGTTGCGGATCTGCTCCACAACCGAACGGTCATAGAGCCCGAAACCTGTAAAGTGCTCCAGGATCTCTACATTGGTGAGGCGCGCCACCAGGCGATAGTAGGCCGTTCGAACGCGGTACATCAGGCCGTTCTCATCGCTCGTGTTCTTGATGGCGGCCACGATGGGGAACCCTTTCTCCCATTCGCCGATCATCTCGGCAAACAACTCCGGCGGGTCCTGCAGATCGGCGGCCACGCTTCCCACCACGTCGCCCTGCGCTTGCAAAAAAGCGTGCATCCCCGAGCGGTCGGCCCCCACGTTGCGCGCATTCACAATCACTTTCACACTGGGGTCCTCGGCAGCCATCTCGCGCAGCACGGCCACCGTCCCGTCCTTCGACGCATTGTCAATGAATAAATGCTCGAATCGATACTCGGGAAACCCCGCCGCCATTGCCATCACGCGTCGATGAACCTCCCGCACATTCAGTTCTTCGTTGTAGCACGGGGTCAGGATGGTAATCGTTTTTCGGGACATTCCGCTTTCCCTCCGGGGCGCTGCCTCAAGCCTATATCCATCGCGGGAGCAACGCGACAGATCTTGCCCGTGTATGAATCAAGTTGAGAATCGCTCGTCGCCATGCTGTTATGGTTGACAGTCGAGCGCGCGAAACTCGTCGTCGGACACCACCGGTTTCAGCGTCCACACCCATCCCTGCCTGTCCTTCCATGTCGGATCGTAAATGCGGGCGACGAGGTAATGGATTCCGTACTGGCTGCACGTGGCGCGCGCCTGTTGCGCGCTGGCGCCTTTGAAGAGCGCATCGATGGCGGCGGCCATGGCAAGGCAGCCGCTGGGATCGCCGCCCAGCTCCGCGCCGCAATACGGCTTGTCCACAATCAATGCGGCTTGATGGTCGATTCCCAGCAAATCCGCGCTCAGCCTGTAGGCTTGCACCGCGGGGTTGAATTGTACGATGGCATCGCGGGGAATCGCGCCATCAAGCTGGGCATAGCCGATAGCCGAGATGTATGCGTTATGCGGCAGCTCGCCGGCGTCGGGACTGTGCGTCGCGCGCAGATGCATTTCGTTCAGCGGGATATCGAAGCGCAGCAGGAGCGCCTGGCATACGGTGCTGGCGACCCCGATCAGGAGAGCGAGCGCGGTGATCGATCGCAGCCAATGTGGCGTGCGCTGGGGCAAACCCGTCCAGTCGGCCGGCGAGCCGCCTTTGCGCTCTGCGAGCTTCCATCCCGTCATGACCTCCGATGCAAAAAGCAGCAGCGGAAACTGCAGAAGCAGCGCCGCCCTCCAGCCGAAATCGTTGGATGTCAGCACGGAGGACCGTATCACGGAGATCATCACAAGTGTCACTACGGCAATCAGCAGCAGGGACCTCTGTGCCGCGCTGAGCGGCGAGCGCCCACGCCATGCGGGAACCAGGTAGATGAGAAAGACGGCCAGGTAAAATCCCAGTTCGACCACGTAACCAGGCACAAGCAGAACCAGGTTGGCAAGGTTTCTCGCCGCTGTGGCGTGGTCCATGGCGAGGTGCTGAAAAAAGTGCGTTGCCAGCAGGCCGTCGGGAGGAAACATCTCGCGGATGGCAAACGTGAAGACGGAGCCGCCCTGTAGTCCCGACGAACTGTGGGCCAGCAACTCGCGCAGATACGGAATCAGGAGGACAGCGGCTCCCGCGCCGCCCACTGCCAGCAGCATTGCAGAGCGGGGATTGCGTTCGATGACGATCTGCCAGAGAGCCCAGACCAGCATCACCAGAAAGAAACCGAACGCGACGTAGACGGAGAGACCAAAGGCGCTTGCCAGCAGAAGCGCAATGAGAATCACGCTCGCCGCACTCCCGTGCTCGCGATCCTCTCCGGCCAACCATGCAAGCAGAAATGCGAACATGCAGCACACAAAGCTGGCGATATGATGCGGGACCCAGAGAAGCGAATCGAGCCAGCTCGTAATCTGGCTCGCTGACCACCACTCCAGATCGTCGGGTAACGGCCGGTGCAGGTAAAAGAGATTCCAGAGATTTACGCAAATATCCAGCCCTGTCACCATGAGCAGCGAAATGCAGAGCAGGAATTGGCTGCGCAACCGCGTACCGGCCTTGAGAAAGTGCTTCAGATAGAGGCCGATCAAAGCTGCCAGTGCGAACCCCGCCCACACGCAGCTGGCGATGAAGACGGCCCGCGTTGAAAGCCGGCACATCTGCACGACCGCGGCGCAGACCACATTCCAGAAGTAGTAGTAGCGCATGGGCGCGGCGTGCTTGAACCAGTAAAGCGGATTAGCCGGCGGAACGCCGGTGCGCAGGATACTCTCCGTCCAGTCGACTCGCGACGCGTGATCGTAGGTGGCAATGCTCATATAGAGCTGGTGGCCTCGCTGCCAGTCAA
Source organism: Occallatibacter sp. (assembly GCA_035504495.1). Taxonomy (GTDB): domain Bacteria; phylum Acidobacteriota; class Terriglobia; order Terriglobales; family Acidobacteriaceae; genus Telmatobacter. Next base: position 10,302 of record DATJRT010000098.1, read on the forward strand.
CCAGCGAAAGAATTGCCACCGCGATCCAGATAAGCGCCAGCGTAAGCGCCGTGCCGCCCATTGGCCGCCAGCCGGTCGCCCGCTCTCTATCGGCGCGGCGCGGCAGAAGCCATTCCCTGCCGAACACAGCCAGCCAGAGTACGCCGCTGGCCAGAAAAAACGCGACCACTGCCGTCAGAGAGAGGAATTTGCCGATCAGCACCGCGGTAATGGTTGAAATCCCCAGAGACAGGGGCACGCTCCAGAAGAGCTGCTCCACCAGGGATCGCCGTCGAAAACTGTGCAGGTCGGTAAACCAGGCAATCAGGTAACCGGTAGAGACCGTTGCCGGAAGAAAAGCGGGAATGGCCAGAAGACTGGCTGAGATCTGCCCTGCCGTAATTGCGTCTACCCCCACTCCCGGCGTCATTTGAGCTGCCCTTGTTCCGTCGGGCTCGCGGAGCCGGGCTCTCCTGAATACTCGAAGACCACGTGGCAGAGGGTTTCCCCCGGTTCCAGTTGCGACGGTTGAGACCCGCAGAAGCTGTTCACAAACCGGTAGCCGTCCTTCATTAATGCTTCATACTTGGGCTTATCCAGATCAGTCGACGCCACCGGCCTCCTGTGTGTCTCCTCAACCAGCACGATGCTCGGGTGAGACGGCAACAAGGCCTCGAACCGATCCTCGGTTGAGTCCTGATCGCTCCACCACCAGAACGGATAGGGCATATTGGCAAAAATATTATGGTCGAAGTAGGGCAGAATTCCCACCGCGGGATAAGCACGCACGCGCTTATCGTTGGCGCCGCTGATGAAGGTCACCGCAATGGTTGCGTGTTCCCGGACAAAGGGACGCAAAAACTGCGCCGCCGCAGGATCGGGAGAGTATGCATGGTAGTGGTCGTAGAGGATCGCATAGCCTGACCAGAGAATCTGCGTCGCAATCAGGACGACCATCGCTATGCGGCCCGCCGCCTCCAGCTCGCGCGTCGTTGTTCCAGGTTCACGCCAGGTAATCCAAAGCAGGCAGGTCAGGAGCGGGATCACGAGGCCGGCATGCCACCAGGTCACGGAGACTTCTCCGGAGAAGACCGCAAACAGCACAACCGGCAAAAGGTAATAGAGCTTATGCCGCGCATGAAACCAAAGCACCATCGCCGTCCAGAACGGAATGGAGACGATCCACGGTTGGCACGTTGGCCACAGCAGGGAGTAGACCGCTCGCAGCAGGTAGATGCTGGATTGCCCGCGGATCGAGGAAAGGATAAGATCGCGTGGCGGCCATGCTGTCCAGATGGCAAAAGCATAAAAGCCCAGCAGGAGCAGCGCGCAAAGCAAAAATTTGCGCCGGCGCTGGATCGATCGCTCCTGGAGCGATTTGCCCTTTCCGCTTCGGATCTGCTCGATCGCATAGACAAGAGCCAGTCCGCCGGAGATCACCGCGGCGTGGAGCGATACATTCGCCAGCAACCCCAGCGCCAGCGCCAGCCCCAATGGACTCTTCTTCCATGCCATCGCGGCCAGAAACAACAGCAAGGGCGCGAGCACGTAGTTCCGCGCCACAATCGCGTACTGAAACAAGAAAAAGTAAGTGAACGGCAGCGAGAGTTTCAGGTAGCGGGGAAGGGGCGACCGGAAGAGAAGAAGCCCCGTCGCCGCAGTGGCAATCGCTCCGCAAATCCAGTGCAGGCCGGCATAGCTGACATGGATCCGAATCATGATCCACAGCAGGAAATGCCAGAGCCCCGGAGATCCTTCGTAACGAATGTACGTTTTGAACAGAGACGGCAGCGAAAGATTTCTCGCTAACTGCCACGCCTGGGCTTCGTCAACCCACGGTTCATGATAGGGAATTGCAAAAGCAACCAGCGCCGCGTAAAGAAACAGCGTGCCCCATTCCGGCCAGCGCGAGCGTGTCGCGTCCGGCGCCCCTTCGAGGACCCAGGTAAAGCGCCGTCGGCGATCGGATTCTCCCTGCCGCAGGCTGCCTGGTTCGGACCTTGCCTTTACGCTTTGTGACATAAAACTCGCCGTCTCGGCCAGCACACCCTGGCCATTCACGCCGTGTCTGGGTTTGCTGGAGGACGCTTACTCAATTTCTTCTCTGGCAGGAGACTTTGCCAATGCGCCAACCGAGGATCACGAAACTCCCGTGAACGGCATTCTCGGTGGGACGGGCAGCCCTTCCCGTATGGACACTGCGAATTTCCTGCAGGTAGCACATCCGGCCCAACCTGCCAGACCTTCCGGCTCCGGGATTAACGGATCAACTCTAAATTATCAACAGCCTCTGTATCCCCTGCCCATACGACTTTGGAACCAACCATGTCAGCACAGTTCATGGCGAGTGTATGCTCTCGAAACCGGCTCCCATCGCCCGGAGGTAGCTGGTGAGCCGCACGCGCAGAAGCGTCTCGGCGTCGGCAGAATGCTGAAGCCGTAGGTGACCAAAAGGGATAGGATTCAAGTGGAGTGGAAGCTGCGCCCGGCGGAACGCGACCGCGCTCAGGCCCGCGATGAGGACCGCACCCCCGGCGGCGCATCAGGCGCGCAGACCGCCCTTCCATGCGCGTCCACGCGCCTGCGCCAGGAAGCGGCCGCCTGCCGGGCCGGATCCGTTCCTGGCAGAAAACACTCCGCCGGACCGGGGCGTTTTCCACTTTCCGCTCACGGTTCAGCCGCAGCGCACGAGGAGCGCTGCCGTCGTTTCTATCCCGAACAGGCGAAGTGAAACTACGGAGAACACGTCTCGGGCACCGGAAGCGAGCCGGTTGCATCTTTCCCGCGAGACAATCCAGACTCGGACTTGCCTGTGGCTAGACCTACGCGGGCGGGGAATAGGAATGGTCCGGCGCCTGTATGCCGGTAAATGCGAGCATGCGCCGCTTAGGGCGCCGTCGTTTGGAATTAGGAGAGGGATGCGCCTATGTTGCTGAACATCGTTGCTACTGCGGAAGCGAACTGTTCGATACCGCCGATCGCTGCCAAGGCAATCGCCGTCACGATGAGGCCATACTCAACCAAATCCTGGCCGTTTTCGCCGTTTATAAATTCCCAGAATTTGATTTGGAGCTTTAAGAACTGATCGTGCATATCCAGTTTCTCCATCTGTTACCTGAATATAACCCGGCTAGGGCGCCCTTTCAGTTCTAATCCTCGGGTGACCGTTCGTGCAACCTCCGGATTTGCGGTCTTCAAGATCGCCTGAATCGCAGGACTGCGCGATTTATGGTGGATGTTTACCTTGTCGGGAGAGCCTCGCAGCCGGCGCTTACCGGGGATGAGACCCTCCCGCAAAGGAGCTGAGGTACTGGGTGCGTATTGCTTTCGTTGTTCTGCCGTCGACTACGACAGGGTGGCGCTGATGTTGCTGAACACGGTGTTGATTGCGCTCGCAACCTTGTTGACGCCTGCGACCGCAGCCAAAGCGACCAGGGTGATGAGCAGCGCGTATTCCACCAGATCCTGACCTTCCTCACGGTTCATCAGGTCCTGGGCCTTCACGTACATCTTCAGAAACAGGTTGTTCATTTTTATTCTCTCCAGTGTGTTTGATTTCCCAGCCTCAGCCGGGGCACCCAGAGTGCTGCATCTCACGTGCCATTCATCCCCCAATGCAAAAACAACGAAAAATAAAGCATTTATAACGGTTATTACCATCCTTCCACCGTCCCGGCTGTAAACGCGCGTATACAGTGTTTAACTTCCCCGAGCGGTATCGTATACATGACCCAAAAGTGTATGCCCTAAAAGTGACATCGTAAGTTCCGTCCTTTCAATCGAGAACGAAAGTACAATAACCACGATGGTGACTGCTGCAAATCCGCCTGTGACGCGGCCTCGCTACGATCTTGCCGATTTCGCGATCGCGCTCATCACGGGACTCTTCCTTGCAGTCATCGCCTTGTCTCTTTGTACCGTTCCGCTGGCGGGCAAGATGGTCGGATTTCGTGACTTCGTTGCTTATTATGCCACCGGCTGTCAGCTCGTCCACCATGCCGATCCGTACGATCCCGATGCGGTGCGCCGCATCGAGGATACCGCCGGACTCCCGGTGAAGGGTGTCCTGCTGATGCGCAACCCGCCCTGGGGATTGCCTCTCGCCTACCCCCTGGGACTCGTGAACGTGCACATCGCCTTTGTGATCTGGTCTGCGCTCATGCTCGGCTGCCTCCTGGTCCCTCTGGTTCTCATCCGCCAGATGCACGGCTCGCCCCCAAACTATATCCACTGGCTGGCCTTTTCCTTTACGCCGGCCCTGATGTGCCTGAACATGGGGCAGACCTCTCTGTTCGCGCTGATGGGCTTTACTCTTTTCCTTCGTTACCACCGCACCCATCCTTTCGCGGCTGGCGCGGCCCTTTGGCTCTGCGCGCTCAAGCCGCACCTCTTTCTCCCCTTCTTCGCCGCGCTCGCAGCCTGGATTCTCTTCACGCGCAGCTATAAAGTGGTGGCCGGCGGGGCGGTCGCCATGGCGGCCAGCATTGCCCTCGCTTACTGGATCGATCCTTCGGCCTTCCCCCGCTACTTTGCCCTGATGCGCTCCCCGGCCGTGGTGCAGGAGTTCGTTCCCTGTCTCAGCGACGTTCTGCGCTTCGCCATCCGGCCCGCCGCAGTCTGGTTGCAATATCTCCCCGGCTCGCTCGCCAGCCTCTGGGGTCTTTACTACTACTGGAGCCGGCGCCATACCTGGAACTGGCTGGAAAACAGCTGCCCGCTCATGCTGGTGTCCATCGTCGCCGCGCCCTATTCCTATGTTTACGACCAAGGCGTCGTCATTCCCGCCGTGGTCCACGGCGCTTACACCACGCGTGCCCGCTGGACCCTGATCGTCCTCGTCGCCGCTTTGGCGGTTATTGGTGTTGAGGCGACGATGGTCAAGATCATCTCCTGCTGGTATCTTTGGACGGCGCCGTTCTGGCTTGCCTGGTACTATGTGGCCCGCACGGCGCGAGCCCCTGAAAAAGCCAGCCTTGCGCCGGCTGCCGCGCAATCCTGACCGCCTTGGCGAGCCGCGCATCGAGACCATCCGGAGCCTGAAATGCGCCTGATCCCCCTGCTGACAAACCCCGCGCTGATCGGCATCCTCGCCCTGTTTCTCGCCGCGATCTGGATGGTCAGGGACCCCAAGGACAAGACCCGGCCGCTTCTGGTCTTCGCTCTCGTCCTCAATCTCTTCTACGGCTTTCTGCTCACCGTCTTCATGCAGCGGGAGGGCAGCCTCTTTCCCTGGAAGTTCGATTTCGTTCTGTTCCGGATGGACGCGTCCCTCGGCCTGCACGCAGCGGCCATCGCCCGGCCGCTCCAGGGCGCGCTCCGCGTCCCGCTCTATGTCGTCTACCAGGCTATGATCCCCATGATGATCGGGTGGTTCCTGCTTACGCGCTACCGCATTCACCGCAGGTCAATCATCCCCGCTTACGCGGCCGAGCTCGCCGTCGGCCCGTTGCTCTACGCCCTGCTGCCCGCCTGCGGACCGCTCTATGCATTTGGCGCTCAATGGCTCCATCCTCCGGCTGCCACGCCGGCAATCGCTATCCGGCTCACCGGCATGCCCAATGCATTTCCTTCGCTGCACATGGCCACGGCCTTGGTCCTGGTCTTCTTTGCTCCCGGCCGGAAATGGCGTGCGCTGGCTCTTGCCTTTCTGGTAGCCACGGGGCTGGCAACGCTCTCCACGGGAGAGCACTACCTCATCGACTTGGTTCCCGGCCTCGCCTTCGGCGCCTTCGCAGCCGGTGTGGGCCTCGGCCGGTACCGGCAGGCTGCGGGTTACCTGGGCATCGCATGTGCGTGGACGCTCACTGTCCGTTTTGCCGCTCCGTGGCTCCTTGCCCATCCCCTCGTCCTGCAGGTCTCCGCGGCGCTCACGGTCGTGCTCGTGGCCGCGGCCTTGGTTCAGGAGTGGCGTGTGCAGCCGCAGCAGCAGGAGACCGCCAGCGCCCTTGAGGTGCAGGCCGCTCTGCCCTGAGAGAGGGCCGCTGCCAGGTTAAGACTTCGCCCCTTCGCCCAATTTGCTTTCCGGCGAGGCCGGCTCAAGCTCCACCGGCTCAAGCCCCAGCTGATCGCCGCGCTGCGTCTCCGCTTCGCGAATCGTGCCCGCAGGCAGCTCCAGGACGGAGTGCGCAGACAGGCACGCCGAAAGCCGCCACGCCCCTACCGAAGAGCGCACCTTGCGGACGCGGTGCTCGTTGTCGAGGTAAACCAGATCGATGGGAAAGCGCATGAAGAAGGTGTGCACGGATTCGCAGGGGATGATCCACAATCCCTCGCCCGGCTCCAGGCCATCGCGTCCAAGCAGGCCCTTCTGGCGCCGCTTTCCCGTTCCGGCAACTTCAAGGTTTGTAGCCAGGACTGTGCCGCGTGTGCGGTTCACGGCCTTCAGCCGGACCTCCGGCTCCTGCGTCTGCTTCGGAGCCAGAAGCCTTCGCAGCCCGGCGGCAATCTGTTCGAGCGCAGTCATCCCTCGCCCTCAGATTGCCCGCGTCTGGGCGTTTCCCGCCGGATCAACCCCGCTCATTGCGGGGCTGTCGGGGCCGCAACGGTCGCTCCGCCACCGCTCTGATTGATGCTCTGCCCGCCCATGCCGAATCCGCCTGTGCTGCTCTCGATGATCAGCGGCTTCTCCGGCTTCATGCTGTCGACCAGCGTCTCCACCGGAATACTGGTCGGCGGCGGCGGCGGCGTATTCTCCGGCGTCTTGGCGTCCGGATTGTGCATCGGGATGTTGGAGTTCGGCGGCAGGAACGCGACCGGGTACTTCAACTCCGGCAGAGACTGGCCGGCAGGAATCGGCGCCACAATCTCCGGCGTCACGATCACGATCAGTTCGGTATCGTTCTTGGTCCGCGTCATCGACTGGAAGAACTTGCCCAGGATCGGTATGTCGCCGAGGAATGGAATCTTCTCGAAAGTCTGGGTCTCTTCCTTGTCCAGCAGGCCGCCGATCACGAAGCTCTGGCCGTCGCGCAACTCCACCTCGGTGTTCACCCTGCGCGTGGTGATGCCGGGAACTTCGAAGCCGGAGATATCCACCTCGTTCGTGTAGTCGAGCTCGCTCACTTCCGGGGCCACCTGCAGCCGGATGGTGCCGCGCGGCGTGATCGTAGGAATGAAGTTGATCCGGATTCCATATTCCTTGAACTGGATCGTCACCGCCGTCGAGCCGCCGGCCGATGTGCCTTGCACCACGGGATAGGGGAACTCGCCGCCGGCCAGGAAGCTGGCTTCATGGCCGTCTGTGGCCATCACGTTCGGCTCCGCCAACTCCTCCACCAGCCCCTTGGTCTCAAGCGCCTGAATGGTTGCGCCCAGGTCGAGGCCCGGTATAAAGGCGAGGAGGTTGAGTTCGTTGGAAAAGTCCCCTATGGCCGTCGCGGTTCCGATCGATTCCGCGCTCGATGTGCCGGGAACGCCGATCGAGGGCGGGCTGTATTGGCCCGTGGCGATGCCGCCGACGGCATTGGCTCCGCCCAGGTCGAAGATGTTGATGCCCATTTGCTTCTCAAGGCTGCGGTCCACGCTGGCAAAGCGCACCTTGAGCAGAATCTGCGGCTCGGACGAGGGCACATCCACATTCAGCAGGTTCACTACCTTGCCCGCCGTGGAGGCGATCTTGACCGCGCGCTCGGAGCTGGTCAGATCCCGCACGTCGCCGCGCAGAAAGATATTGTTGTTGTCGAAGCTCACCCTGATCGTCTGCCCCGGCAGTTCCGTCCTGAGCTCGCGCCGCACTGCATCCAGATTGTCGGTGGAGAGCAGCGACATGGGACGCACTGTCACGTTGAAGAACTGCCGTCCCCCATGAATATCCCAGATGATCAGGCTGGTCTCCCCGGGAGCTTTGCCGTTGACCATGATCTCCGTGGGGCTCACTGCGGAAGCCTCCGCGATATCGCCGAGCCCGATGGCCACGCGCGCGATGGGCTGCGCGCAATCAACCAGGACCGTCTTGCCCACGGTCACCGATAGGTCATTGGTCGAGTCTTGCAACGTGGTGCCGGTGGGCGATGACGGAGACGCCTGCCCCCGAAGATCCTGCCCTGCGCAAAAAAACAGGCATGCTGCGCCGAAACTTGCCAACGCGATTGCTATCTTCGCCTTCAATGCTGTCCCCCCGGCGAACTGAATTTTTCTTCGGTGGAACTCGATCCGTTGATGACCTGGATCGAATAGGTGGGAGTTACCGGCTTGGGAGCGGGTCTGGCCACTATGCGCTTGGGCTGCGGCAAGCTTTGCCCGGCGAACAGTTCACCCATCGCCGTTGTGGGAACCGGCGCCACCTTGGTATCCAGCGGATTGCGAAGCACCAGCTGAATCTTGAGCTGGCTGGCCAGGCTGAGGGATTCAGCCTGTTCCGGCGTCACCAGCAGATTGACCACCTGCACCTGCTGCGGTTTGCCCTCCTGGTCTTTCTGAATGTCCGTGCCCGCCGAAAGCACTTCGATGTTCTGCAGTATGGTCTTGGTGATCGTGCCTTCGTTCCCCTGCGTTTCCCCGGGAGGGTTGCCGGAAACCAGAACGTCGACGCGCATGCCGGGAGTGACAAAGCCGGCCACGCCCACCACATCGTCTACCTTGACGGCGCAGGCCCGCATGCCGTCGGGAATGGTGGCGGCCAGGCCGCCGCCGGAACCCACCGGAGCCAGGCGGCTGTCCAGAATTGGCTCACCCTGATAGATGTCGGAAATCACGCCGCGGCCGATGGCCTCGTCCGGCTTCAGGATGGCGCCTTTCGGCACCGTGCCCGCAATATCCGTCGTCGTCAGATCGGAGCTTGTCAGCACCGTCCCGAGTTTGATATCGGTTGCCGCAGCCACCACCTTCGTGGTTGCCACCGGCTTCGACGACACTACGATGCGGCCGAGGATTCGATAGACCAGAAAGGTACAACCGCTGGCTATCACGAACGCGACAAGAAGGATACTAAGCAGTCTGCGATTCATCTCTCAACATGCTCTGAGCTGGCTCCATTCCAACGCCAACTCCGCTTTTCTGGGCCCCATCCAGATTGACGTGCCCAGCCGAACAGCCTCGCGATTTACGCCTGCAAGCGGCAGAACGCGCCGTTACTGAGCCTGAAGAGGGGTCGTGTCGCTTCAGTATATCCGCTCATGCACTTACTATAGTGACTCATTTCTCTTTTTTTGCCCGCCTGAGGTATCAAAAGTGCTACGAGGAATGGCACTAATGGGCGATGCCGAATCTAGCTGAACCCGTTCCCGGAATGGCATACTCTTAGCTACACGCAAAAATACCGGGAATGCGCGCAATCCGGGAAAAACCGTACAATCGATCGAGCCTAATTCCAGAATCAGCGTACGGGCAGCCCGCGGGTTCAAGTCAAGGGTACGCAGTGCCGATCTTCTCTTTGGGCGAGACAAACGGGCCGGCAACGCCATAAGGGCAAATCGCATCGTATCGCCGGCCAGGCAAGCTGGGCCTCAACCATTCGGAAAAGGGCTGCCTTGGAACGTCGAACTCGCGGGACCAGCGGTTTTTCCCTTTGCTGCGGTGGCCCGGGCCGGAAGACTCTGAATGTTTAGCCGGGCGCGGCGATGGAGGGAAAGCTCTCGTTCATGAATTCTCCCCTGACGACTACTCTCTTCACCGAAAATTCCGATTACCGCCGCCCCCCGATCTCCTTCGCGGCCTCGTTTCTGTTGCACAGCGGCGTCATCGCGCTCATCTTTTTCGGCGTCTTCTATAACCCTCCCATCATCGAGCGCAGTTCGATCGACCGTTTGACCGTCCGCCATCTCGAACTGGACATGCCCGACATACCACCGCGCCACGCGCCCAAGGACAACATCACCTATCCCGGACGCCGTCAGCCTGCCGCGCACATGCTCGCATCCAATGGCGCCGAGTCGGAGCGGTCCCTGGTGATGCCGCCGGTGCCCCACGCCAAGATCAGCCCGCAAACGCTGGTTCAACCGGATGTGCACACCGATATCACCCTCACCCAGGAAATTCCCCTGCCGCAGATCGTCCTCTGGACTCCGGCCAGGATGCCGGTGACCAATATCGTGGCCCCGCTGCCGGCCAAGCCGCCTACGCTCGACCTCAAGCCCAAAATCACGCGGCCGAATCAGGAACAGAATCTGGGCAATATCTCCATTGCCTCGGCCGCGCAGCCAAAGCTGAACCAGCTTCTGGTCCCCAGCAACACCACGCCGATCGTTGTAAAAGGCCCGCAGCAGCCTGCACCTACGCCGGCTACGGTTACGCAGAACACCGCCAAGCCCACCCCCGCTGCGGTCATTTCGCTCTCTGACATCCGCTTGAAGAACGGCTCCGTGGCGCTGCCTCCGGTCAATGAGGCCGCGGCCGCCACTACCAAGGAGGCGGCTTCCATGACGCCCGGCCCTGCCAAGCCCGTTCCCACCACCGGAAACGGCGCTCCTGGCAGCAAGGCGGAAGGCAACGGACCCGGCAAGATGGAGGGAACCCATTCCGGCGCGGGCCCGGCCAACGCCAATGCCGGTGGCAACCCGAGCAAGTTCACCGTGGCCGGTCCGGATCAGCCGACAGGCGCTGCCAACGGCGAGGGCGATGGCGACCAACCTACGCTGACGGCAATTTCTCTGCCCAAGGACGGCACCTTCAGCGCGGTCATCGTAGGCAATTCGCTCGAGGATCAGTATCCCGAGATCGGTGACGTGTGGAAGGGCAGGATGGCCTACACCGTCTATCTGCACGTAGGCCTGGAGAAGAGCTGGATCCTGCAGTATGCTCCCACCCGCGCATCCGACGCAGCCGGCGCAGGCGCCATCGTCCGGCTGGACGCTCCCTGGCCGTACAGCATCGTGCGTCCCAACCTTCCCGCCGACGCCATCACCACCGATGCGCTCATGGTGCACGGCTACGTGAACAACGCCGGCCGGTTTGAAACTCTCAGCATCGTCTTTCCCACGCCGTTTCCTCTGGCCCAGTTCGTGCTCGATTCGCTGGCCCGTTGGCAGTTCCGGCCGGCTTCGGAAAACGGCCAGATCGCCAAGGTGGAAGTGCTGCTCATCATCCCCGAAGAGTTCGAATAGAACCCGCTCCCGCCTCGGATGCAAGCCCGGATGCAAGGTTGTAGGGCCTTCCCTGCAAGGCGCCGGGGAAAAAACCGCGCCCTCTGCAGAGCGCCGGTCAGGCTTCTGAGACGATCTGCCTGAGCTGACTTGCTCCAACGCACCCATCCCGGCGCATCATCGCGCCATGATCATCCGGGCCCGCGAGCTCGCCCCGGCAATCCGCGCCGATTCGTTCACCGCGATCATTTGCATGGACGCGGGCCGTTCCTATCGCAAGAGCCGGCCATTCCCGGCGAAAACAAAAGGGCACGGGCTCCTCGCCCGTACCCTTCCGCATGATCCGGCTTTCTCTTCTGATTATGTGGTACCCACAGGGATCAACCGCGGTGAGGTGAGCCCAACTTGGATTGCCTCGAAGATCTGCGCGATCGACGTGTATGTCGCGTTGGTTGCCGTGATTGCCGGGCATCCGGTCGAGTTATCCGAATAGAACATGGTGACATTCGACGCCATCGACCCGATGGCGTTGCAGGGCTGCCCCGAAAGGGAGCCGCCGCTCGGCCAGGCCTCCGATGATCCGGCAAACTTTGTTCCGGTAAAGGTAGCGATAGATGGAGCGGAGGTGGTGTATGTCTGGTCCGTTGCGCACCCCGAGGTCTCGGACTCGAAGCCGATCGTGTAGACCATGGTCCCTTGCGACGTGGCATACTGCGCCGCCGCCACGGCCTGGCCGCACTGCCCGATCGCGGAAGGATACAGCGGATTTTCGTACCCCGAGGGATTGGTGCTGTGCGTTCCGGTCCCGTTCAGGGTGCCCGTCGTTGCCACGATCTGGCCCGAGCTTTTGCCGCAGGCGCCGGCCGAGGTATTCGGTGTCGTGCTATTGGCGGCGCAGGCATCCGCGTCGCCGTCCGAGAGGATGATCATGATGTTCTGCGAGCCCGGATTCGCGGTCTGCCACGCCGCCAGCGCCGCCTGCGCCGCGTAGATGGCCTGCGCATAGTAGGTTCCATCGCCGCCCGGAGCCCCCAGTCCGTTGCAGCCGGTGCCGCTATAGCCCACGGCCTTGGCCAGGTCGGAAGCGATGTTCAGCGTAGTCTCTCCGTCCGTAGTCTTGTAATCGTTGCTGAAGGGGATGATTTCGTAGGTGCCCGTCGTCGAAGGCAGAATCAGATTCGTCGCCGGCGCAGTTCCGGGGGTATAGGCCGGAGACGTGTTGGGAAATGTGTACGGCACAATCGTGGGATTGTGGGTGGGGCAGGTATAGTCGTCGGCAACCGTTGCCGCCGACACCGGCGGAAATGTGAACAACCCTATGTCGTCCACATAGTGGCCGCTTCCGCTGCAGCTGGTGTCGTCCAGCGAGCAGGGATCCATGTTCTCCAGCATGACCTGAAGGCCCTGGAGCGCGCAGACGATCTCCTCGCTGGTACAGGTCGCTTCCTTGCTCGAATCCGTCATCGAGTTCGTGGTGTCGATGATGACGGCTATGTTATACGGAACGTTCGTCCCGCCCGCCATGGCCGCCATCGCTTGCGCCTGGATATTGAACTGCGGAATCCCGAAGAGCGCCCCGAACCACGTCTTCACCGTCGCCGTCTGTGTCACGGTAAGGGCGTTGTAACCTCCGGACGCACCGTCCACGCCTTCGCAAGCCACTCCCAGCTTGGTCGATACGGTGGACGCGCAGTCGAAGGTGACCGTCGTGGCCACGTTCGACATGATCGACCCCAGATAATTCTTGTCGCTCGTGGTCGCGGAACTGTACGTGTTCACGTTGGTCGTGGCCGTGGTTGTATCGGGCATGCCCGCCGCACCCGCCAGCGTGGCCGCATTGGTGGCCACCTTCAGCCTCTGGTAAGCGTAGTAGCCATGGCCTGCGTCCACCGCCATCCCGCTCAATCCCATAAGCGATACCAGAATCACCGCGGTAAACGGCAGCGTCTGGCCTCTTTCGTCCCTCAATAATCTGCCTAAAATAGTTTTCCTCTCGAATCTCATCGGATCCTTCCTTTCTTGTCGTTTATTCCACCAGTACCGATTCTGAAACCGTCAGATTGCCCGACGGAGTAAAGGTGTTGTTCGGCCGCCAGGTTAATATGGAGAACCAGCTGTACTGGTAGCTGACGGTTACAGTCATCGGCTCGTTGAGAGCCATGTCGCCCGCGCCGGAAGTGCACGTAAAGGCAGTGCCGGCCAGGGGGCCGAAGGTATTGGGCGTCCCGCTCTTATCGGTGATGACAGTGGTAAAAGTGAACTTGTTAACCGTCCAGCCCGGCAAGGCGTTGGTGATGTCCGACTCGAGCGACGCGCACGGATCGCCGATCAGCCCTTGCTGGGCGCCTACCTGCTGCGCCGCCGCGGAGACCGCATACCCAAGCTGCTGATAGCTGTAGAGAGCCATGGCAAAGGAGGCCAGGCCGGTCAGCATGATCATCATGATCGGCGCCACAAAAGCCAGCTCCACCAGCGCGTTCCCTTCCTCGCGGCCCCAAATCCTCTTGCGGATGCGGCCGAGCCACGGCCGTCCCGCCGCCGCTTCCGTTCTTTCTTCCCTATGTTTTGCGCCGAAAATTCCGCGGGCCTGCCGCATGCCGCGGTTTAGATGTGTCTTCATCTTTCGTCCTCCCGGTCCGTCGTGTTGCTCCTCACGTTGAACGGAGCCGTATCGACTTTCTATAATTCGGGCGCCTCGCCCGGGTCAGTTGTCTTTCTTTAACTTCTGTAAGAACCTCTCCAAAGCCTTCTTGTCCACTCCCTCGGCGAGCATGTTGTGCCCGCGCTTCAGATCCTTCTCCTCCGGCAGCACGAACTTCAAACCCACGCCGTCATTGCCCCAGCGCACCGCCCGCGACTGCACGGCGATCGAGCGCTCCTCGATCTCATCGCCGCAATCGGTCCTCTGCAGCGTCATCAGGACCAGCGTGCCCGGATACCACCGTTCCTCCGTAACCACGTACATGCCCGAAGAGCTGATATCGCGAATGCCGTGTGCTTCCGGTGCCGCGCCGTTCCAGTAATAAGCCGCCAATCCGGGAACAATCTCCCGCGGAGCCTTGCGCGGATCGGGAGACCACCAGCGCTCCAGCCATGTGCGCGGCGGCCGCGACGGCGCTTCTCCCGGCTGCACCAGAGGCATCTCATGCGTGCGCCGGGCAAGGCCGGGATCCTCCTTGGCTCTCTTCTCCAGCTCCAGCAGCCCCGGTCCGCCGCTCCACAGCGGCTTTTCCCTCAGCAGCACCGCGCTCTGTATGGTCGCCGCCGGGTCGCCGCGCAGATTGGTGATGCGCTCCAGTCGCTGCTCCATCTCCTCGGCGATGCACAAAACCAGTTGGTCCCCGACCTGCGTCTGCGAAGAGTAAATCGAATGCACGGGCAGCACCAGAACGCTGGCCGCGCGCGGACTCGACGAGCTCACGCGGAACGTGGGGAACGACTCCACCAGATCGATGACGCGGCAGTCCTCATCCAGATAAATCAGATCCAGGGGCGCCGGAAGCCCGGTCGCCGGAACGCCGCGGAAGGGCACGATCCACAAGCCCTCGCCCGACCTCAGCGTGATCGTGGCCATCAGCTCCACGATGCCCGCATAGGACAGGTCGGCGGCCGTCACTTCCAGCCCCAGGAAACATTCGCGGGTCTGGTTGTAGGCGCAATGTGTCCGTGATTCCATAGTCCCTCCGGGCAGCAGCGTATCCAATTCCCCGTCCGCTCCCAGTTTCTCGTAAATCTTCTCTGCCTCTTGCGTCCCGTACATGCAAACCAATCCTTCCTGGATAGCTCTGCCGTCCCTGTGGAACGAAAGAAAACACTTCACCTTTCCCGCTGCCGAAGACTCCGCGGATGCAGGAAACCCTGCCCTCGGAAACCCTCGATCGGCTGGACCTTCAGCCCGCGGCGACGTCGTCCAGGAAACGGCGCCGCCTCTTACCCTCCCCCGCTGCGCCTTACTTCACACGCGTACGGCGGCGCTGAACCAAAACCACCAGGACAATGAGAAACAGGACGACCGCAACTGACCGGATAATCGTCGTATCCATTGATGCCTACCTTCCTCTCTTTTTTGTTTTGAACTTACCCATCTGCGTCCGGCGATCCAAAAAAGCCGGCCAAGTCATTCACCCTAGCAATTTCGCCCTGTGGCTACTGTCTCCGTTCGCCTCGGGGCCGCGGGATTCTCCGAACTGTTCACCTACTTCACCCGGGTGCGGCGCCGCTGTATCAGGACCACTAACACGACCACGAACAGCGCAATTGCAACAATCCGGATAATCGTCGTATCCATGCGTCTCCTCCTTCCCTCATTGGTTCGTAAGCGCTTTGAATGAATCAATCATGATCAGCACTGCCGGACCGAGTACGACCAGAAACAGCGCCGGGAAAATGAAAAACACGAGAGGAAATACCAGCTTGACCGAGGTCTTCGCCGCCTGTTCCTCGATGGCCTGCACCCGTTGCGTGCGCAGCGTGTCGGCGTGGATGCGCAACGTCTTGGCGATGCTGGTTCCCAACTGCTCCGATTGCACCAGCATTGAAACCATGTTACGCAGGCTCTCCACCCCGGTCCGTTCTGCAAGATGCTTCCAGGCTTCGGCTCGCGGCCGCCCGGCGCGTTGCTCCAGCACCACCACCGTCAGCTCGTCGCAAAGCTCCGGTTGCGCCTTGCTCAGCTCCTCGGCGGTCCGCGCCGTGGCCTGGTCCAGGCTCAGGCCGGCTTCAATGCAGATGACCAGAAGATCGAGCACATCGGGAAGTCCCTTCTCGATGCACTTCTGCCGCTTGGTAATCTGCCGGCCAAGCCAGAAATCCGGACCAAGGAAACCCAGCCCCAGCGCGGTCGCGTAGACAAAAAATGGGCTCATCATGTGCGACAGCCCTGAAACCGCCGCCACCACGCAGAGCAGGACCGGGGCAATTACCTTCATGCCGTAAAAGACCTTGATCGCCGACTCATTGCGGTTGCCGGAGCGAATCAGCCGCTGCGATACCACCGATACCTCAGCCTGGCTCTTGGGCAGCACGTGCTCGAAGTGTTCCACCCAGCCGCCCAGCGAAGAGCCGGTCTGCTGAATCGTGTCCAGGACCGAGCGCCCTTTGGGCTTGACGGATTTGGGATCGATCGCTTCCGAAATTCTCTTGAGCATGGCCTCGCGGTAGAACAGCAGCAGGCCGCCGCTCCCGAAGAGCAGGAAAATCGCGCCGAAGGTGAGGATTACAACCATGAGTTCGCCTCTACATGTCCAGGTTGACGATGTGGCGGATCACAATTCCGCCCAGCACCGTCATACCGATTGCTGTCCAGATCAACTTGATGCCGATGTCCCGATGCCACAATACGCTCATCATGCTCGGGTTTACGAAATAGAGCGCGGTACCCAGCGCCACCGGAAGCAGGCTGAGGATCCAGCCCGTCAACCGCCCCTGGGCCGTGTGCACCTGCACTTCGCGCTTCAGGCGGAACCGCTCGCGGATCACGTGCGCGGTCTTGTCCAGTACCTCGGCCAGGTTGCCGCCGCTTTCTTTCTGGATCATGATGGCCGTACAGGTAATTTTCAGGTCCTGCAGCGGAACCCGTTGCAGCATGTTGTCCAGCGCCGCCTTCAGTTCCAGGCCGTAGTTCTGCTCGTCAAAGCAGGCGCGGAACTCGCCGCCCACCGGGTCGGCGCACTCCCGCGCCACCAGTCCCATGGCCGCAATCAGGCTGTGGCCCGCGCGCAGCGCGCTCACCATCAGATCGAGCGCCTCCGGCAGTCCCTGCTGGAATTGATCGAAGCGCCGGTTGCGCATGAAAACGATCCAGCCGAACGGCGCCATGGCCACCACCAGGCCGGCGGCCAGCGCGCCCCACATGGTGTTGAACTGGTTGTAGACGCCGAAGGCGGGAATGGCAAAACAGGCCGCCGTCACCACCAGCAACCGGCCCGCGCTCCAGGTCACGTTGGCCTGCTTGAGCAGGCCGTGCAGGTAAGGCGCCAGTTGGAACCGCAGCAGCTTGGCGTTCAGCCAGGGGATGCTGCTCAGGGAGGAGTCCTTGCGCAGATTGACGATCTGCTCGCGCGCCGAGGGGCTCTCGGTCGCCAGCGCGGAATCGAGCGTAGCCAGCACCTGCTTGGTTTTGCGGGTGGAACCGATGGCGATAATCGGCACCGCAATGACGGTGAATACCCCCACGAAAATCAGAATCATCGCTATTGGCATGGTTCCCCCTTTCTGCTCCCTTTCCCTTAATTGACCAGCGTCTCCCGTTCGAAGATCGTTGGCGGCAGCATAATGCCTGAGACCCGCAGCCGCTCCAGAAATTTGGGGCGGATACGTGTCGGAGTGAATACCCCGATCACTCTGCCATCGGGGCCGATACCTTTCTTCTGGAAAGTGAAAATCTCCTGCATGCTGATCACGTTCTCTTCCATGCCCGTGATCTCGGCCACGCTGGTCACCTTGCGCGATCCGTCGCTCAGGCGCGTGGCCTGTACCACGATAGTGATGGCCGAGGCGATCTGCTGCCGCACCGACTTCTCGGGCAGGTTCATGTTGCCCATGGCCACCATCGATTCAAGTCTGGAGATGGCGTCGCGCGGCGTATTGGCGTGAACCGTGGTCATCGAGCCTTCGTGGCCCGTGTTCATGGCCTGCAGCATGTCGAACGCTTCTTCGCCGCGGATCTCGCCCATGATGATGCGATCGGGCCGCATACGCAGGCAGTTGATCAGCAGTTGCCGCTGGCGGATGGCGCCCTGGCCTTCGATGTTTGGCGGGCGCGTCTCCAGGCGCACGATGTTCTCTTGCGCCAGTCTCAGTTCGGCCGCGTCCTCGATGGTCACCAGCCGCTCGTTGTTAGGAATATATTGCGACAGGATGTTCAGGAACGTGGTTTTGCCGGCGCCCGTTCCTCCGGCGATCACGATGCTGATGCGCGCCTTCACCGCCGCCGACAGCACTTCCATCATCTCCGGCGAAATGCTCTTCAACTGCACCAGTTGATTGGCCGCCAGCGGTCCGGTGCCGAAACGGCGGATGGAGAGCGACGGGCCGTCCAGCGCCAGCGGCGGAATGATCGCGTTCACGCGCGAGCCGTCCGGCAGGCGGGCATCGACCATCGGCGACGACTCGTCCACGCGCCGGCCCACGCGCGACACGATGCGGTCGATGATCTGCAGCAAATGGCGGTCGTCGCGGAAGGAGGTATTCACCTTCTGCAGCAGTCCGCCCTTTTCCACGAAGACGTGATCCTTGTCGTTGACCAGAATGTCGGAGATCTTGGGATCGCGCAGCAGCGGCTCGAGCGGTCCCAGGCCGAAGACTTCGTCGAGCAGGTCGGCTTGGATCTTTTCCTGCTCGTCGTAGTTCAGCGGCACGCGCTGGTCGGCAATGATCTCCTTCACGATGCTCGAAACCGCCTGCCGCGCCTGGCTGGAGTTGACGCGCGAGAGTTTTTCGAGATCCAGCTTCGAGATCAGCGTGCGATGAATTTCCGCTTTGTACTTTTCCAGATTCAGCAGTTCCACGTTCTACCGTCCATCCTCACTTCGTGTTCGCCTTGGAAGGCGCGCCCGTTTATCCAAACAGGCTGAAACCCTTCTTCTTGCTGTTCGGCTGCGCTTCCGCCTGTCCCGTGGCCGAGCGCGCCATTTGCTTGATCAGCCGCGCAATCGGCGTATCCGCCAGCGCCAGCGGCGTGGCGTTGATCTGCATCTTGCGCACCGAAGGATAATCGTTGGGAATCTTCCACTGCGCCGGCCGCGTCAGGGCCTTGGTGATGTGCTCCTCGGCCACTCCCAGTGATCGCGGTTCGTAGCGATTGATCACGATTTCCAGACGCGGCGAAGGTCCCTGGAAAAACTGCTGGATGAGGCGGTTGGAATTGCGCAGCTCGGGAATGCCCGCCTGCGTGACCAGATAAATGGTGGTCGATTCCTTGAGCACCGCCGTGCCCGAGAAATCCAGCCTCGATCCCCAATCCACGACGACATTGTCAAAGTCCTGCCGCGCCACTTCGAACAGCCGGTCGATGGCCTCGTCGGTTGTCTCGTATGGGATGAACTTGCCCGGCGCGGCCAGCACGGAGACTCCCGAGCTGTGTTTGACCAGAAGCTGGGAGAGGAAGCTCGCGTCCAGCCGGTTGGTGGATTGCAGAGCGTTGATGGTCGAATACTCGGCCGCGATGCCCAGGTTCAGCGCCGCGTCGCCCAGCGGCAGGTCGAGATCGATCAGGAGCGTCTTTTGGCTGGGATCCTGCGCCAGCGCCACGGCAAAATTGCAGGCAATCGTGGTTGCGCCGGCGCCGCCTTTGGCTCCGATGAAGGTAAGCAGGCGGCCCGCCGTCTTCTTGCTCGTCTTGACCAGGGGCCTCCGCGCAGCCGCCCGTACCAGCGCTTCGGCCACGACATTCGAATCCAGCGGAAACGTGAGAAACTCGCGGGCCCCGGCGCGCATGCAGCGCAACAGAAGATCGGGATCGGATTTTTCTGAGTACACCATTACCGTCAACGGTCCCGTAGCGCAGATGCTCTCCACCAGCTCCAGCGCGTATTCGGGGTCGGCATCGAGATCGAGCATCACCACGTCGTAATGCCGGTCGAACATCTTGGGCACTTCGTCCAGGCTCGCCGGGTAGGCGTTGAACTCGCGCACCTCATTCCCCGCCGAGCCGGCCATGGCCCGCATCGCCGCCCCGCGCCGCTCTTCGCTCGGCCCAATCAACGCGATCGACAGCGACGTCGCGCCGATCGATTCCGGATATTGCGAACCGAAATATGGGGAAGAATCAGTGGTCACGGTGCTCTCGCTCCTTGATTCATACTGCATTTCTTGCGCGTCGTTCGGATCCGGGTCGTTGGCAAACATGTTGTCCATCACTGCTCCTTGCGTTGCTCCTGCGGCGCCTTATCGCGCAAAGAACGAGATCAGCGTTCCAATCGCAATCGCCGGCGCATACGGCATTTTGGTCTCCATCAAACTGCCGAACGACGCCTCTTCCCGCGTTCTCCGCCCCATCAGCCGCAGCAGAACTCTGCAAACTGCCCAGATCAGAATCACCAGTCCCCCGGCAAGGGCAGTGAGCAGCACGGCGATGAGAAACTGGCTGGGCCCAATCCAGGCCCCGATCGCAGCGCAAAGTTTTACGTCTCCCGCTCCCATGCCGAACTTCCAGTAAAGAATCCCGAAGATCACAATTCCCAGCCCCGCTCCGGCCAGACTCTGCTCCGCCCCATGCCAGCCGTGAAACCAGGCCGAAACCGCAATGCCCAAAGGCAAAAACGGGAGCACGAGCCAGTTCGGGATACGGCGGCTGCGCAGATCGGTGAACGTGGCTACGCCCACAACGATCAACGTCGGCCACCAGGCGAACGAGTGCACTCCCATCTCCCTTTGCCCTTTCCGCGATGCCGGTAACAGCTAATTAAAGCAATTCTTCAACCAAACCCCTGAATTCTCGGGAACCTCTGCATTCAATCGGTTACCGGCGTCATGGGTAATCAGGTGTACACGGGCGTTTACACGCCTTTTGCGCTGGTGAGGCGAACCGTATACACGCCCAAAATGAGTTGTTTCCGGGCAAAATCCTCTCCTGCTTACGTGGCCTGGCTGCTCCCTCAAGCCATGCGGCTTTCTCGCGCTCCCCGCCTGCCGCCGTTTTTTCAAACCTAAGATCGGCAAGCGCTTAGATCAACTTCAGAAAATTTGCACCTGCGCAGGATCGGTAGCCGGCGCCAATGGCCGCCCATCTCCCGCAAATTGGGCAAAAACAGGAATGCTCTGCGCAGGGTGAGGAAGTCAGCTGATTGGCCGAGATTCGCCACAAAACCTTGCAAGCGCCGGGCCGTTCGTTGGATTGCCGAATTCAGCGTAGCGAATTTGCAATCCACGAGTAATTGCGATTGCGCGTTACTGCCATAACACAAAAGTGGTACTGCCGTTTCAGGCTCCCGTTCGCTCAGCAACGCTCGATTACCAGGGCGGGAAATCGGGCAGCCGCAGCGCTTGATCGCCTAACCCAAAACGATCAAATACCTTGCGGCAAGAGAGGCGGAGCTTGCGCACCGGCGGACGCAGGACGGCCGTTCAGGCCCGAAAGGCTTCCTTAAGTCCAAGAATTGATTTCATTTAAAACCAGCTTTCCGTGGCGCAAAGGCCCGTCATAGCAAGTTTATTACCGATCTCCGCACTTGTGGATTACCAATGTCGCATTCTTTAGCACTATTCAGGGATTGGCATTCCACAGCCGATTCATGATTATAGTTCTACATCGCCATATAACGAGCCCCGCGTGGATCCAGGGACGGTCGCCGAAAATCCAGCAGGGGAGGAAGCTGCGCACCCATGATCAGGATTGGTCTTTACTCGGAAGATCGCACGCTGCATCCCCTCCTTTCCTCTGCTCTTGGGAAAGAGTTCAACGTCCTGCTCGAGTCGGACGGGGAGGGCATGGACAGCCTGGTTTCGGCGGGCGGCTGCGACGTAATGATCCTGGACCTCTCTTCCCACCGCGAATCCCTGCAGGAGCGCATCGAGCGCTCGCGCCTGCTCATCGCTTCCAACGTTCCCGCCATCCTGATGGCCGACGACGCCCTGCGCTCCACGGCATTTGAGCTGGTCCGCACCGGAGCCTTCGGCTACTGCCGCCGGCCGCCTTCGGTCCGCGATCTCAAAACCATGCTGACCCGGGCCTACGAGACCTCCGCGCTCAAGCAGCAGTTGCACACGGTGCAGAAGCGCGCGGAAGATCCCGGCAACTGCGACCAGATTCTCGGCTCCAGCCCCAGCATGCAGCGCGTCTTCCAGCTTGTCCGCAGCGTCACCAATCTCAACGCTTCGGTGCTGATTACTGGCGAAAGCGGAACCGGCAAGGAGCTGATCGCCCGCGCCATTCATAATCTCGGCTCGCGCGCCAACAAGCCGTTTGTGGCCGTCTCCTGCGGCGCCATTCCCGAAACTTTGATTGAGGCCGAGCTCTTCGGCCACGAAAAAGGCGCGTTCACCGGCACCGTCGGCGCGCGCGAAGGCTACTTCGAGCAGGCCGCGGACGGCACTCTCTTCCTGGACGAAATCGGCGACCTGAGCCTGTACACCCAGGTCAAGCTGCTGCGCGTTCTCCAGCAGATGGAGTTCAGCCGCCTGGGCTCGAGCCGCCTCGTCCCGTTGCGCGCCCGGCTCATCTTCGCCACCCATCAGGACCTTTCGAAGCTGGTCGCGGAAGGCAAGTTCCGCCAGGACCTCTTCTACCGCATCAACGTGATGCGTATCGAGTCGCCGCCGCTGCAGGACCGCATGGAAGACATTCCCCTCATCGCGCGGCACTTCCTGCATCACTATGCGCAGCTCTTCCAGAAGCCCATGGACTCCATCGAGCCTGAGGCCATGGAGATGCTGCAGACTTATCCCTGGCCCGGCAACGTGCGCGAGCTCGAAAACGTCTTGCAGCGGGCCATCATCCTCGCGCCCGGCCGCAGCGTGCGCGCCGAAGATCTCAACCTGAACCTGCAGGCGGACGAAGATGGGACCGCCTTCGACGGCGTGGTCGACATCGGCGACTATCAGCCGGCCGGCTCCTTCGAGCGTCAGCTCCGCGATTACAAGATCAAGCTGGCCGTAGCCGCCGTGCGCGAGAACAACGGCAACAAGACCCTGGCCGCGCGCAGCCTCTGCATCTCCCGCGCCTATCTGCACCGGCTTATCCGCCTGGCCGAAACCGACCCGGCCTTTGCCGAGCAGCCGTTGCGCGAAACCGCGACCGCGTAGCCAACCCTCAAATTTCCCTGCGCCCCATCCTGACCGCGCTCTTTGCGCCTGACCGCGCTCCGTGCGCTTAGGCCGGGAAACCTCACCCTACGTGTGCCGGTTATAGGCCGGCGGGCCGGCCATCACCATGCCGCTGTTCTGGCGTCCGTGGATATACCAGCAGCACCATGCGGTTTGGCACGGCTCCACGTTGCCCAGGTCCACCAGGTCTTCGTAAACAATCTTGCCGTAAAGCAGAATCACTTCCTCCCATCGCTCCACGCGCTTGAACTGCTCTTCGTTCACGCAGAACTCGCGCACGTCGTCCCGGCCAAAGGACTTGATCCCTGTCGATTCGCCCGGAAGCAAGATGACTGCGTCGAGAGACTCGTTGGTCTCCGCATCCTCGTAATCCGGCTCCGGAGGCAGGGAGGACTGATCGATCTCGGTGGTGATCTTTTCCACTGCGGAAAGGATCCTGGCCGGCCCGCGGCCGCGATTGGTGGCCACGATCATGAAGCGGTTCTCCACTTTCCCTGACGGCTCAACCGTCACCAGGATCCACGGCCGCTCTGAGCGCACGATGGCCTGCGCGTGCAACAGCGCGGCCTGCGCGCTCAAGGCCGCGGACTGCGCCGCGGTCTCGGCATATTGCGTCTGCCGGTCGATCTTGCGCAGCAGCGAGAGCCCGATATAAACCCCCACGCAGCCGAAGAGGAAAAGCACAATCCTGGCTATCCAGGCAATGCGGTCCGGCCACAGCCAGGGCGCAGCCGCAGGGGCAGGCGTGGCGATGGTGATCTGCGGCGTCGGCTCATCCGTGGGCGTGTTGTCTTCCGGACTGGCGGCAGCCGCTGGGGGATGGTTCAGATTCTGCGCGCCGCTCGCGGATGCTGCCGGTCTGGGTGTATAGGGCTGAGCGCCGGTGTACGGCGAGGTCGCTGGCCGCGGCGTATAGGGCTGTGCGCCCGTGTAGGGCGAGGTCGCCGGGCGCGGCGTGTACGGCTTGGGATAGGTGGGCGGCGCTGTCTGGCCCGCGCCGGCAGGGTTTGCGGCTGCCTGCGCCCACACCGCCGGCCTTCCCTGCGCCATTGCCGCCAGCAGGGCCAGAATCGCCAAACCCTTCCAATGCATGGCGCAAATGTATCACACGGCAATCTCCGTCAGGCATGGCACGCAGGTGGGAGAGACCACCGCTGCGCGGGAGCGGACTCAGACCTGCATCATGCCGCGTCGAGCATCTCCGGACCGTTGTTGCGCGTGTTGCCCACCTTGGGATTGCACGGTGCGCAGGCCATCGCGTCCGCCGCATACGGCCGCAACAGGTCGAGCGGAGCCGGATCCCGTTCCGCGTCCAGCCAGCGGTCGTAGTCGCCGGGCGCGAGGATCACCGGCATGCGATTGTGCACCGGCGCCATCAGCGCATTGGCCTCGGTGGTCACGATGCTGAACGACTCGAGCCAGCTTCCGTCGGGCGCCTTCCACGCATCCCAAAGCCCCGCAAACGCAAACGGCGCGTCGTCGGCCATGTGAAAAGCATACGGCTGCTTCGCCTTTTCGCCGGGGCTGTTCTTCCCGTCCAGCCGCTTCCACTCATAGAAGCCGTCGGCGGGAACCAGGCAGCGGCGCTTCCGCAACGGCCCGCGCCATACCGGGCTCTTTGCCAGCGTCTCCGCGCGCGCGTTGATGGTGGAAATGCCCTTCACGTCCGAGAGCTGCTTTGTATAGCCCGGCACCAGTCCCCAGCGCATGAGCACCAGCTCGCGCCCCCCGGCGTCCCGGGTCTCTTGCGCGTGCGCCTCCCGCGCCAGTCGCCCGTCCGCCTCACACCGTAGGCGGATTACCGGCTGAAAGCTGGTCGGCGCCACGTTGAAGTTCCAGTCCGGCAGAACCAGGTCGAAGGGAATCTCGCCCAGCCGGTACGCTTCGGCAATGCGCTGCTTGTCCGATCGCCGGTAATATCGCCCGCACATGGCAACAGCGTATCGCACGGATTCGATGGCAGAGCCCAGACTTGTCGCGCTCACGGTTTCACAGGGAGCGATTTTCGCCCCCCCGGCGCGGGCCGTGCCGTTCCCGGAGTGAGCTTCGGGTTTTGCAGGCTGGTGCAGAGATTTGACGGGATTTGCAAGGTTCGGGCGCGCAAATCTCCCCACAAACGTTTTCTTTTGTGCGTGTTGCGGAGATTTTGGCGGGGTGGGGTGGGAGGGTGGGGGTGGAGCAGGGATCAGGCGCGGGGCAGGAGGGTGAGGGCGACCTGGGCGGCATAGAGGAGCTGGCCGGTGCGCTCGGGCGGAATGGCGTTGATGAGGGCGCCATAGGCCACGCAGGCGACAAAGTCGCGGATACCATCGAAGCCGACGAGTTGCGGCATGGCTGCGCGATAGGCGGCTGCGGCCTCCACGGCGGAGTCCTGCTCGGCGGACCAGCGGCTCATTTTGCGGGCGCACTTCTTCATGCAGGCGTCGAAGGCCTG